>CAZORB010000034.1:0-5588 GCA_964581825.1 uncultured Bordetella sp.
CCGGGCACCGAATGTCGCAGCTTGCCGATGTAGTCCGACACCTTATGCCCGGGCAGCTGTCCGCCCTCGCCGGGCTTGGCACCCTGCGCCATCTTGATCTGGATCTGATCGGCGCTTGCGAGGTATTCCGCCGTGACGCCGAACCGGCCAGAAGCCACCTGCTTGATTTTCGAGCGCAGCGAATCACCCGCCTTCAGGGCGATATCGGCTTCCACGCGATCGCGACCGATCACGCTGCCCACGGTGTCGCCGTCTTTGACCACCGACGCGCCCGCGCGCATCTCGGCGCGGTAGCGCATTTCGTCTTCGCCACCTTCTCCGGTGTTCGACTTGCCGCCGATCCGGTTCATCGCAACGGCGAGCGTGGTGTGCGCTTCCGTGGAAATTGAACCGAGCGACATGGCGCCGGTTGCAAAGCGCTTGACGATCTCGGATGCGGGTTCTACGTCTTCGATCGGTACCGACTGGCACTGGTCAAAGCGGAAGTCGAACAGCCCGCGCAGCGTCATGTGCCGCACGCTCTGGTCGTTGATCAGCTGCGCATACTCGCGATAGGTCGAAAAACTGCCCGCGCGGGTTGCATGCTGCAGTTTGGCGATGGAGTCGGGCGTCCACATATGGTCTTCGCCACGAATCCGGTAGGCGTATTCACCGCCGGCATCGAGCGCCTGCGCCAGCACCGGATCGTTACCAAACGCCGCGTGATGGAGCCGCAGCGCCTCTTCGGCTACCTCGAAAATACCGATTCCGCCAACCTTGGATGGGGTGCCGGCGAAGTAGCGTGCAACCAGCGCTTCAGACAGACCCACCGCTTCAAAAATCTGCGCGCCGCAGTAGCTCATGTAGGTGGAGATGCCCATTTTGGACATCACCTTCATGAGCCCCTTGCCGACCGCTTTCACGTAGTGCTTGATGGCTTTTTCGGGACCCATGTCGCCCGGCAGCCCGCGCGACATGCCGCTGAGGGTTTCCAGCGCCAGATAGGGGTGAATGGCTTCAGCACCATAGCCCGCCAGCAATGCGAAGTGATGCACCTCGCGCGCCGAGCCGGTTTCAACCACCAGGCCAGTGGAGGTACGCAGTCCGTTGTCGACCAGATCGAGGTGGATGGCACTGGTCGCAAGCAGCGCCGGAATGGCCACACGAGCGCTGCTGACCCCGCGATCGGAGACGATCAGAATGTTGTAGCCCGAGCGCACCGCATCGCGCGCCTGGGCGCAGAGGGACGCGATATGCGCCTCAACGCCTTCCGCACCCCACTCAACCGGATAGGTGATGTCGAGCGTATGCGCGCGAAACTTATCGCCCGTGTAGTGCTCGATATGGCGGATCCGCGACATTTCGTCGAAATCCAGTACCGGCTGCGACAGCTCAAGCCGAATCGGCGGATTGATGTTGTTCAGATCGAGCAGGTTCGGCCGCGGACCCACAAACGACACCAGCGACATCACCATCTGCTCGCGGATCGGATCGATGGGCGGATTGGTGACCTGCGCGAACAGCTGCTTGAAATAGCTGTAGAGCGGCTTGTTCTTGGCCGACAGCACCGCAAGCGGTGAGTCGTTGCCCATTGAGCCCACAGCCTCTTCGCCACTGATCGCCATGGGCGTCATCAGGAATTTGAGGTCTTCCTGCGTGTAGCCGAAAGCCTGCTGGCGATCGAGCAGCGGCACCGCCGGGGCGAGTTCGCGGCGATCGGCCTCGATGTCAGCATCGAGCGACCCGATTTCATCGAGCTTGACCCGGATGGCTTCGATCCACTCGCGGTAGGGCTTGCTGTTGGCAAGCTGCGCCTTCAGCTCGGCGTCATCGATGATGCGGCCCTGCTCGAGGTCGATCAGGAACATCTTGCCCGGCTGAAGCCGCCACTTCTTGATGATTCGGCTTTCCGGAATCGGCAGCACGCCCGACTCAGAGGCCATGATCACCATATCGTCGTCGGTGACGCAGTAGCGCGCCGGACGCAGACCGTTGCGGTCCAGCGTGGCGCCAATCTGACGTCCATCGGTAAATGCGATGGCAGCCGGGCCGTCCCAGGGTTCCATCATCGCCGCATGAAACTCGTAGAACGCGCGCCGCTTGGGGTCCATCAGCGTGTGCTGTTCCCAGGCTTCAGGAATCATCATCATGACTGCCTGGGCGATTGGGTAGCCGGCCATCACCAGCAATTCCAGGCAGTTGTCGAAGGTGGCGGTGTCAGACTGGCCGGCATACACCAGCGGATAGAGCTTGGCGAGATCGCTGCCAAGCACCGCGGAGCGCATCACGCCCTCGCGTGCACGCAGCCAGTTGTAGTTGCCCTTGACGGTATTGATTTCGCCGTTGTGGGCCACCATCCGGTACGGATGCGCGAGCGGCCACTCGGGAAAGGTGTTGGTGGAAAACCGCTGGTGCACCAGCGCGAAGGCCGACACCACGCGCGGATCCTGAAGGTCGCGGTAATACTGCACCACCTGGCCGCAGAGCAGCAGACCTTTGTAGACGATGGTGCGCGCCGACATGGACGGCACGAAGTATTCCTTGCCGTGCGCGAGCGCGAGTTTCTGAATGGCGTGGCTCGCGGTTTTGCGGATCACATAGAGCTTGCGCTCGAGCGCATCGGTCACCATGACATCGGGGCCACGACCGATAAACACCTGACGGATGATCGGCTCTTTGGCCTTCACCGTGGGCGACATCGGCATGTCGCGGTCGATCGGCACATCCCGCCAGCCCAGAAGCGTCTGCCCTTCGGCCCGGATGGCGCGCTCCATTTCCTGCTCGCAGGCCAGCCGCGATGCATGCTCTTTCGGCAGAAACACCATGCCGACACCGTATTCGCCCGCTGGCGGCAGCGTCACGCCCTGGCGTGCCATTTCCTCGCGGAAAAACTGATCGGGAATCTGGATCAGCATGCCCGCGCCATCGCCCATCAGAGGATCAGCGCCAACCGCGCCCCGATGATCGAGGTTGCAGAGAATTTGCGAACCCTGCTCGACAATCCGATGGCTTTTCTTGCCTTTGATGTGGGCGACAAAACCGACGCCGCACGAATCGTGTTCGTTCGCGGGGTCATAAAGGCCCTGAATCCCGGGGGCGGAATGCTGCGCACTGCTCACTGAGGACATGTCTAAGCTCCAGAACCCTTTGACCGGACGCCGTCCGTGTCGACTTGTCATCGCAAATTAAACGAGGTCGTTTCGCCCGATCCAGACCAGCAAACTTCGACCCACACTCCAACCTATACTGCACTGCGGAACGAGTATCGAAAAGATCGTCGTCTGCGAAATTTCCCGTTGAAAACCCGCCCGGGCAAGACGCTGCCCCGCAAGATCCAACAACCCGATTTTGCGCGCTGCGCAAATTCCCTAGGTGCGATCGCGGCTTTTACGAGCGGAACTTTAAAGTATAGCGCGGCGATTTCAGGGTAAAGCCGACCGCTGTGGTCCGCCGGATTCCGTGTGGCACGCGTGCCGCAACCGCCTAATCCGCATCAAGCTCAAGTACTCGCCGACCGGTCAGATCGCGGTGGGCGCGGATCGCAAATCGGTCGGTCATGCCAGCGATGTAATCGGCGATCGCCCGCTCACCGATCCGTTGGGCGCGATCCCGGTGCTCGGGTGGCAGCGCCTCAGGCTGGCGTCGGTAACCCTCAAACAGGTCGCTCACCACGCTGCGCGCGGCATGCATCACCGCATCGACCTGTGGATGTCGGTACAGGCGCTCGGTCAGAAACCGTTTGAGCTGAGTCAGATCACGGCGTATCGGCGCCGAAAACGCGGCAAGCGGTGGCAACGCTCGCACCTGCGCGAGGCTTTGTACCCCTGCATGCTGGACCCGCCGCAGCGTCTCGCCGGTGAGATCTTCGATCAATTCGCTGATCATCCGCCGGATCGTCTCGTGCACGAGTCGGCGCTCGACGAGCCCTGGATGCTGGCGAATGACCCCCTCGCGATGTCTGGCAAACAGATCGACTGCCGCAAGCGAATCGAGGTCAATCAGCCCAGCCCGCAGCCCATCGTCCACGTCATGATTGCTGTAGGCGATTTCATCGGCCAGGTTGGCGATCTGCGCCTCCAGGCAGGGTGAGCCACCCCGCAGGAACCGCTCGGCCACGACGCCCAGCGAGGCGGCCAGTTCCGGCCGGCAGCGCTTCAAAATGCCCTCGCGCGTCTCAAAGCTCAGATTCAGGCCATCGAAACCCGCATAACGCTGCTCGAGCTGATCGACCACCCGCAGCGACTGTAGGTTGTGCTCAAACCCACCCCAGGGGCGCATCACAGAATCAAGCGCATCCTGGCCCGAGTGCCCAAACGGCGTATGCCCCAGGTCATGCGCAAGGGCGATCGCCTCTGTCAGATCCTCATCCAGTCCGAGCGCCCGGGCGATCGTGCGGGCGATCTGCGCGACTTCGATCGAATGCGTCAGGCGCGTTCGATACAGATCCCCTTCATGGTTGATGAAGACCTGCGTCTTGTATTCGCGCCGGCGAAACGCGGTGCAGTGGACGATCCGGTCGCGATCGCGTTGAAACTCGGTGCGTCCGCCTGCCGCGGGCTCCGGGTGCAGGCGCCCAGCCGAGGCCGCCGGATCGGCCGCCCACGGTGCTCGACTCGACCCGGCCACGCGCGACTGCCGCTCTAATGCGCCGCCGAACAGGCGCGCAGGGTCTGATGAACGAGATCAGCCGGCGCGGTTCGCACCACGGCTCGCCCCAGGGCCTCCAGCAGCACAAACTTCGGGATTCCCTGCGAGGCCTTCTTGTCAACGCTCATCAGTTCCACATAACGCTCGGCCGGCCAGTTGGGGCCCCGAATCGGCAGCCCCGCGGCAGCGACCGACTCGCGCAGCCGCGCCGGTACGGCCGCGTCAACCAGACCAAGGCGATGCGATAAATCTGCGGCCATGACCATGCCCGCGCCGACCGCCTCGCCATGCAGCCACTGGCCATAGCCCGCGCCGGCTTCAATCGCATGGCCGAAGGTGTGGCCGAAGTTGAGAATCGCCCGCAGACCCGACTCACGCTCATCGGCCCCCACCACCTGGGCTTTGATCTCGCACGACCGGAGCACCGCCGCCGCCAGGGCAGCCGGGTCGCCAGCGCGCAACCGTGCCATGTCGTCTTCCAGCGCTTTGAGATAGGCCGGATCGGCAATCGCGCCGTGTTTGAGCATCTCGGCGATCCCCGCCGAGAGTTCGCGCGGCGGCAGGCTCGCGAGTGTGTCGGTGTCGGCAAGCACCAGCCGAGGCTGATGGAAGGCGCCGATCATGTTCTTGCCGCGGGGATGGTTAATCGCGGTCTTGCCACCTACCGAAGAGTCCACCTGCGCAAGCAGGGTCGTAGGCACCTGTACGAAGTCGACGCCACGCTGATACGTGGCGGCTGCAAAGCCTGCGGTATCGCCCACCACCCCGCCACCGAGCGCAACAATCAGGCAGCGCCGGTCGAACTGTGCGGTGAGCAGCGCGTCGAAGACGCGGTTGAGCGAGGCCCAGTCTTTGTGCTGCTCGCCCTCATCAAGCATTACCGCAATGCAGGCTGATGCGCCTGACAGTGCGCGACGCAGCGGCCCGCCGTACAGGCTATTGACCCGCTCGTTGGTCACGAT
>CAZORB010000034.1:5688-32583 GCA_964581825.1 uncultured Bordetella sp.
AGTCGCCGCCCTACGGTGGACTTTCCCGATCCCATCATGCCAATCAGTATTATGTTGCGCACGGTTCGGGATTAAATCAGAAAAGGCCCCCGTATAATTTGAGATCCCTCGCCAAAACCTGGCGCGTGCGCCGCGCAGGTTTGTGATGACCCGTCGTACACCCCCATCCCCTTCGCCTGCTTCACCACCTGCCAACCGTCGGCGGTTCACCTTTCGACGGTTTCTGGTTGCGCTGGCGGTTGCCCCGTTTGCGCTCGCTGCCGCGGTGGTGCTGAGCGGCTCGCTCGCTACGCTACTGATCAACGATCGACTGCCGCCGCTTGATTCACTGCTCGACTACAAGCCACGCATTCCGTTGCGAATTCTGACCGCCGATGGCGTGCTCATAGGCGAGTTCGGCGAAGAGCGCCGGACCTTCGTTCGCATCCAGGATGTGCCTGATGTAATGAAGAACGCGATTCTCGCAGCCGAGGACGCACGCTTTTTCGAGCATGTCGGCATCGATTTGATTGGCGTGGCGCGCGCCGCGGTCGTGAACCTGATGTCGGGCGGCACCGAGCAGGGGGCAAGCACCATCACGATGCAGCTCGCTCGCGAATTTTTTCTGTCGCCCGAGCGTACCTACACCCGCAAAATCGTCGAGATCCTGATCGCGCTGCGCATCGAGGAAACGCTCACCAAGGAACAGATCCTCGAGCTCTACATCAACCAGATTTTTCTCGGTAAGCGCGCCTATGGCTTTGCCGCGGCTGCCCAAACTTATTTCGGCAAGCCCCTGGCTGAACTGACCGCCGCCCAGGCCGCCATGCTGGCGGGGCTCCCCAAGGCCCCCTCGCGCTTTAACCCGATGGTCAACCCCAAGCGCGCCACCGAGCGCCAGCGCTACATCCTGCGCCGGATGCGCGATGCGGGATTCCTCACCGATACCCAATACCAGTCCGCGCTCGACGAGCCGCTCCGTATCGCCAAGCCTCGCCAGGAACTGCTGCCGCTCGCGCCCCATGCCGCTGAAATGGCGCGCCAGCTCGCCTGGGAGCAGTTTCGCGAAGACACTTACTCCGCGGGGCTGGTGGTCCACACCACACTGATCGCGGCCGAGCAGCGCGCTGCCAACGCCGCCATACGAGCCGGACTGCTTGAATACGACCGCCGCTATGGCTATCGGGGCCCCGAGGCGCAGATCGAACTTTCCACCAACGCGAGGCGGGCTGAAGAGCAGGTTGAGACCGCGCTTGGCGAAGCCGACGACGTCGATGAGTTCATCGCCGCGGTGGTGCTTCAGGCCTCGCCCTCACGCGTGGTGGTCACCCGAGGCCGTGGTACTGAGCCGGTCACGATTCAGGGCGAGGGGCTGCGCTTTGTGGCAAGTGCGCTTACCGATCGGGCGGCACCGGCCCGACGAATTCGGCGGGGGTCGCTCATCCGAATCGTCGAACCCAAGCCTGGCCAGTTCGAGGTCACCCAGCTCCCTGATGCGGAAGCCGCCCTGGTGGCGATCAGCCCCGGTGATGGCGCCATCCGCGCGATGGTCGGGGGCTTCGATTTCTCACGCAATAAATTCAATCGGGTCACGCAGGCCTGGCGGCAGCCAGGATCAAGCTTCAAGCCGTTCATTTTTTCCGCAGCGCTCGAAAAGGGCTTTCTGACCAGTTCCATCGTCAATGATGCGCCGGTCCAGATTGACCCACGGCGTACCGGCGACCGGCTCTGGGAGCCCAAGAACTATGACGGCCGGTTTGACGGTCCGATGACCCTGCGCGAAGCGATGGCCAAGTCAAAGAACATGGTCTCCATCCGCCTGATCGACGCGATCGGCCCGAATTACGCGCAGTCTTATGTTTCCCGGTTTGGCTTTGATGCCGAACGCCATCCCCCGTATCTCACCATGGCGCTGGGCGCGGGCTCGGTCACGCCCCTGCAGATGGCCGCCGGGTATTCGGTGTTTGCAAATGGGGGCTTTCGGGTTGACCCCTACCTGATCAGCCGCATCACTGACTCCCAGGGGCGGCTGCTTGCCCAGGCGCGTCCAGGCCGCGCCGGCGATGAGTCGCGCCGCGCAATCGATGCGCGCAATGCCTTCCTGGTTGATAGCCTGCTGCAAAGCGTCGTGTCCTCGGGTACAGCCACCCGCGCGCAAACGCTCAAGCGCACCGACCTCGCTGGCAAGACGGGCACCACCAATGACGCGCACGACGCCTGGTTCGTGGGCTACAACCCAGCAATCACCGCAGCGGTCTGGGTGGGTCACGATCAGCCGCGCAAGCTCGGCGAGCGGGAAACCGGCGGCGGTCTGGCGCTACCGATCTGGATCCAGTACATGGGGCAGGCACTCGCGCGTTCACCCGACATCGCGCGCGTACCGCCACCCGGCGTCGTGCGGCTCGATGGCGAGTTCTATCTCACCGAGACACGCCCGGGGCAGGGCATTCGAAGTCTTGGGCTAGATGAAGCCCCTGCTGCGGCACCCCCACCTTCAGCACCTCGGATCGATACCGGTGTACAGCGCCGCAGCGAGTTACCCGTGATCGCGGCGTCTGAGAAAGGCGGGCGCTGAAACCACGACTCGCGCGCCAGTCTCAGCGTGCCGCCAGCCGCACCGGAGAGCCGCTCTGCGCGCTGACCCAACGCGACAGGCACGCAAACAGCTCACCCGCGCCCCGCGAATCGGTCCACTGCGCGCCATCGCGACGGAAATGAAAACCGCCGGCGCGGCAGGCGACCCAGAGTTCGCGCATCGGCTCCTGTCCATTGATCACAATCTTCGAGCCGTCTTCGAACTCGAGCGTGAGAACCTGCCCGCTTCGGCTGGAATCCACATCGACGCCTGCCGCGTCGAGGGCATCCTCGATCGCAAGCAGAGTCTGGTCGATCAATTGCTCGAAGGGTACTTCAGTGCTCATGCTAGACTGCCTCGGTCATGGAGAAGGGTCAATTTCGCGCAGCGGGCGCACGCCTTGTCAGCCCTCGCGCCCGATCCTCACGAATCCGGTCGCGGATTCTACTGATCGCCGCCTTGTCTGCACTTATCACCGTCGCAGCGTGCGGCACCAAAGGGCCGCTCACCCTCACTCCGCAACCCAAGCGCGCCTGTGCCGACGGCAGTCCGCCACCGTGTCCCGTTCGGCCCGCACCTGATCTCTCCGGATCCACCAACTCTGGCGCCGTGTCGCCCTCTTCCCGATGAATGCATTTTCACTTCGCAATGGCCAACTGCATGTCGAAGCACTGCCGCTGGCAGACATTGCGGCCCAATACGGTACGCCCTGCTACGTGTATTCACGCCAGGCCATCACCGAAGCCTGGCGTGAATTCGCGCAGGCCTGCGCCGGTCGTCGGGTGCTTGTCTGCTATGCGCTGAAAGCCAATTCGAACCTGGCCATCATTGACCTGCTTGCGCGAGAGCAGGCTGGCTTTGACATTGTGTCGGCTGGTGAATTGCGGCGCGTGATCGCCGCGGGGGGCTCCGCCAACCGTATCGTGTTTTCGGGCGTGGGCAAATCGGCGCAAGAGCTCCGTGAGGCGCTGCTGGTCGGCGTTCGCTGCTTCAATGTCGAGTCACGTGCCGAGCTTGAACGGCTCAATCGGGTGGCCGGCGAAGTCGGCCGTCGGGCGCCGGTATCGCTCAGGGTGAACCCCGATGTTGATGCGGGCACCCATCCCTACATCTCGACCGGGTTGCGCGAAAACAAGTTCGGCATCTCTCACGACGAGGCGCTGGAAACCTATCGCCGGGCGGTCAGCCTGCCCAATCTTGAGGTGGTCGGAATCGATTGCCACATCGGCTCTCAGATCACCAGCCTCGCGCCCTTCACTGCAGCGCTCGACAAAGTACTCGAACTGGTTGATCGCCTGCACGAACAGGGAATCGCTCTGCACCACATCGATCTTGGCGGCGGCCTCGGAATTCGCTACGACGATGAGGAGCCGCCCTCGCGCGCAGCGCTCATCAACGCAGTGTTCGAGCGCCTCGATGCGCATCCGCGCGGAGCACACTATGAGGTGTTGTTCGAGTTCGGTCGCTCGATCGTCGGTAACGCGGGTGCGCTGATCACACGCGTTGAATACCTGAAGCAAAACGGCGAGCGCCATTTTGCAATCGTGGATGCCGGCATGAATGACCTGATGCGGCCGGCCCTCTACGAAGCCTGGCATGCGGTCCAGCCGGTAACGCCTCGCGCGGGGCCACCCACGCAGTTCGATATCGTGGGTCCCGTCTGCGAGTCCGGAGACTGGCTCGCGCGCAACCGTTCGCTCTGCCTTGCAGAAGGGGATCTGCTCGCCGTGATGTCAGCGGGCGCCTACGGCATGGCGATGAGCTCCAACTACAACACCCGCCCGCGCCCGCCGGAAGTGCTGGTTGATGGAACCCGTGCCTATCTGATTCGCGAGCGGGAAACGATCGAGTCGCTCTTTGCGCTCGAGCACCGCCTGCCCGACTGAGTCGCAGGCGCTGCGCCGCGCGCTAGCTGCGACTGCCAGGCGGGCGCGTTTCAGCGGGTATTGGCCGCCGCCGCAACAACCTCAGCACCAAGAGCAGCGCCAACAGCGCCGCATAGATAGCGGGCTCGACAATGTCGGCCTTGCCCGCCTTGTGCCACCAGTAATGCAGCACCGCCAACACCGCAGCCGGATACACGAGACGGTGCAGCAGGCTCCAGCGACGCCCCAGTCGACGCACCATCGAATCGGTCGAGGTCAGCGCAAGCGGCAGCATCAGCAGCAGGGCCGCAAAGCCGGCCGTGATGAAGGACCGCTTGATGATATCCGTGAGCATTGGCGAGAGCTCAAACCAGTGCTCGAGCCAGACCCAGGTTCCGAGGTGCGCGACTGCATAAGCGAAACTTGCCAGGCCCAGCGGTCTGCGCAGGCGCATCAGCCAGGCTGCGCCGGTCAGGCGCCGCAACGGGCTTATCGCCAGCGCGAGCAGCAGAAAAACCAGGGTCCAGGTGCCACTTGATCGCGTGACGAATTCAACCGGATTGGCCCCGGCCCAATCGATCATCGGCCACAACACGATCCGACCCATCGGCAGCATCGATAAGCCGATGACCGCAAGCCGAAGACGGCCCATCACGATAGGTGTCATCGCACCAAGAGTCGGCCGGCCGGGGCTGTCATTCAGAGGCGATTCAGAAGTTTCGGCGCAGGTCCATGCCTGAGTACAGACTTGCTACCTGGTCCGCATAGCCATTGAGCATCAGCGTGGGGCGCCGCTTCTGCATGAAGCCATCTTCGCCGAGCCTGCGCTCGGTCGCCTGCGACCAGCGCGGATGGCTGACCTCCGGATTGACGTTGGAATAAAAGCCGTACTCTTCTGGCGATGACTGCATCCAGCTGGTGGTCGGCTGCTTCTCGACAAACCGAATACTCACCAGCGACTTCGCACTCTTGAACCCGTACTTCCAGGGGACCACCAACCTGACGGGGGCGCCGTTCTGCTTGGGTAGCACCTCGCCATAGAGTCCGAGCGTGAGCAGCGTCAGCGGATGCATGGCTTCATCGAGCCTGAGCGCTTCCATGTACGGCCAGCTGATCACGGGAATCGCCAGGCCGTTCATCTGCTTGGGATCAGCGAGCGTCACGAACTCGACGTACCGGGCCTTCGATGTCGGCTCAACGCGCCGAATCAGTTCGGCCATCGGGAAGCCGATCCAGGGAATCACCATCGACCAGCCCTCGACGCAGCGCATCCGATAAATACGCTCCTCGAGCGGGGCAAGCGTCAGCAGTTCCTCGATATCGAAGCTGCGGGGCTTGGCCACCTCCCCGTCAACTTTCACGCTCCACGGGCGCGTACGCAGGCGGTGGGCGTGCTTGATCGGATCGTCCTTTTCGGTGCCGAACTCATAAAAGTTGTTGTAAGTCGTCACCAGCTTGTAGGGCGTTGCACGCTCGGGCGTCGACAACTTAGAAGGCTTGGCGGAAAGCTTTTGCGCTTTGGGATCCCCGCCCTGCATGATGGTGGCCGAGGCCAGCGCCTGGGTGGGCGACAGCATGGGCAACGCCCCGCCCAGCGCAGCACCGCCTGCGGCGGCAATCAGCTGACGACGGTCGCGCCAGATCGCGCGAGGAGTGATTTCTGAGGCGGGCGGTGCGCTCGCGTCGTGACGGCGGATCAGCATGGCGGCTCCTGGTGACAAGCCGCGATCTTCTCAAAGCTCGCGCGAACGCGAACAAAACCCCCTTCTAGCCCGCGGGGGACGCCGCATTGCGGCAAGAAATAACCCCGCTTAACGAAGCCCCGCGATGTAGTCGGACACCGCTTTGATCTCGGCATCAGATAGACGGGACGAGATCGCAGTCATGGAAGCATTGTTGGCACGGGTACCCTGCCGGAAAGCGGTCAGTTGCGACTCGGTGTACTCGGCGTACTGACCCTGAAGCCGCGGATACTGCGCGGGGATGCCGGCGCCAGTTGGTCCGTGACAGCCCGCGCATGCCGGAATGCCTTTCGAGGCGATGCCACCGCGGTAAATGTTGCGGCCCAGTTCAACCAGCGATTTGTCACGGGCGGCAGCCGGCGACAGCGGCTGCGAGGCGTAGAACGCCGACACATTGCGCATGTCTTCATCAGACAACTGCGCGGCGAAAGCTGCCATGACGGCGTTGTTGCGCTCGGGCTCTTTCGCACCGGGCTTTACCTTGAAGTTCGACAGCTGCTTGGCGAGGTATTCAGCGTGCTGCCCCGCAAGCTTGGGGTTAGCAGGCGTTGGGCTATTGCCATCGGCGCCGTGGCAACCCGCGCATACCTGGGAGGCGATTTCCGCACCCTTCTTGAGGTCGGGCTTGCCAGAGGCCTGCGCAAACGCGCTGGCACTGACCGAAAGACCCACGGCAGCAACGACAACTAGAGAAATCAAGGCAGGACGAAACATGGCGGACTCGGTGCGGCGGAAATCAAACCCAAAATTGTACAATAACGACTGGCCTTGACGACCTGGTGGACGGGTCGGGAGAGTGAGTCTTTTACCGCGCTGCAACAGTGGCGCAAGGTGGGTTCGTGTCGTCGCTCCTCTTTACCGCCCGCTTCTCCACCACGGTTGCCCGCCTCGAGCAGTTGCCCGCGCCTCAGGTTCCTGAGGTGGTATTCGTCGGTCGCTCGAACGCAGGAAAGTCGTCGGCGATCAATCGACTCTGTCAGCGCAGGCGGCTTGCGTTCGCCAGCAAAACGCCTGGCCGGACGCAAGCGCTCAACTTTTTCGCGCTGGGCCCAGAAACCCTAGCGCCCACCGGATTCCTGGTCGATGCACCGGGCTATGGCTACGCCGCCACACCGGCCGCAGTTCGCGCTGGCTGGGACAGGTTAGCCGGACGCTATCTGGAAGCGCGCACTTGTCTGGCTGGCGTGGTCGTGGTCATGGACTGCCGGCGCGGCGTCACAGCGCTCGATCGACAGCTGCTCGAGTTTCTTCCCGCCGGCCGCGCCGTATTGGTGCTGCTAACTAAATCAGACAAGCTCGGCAATGCTGAGCGCAGCCGCACGCTCAGCAGCGTCCGAAAGGCGCTTGACGACGTGATTTGTCACGATGACTTGACGCTGACCTCGTTTTCAGCCAACACTGGGCTTGGCGTGGAACCAGTGCGAGATCTGATCGAACAGTGGATTGTCGAGGCAAACCGCGCAAGGACCGCCGGGGCTTCCTGAGTAGTCTGGCAAAGGGCAAAAAAAACCCCGAACGCGCAAACGTTCGGGGAGTAATGCCTTCCGAGCCGGAGGGCGCCCGCTCAGGGAGGAGAAGCGGGAGATGACCAAAATCATCTGTTGTCCATGATACGTCGTGGACAAACCGCGTCAAGAAATTGTTGATTTAACACAAGGGAATTATGGCAATGGATAGCGGTTTTTCAACGTTTGGGGCATTTCCAGCAACCAGATTGCGCAGAAACCGTCGAAACGACTTCTCCAGACGGCTAGTGCGCGAACACAGACTCACCCCTGACAACTTAATTTACCCGGTGTTTGTCCTGGACGAAAAAGGGGTCCGTCAGCCCGTCGCGTCAATGCCAGGCGTTGAGCGGCTGTCGATCGACCTGCTTGCGCCGGTTGCGGAACAGTGTCTCGAGCTTGGTGTCCCTGTGCTCGCGCTATTTCCTGTCATTGACCCGAAATTCAAAACTCCGGACGGACGCGAGGCTGCGCGACCGGACGGATTGGTACCGCGGGCCGTGGCCGATCTGAAGCGCCGGTTTCCGGAACTTGGCATCCTGACCGATGTGGCACTCGACCCTTACACCAGCCATGGTCAGGATGGCGTGATTGACGAGCGCGGCTACGTCATCAACGATCAGACGACCGGCATCCTGGTTGAGCAGGCCCTCGTTCAGGCACAGGCTGGGGTCGATATCGTTGCGCCCTCCGACATGATGGATGGGCGAATTGGCGCGATCCGCACCGCGCTAGAGGCTGCAGGACATATCCACACGCGGATCATGGCGTACTCAGCCAAATACGCCTCAGGCTTTTACGGCCCGTTCCGGGATGCAGTGGGTTCAGCATCAAACCTGGGCAAAAGCGACAAAAAAACCTACCAGATGGATCCGGCGAACTCCGATGAAGCGCTGCGCGAGGTCGGGTTTGACCTGCAGGAGGGTGCAGACATGGGGATGGTCAAGCCTGGCATGCCCTACCTGGACCTTGTCAGACGGGTGAAGGACACCTTCCGCGTACCCACCTATGTGTACCAGGTAAGCGGCGAATACGCGATGATCAAGGCAGCCGCCGCAAATGGCTGGCTGGACGAACGCACAGTCGTGCTCGAGTCGCTGCTTGCAATGCGCCGCGCAGGCGCCGACGGCATTCTTACGTATTTTTCGCTGGATGCAGCCCGCTGGATGAAGGCGATGCGCTAACGGCGGGCGTTGGGGCGGCGGGTTTCGCTGATCACCCAGCTTGCGTACGCGGGCAGTAGCGCTGCAGGCTGTACAGCGATCAGCTCTGGCACATCATAGGGGTGAAGCTCGCGCAGCCGCGCTTCCAGCGCGGCCCAGCGACGCCGAGTGGTCTTGATCAGCATCGGCACCTCGGTGGCCTGCTCGACTGCGCCCTGCCAGCGGTAAATCGACAGACACGGCGCAAGCAGATTCACGCAGGCGGCAAGACGCTCCTCGACCAGCACGCGAGCCATCGACTCAGCCAACGCGGCATCGGGCGCGTTACTGATCGCGATCAGCACGCTATCCGGGGGCTCGATTTCTACGGGTGCTGGGGTATCGCGTTGCGCAGTCATCGGGAGTCCTTCAGGTCGGGGCAAGTCGCCTCAAAGTCGGTTGGACGTTGACCGGGCCTTGCTCACTGGCGAAATCGCCGGCGCGTCAGATGGCGCGCGAGCAGCAGCGCCGCCGCGGTCCATCCGGCCAGCAATAAGAGTGGGCCGACTGGATCGGCTGGCCACTCGCCGATTACCAGCGGTCTAGCCAGGCTTACCGCCGAGGCCAACGGCAGCATGCCCGACAGAGCCTCGAGCCAGGCGGGCAGCGACTGGGTAGGGTAATAGACGCCCGAGATAAAAATCATCGGTGTCAGGCCCAGCGTGAAGTAAAAGGTAAAGAAGTCGTAGCCGCGCGCGAGCGCATTGAACACGAGGCCGATTGCTGCAAAGCAGAGCCCCGTGAGCACAATGACAGGCAGCACCGCGGCCAGCGCCGGGGCTCGTGTTACGTTGAGTGCAACCGCCACAACTACGATGGCGACGCCGGACAGAGTCGCCTTACTGGCTGCCCAAAGCCATTCGGCCACCAGAATATCGTCGAGCTCAACCGGCGCGTTCATCAGCGAGTCCCAGGTACGCTGAACCTGCATCCGAGAAAACGCCGAGTACAGCGACTCAAAACTTGCCGCCATCGTGGTGCTCATGCATATCGCGCCCGCGGTGAGGAACACGATGTAGGGCACGCCTTCCACCTCGCCCAAGAGCCCCCCCAGACCGTAGCCAAACGCAAGCAGCGTGATCAGCGGCTCGGCGATGTTGCCGACCAGACTTGCAGGCGCAAGCTTGCGCCACACCAGGAGATTGCGTCGGTATACCGCGAGCACGCGCGAGGCATCAACCATGCACGCCTCGGTCTGCCGCGACACGACGCTGTGGGCAGTGCCTGTCAGTCACGCAGGTCCCGTCCTGTGAACTTCAAAAACACGTCTTCGAGATTGGCCGCGCGACGTAATACGCGAAGCGAGCCCTGATCAGCAAAGGCCGCGGCGCGTCCGGGATCGGCGGTGTAAAGGTAGGTGGTATCGCCGACCCGCTGGATCCGCTCCCCCAGCCGGGCCTCGATCACAGGCGCCGCGGCCGACTCGCCCGGGATGATCTCGAAGACGATCGGTTCGACATGTTGTGCAATCAGCCCGGAAGGCGAGTCCACAGCGATACAACGACCGTGATCAACGATCGCAATTCGGTCGCACAAGCGTTCAGCCTCTTCCATGAAGTGCGTGGTCACCAGGATGGACTTTCCCCTGCCGAGGAGCTGCCGCAGTCGCTCCCAGATGAGATGTCGCGCCTGAGGGTCGAGGCCCGTGGTGGGCTCATCGAGCAGCAGCAGTTCGGGATCGTTGACAAGCGCACGGGCGAGCGTGAGTCGCCGCTTCATGCCGCCCGATAACTCGCTGATTTTCGCGTTCCGCTTGTGCGCTAAACCTGCGAACTCAAGCAGTG
Source organism: uncultured Bordetella sp. (assembly GCA_964581825.1). Taxonomy (GTDB): domain Bacteria; phylum Pseudomonadota; class Gammaproteobacteria; order Burkholderiales; family Burkholderiaceae_E; genus SYIM01. Next base: position 16,341 of record CAZORB010000034.1, read on the forward strand.
CATCAGGATTGCGCCCGGCGGCCTCTGCCCGGTGACCGAAGTAGCGGGCGAAAACAATCAGGTTCTCAGCGACAGTGAAGTCGGGATCGAGCGCGTCGAGCTGGGGCACGACGCCGATTCGCTCGCGAACCTGGCGTGCTTCGCGTGGCACCTCTAGGCCCAGCACCCGAATGGTGCCTGCGTCAGGTCGTGTGAGACCCAACAGCATCCGCAGAGTCGTGCTTTTACCTGCGCCATTCGGCCCAAGCAGCCCTACACAGGAGCCCTGCGGAACCTCGAGATCGAGACCATCCACCGCACGGTGGTCACCGAAACGCTTGACGAGCCCTTGGGCCCGGATCACAGCGCTCATCGACTCACCGCGCGAGCGGCGATCAGTTGCTGGCTGGCGCCGAAGCCGCCGCTTCCTCGGTGCGATCCATCAGGCGCACGAGCGCCATCGGTGCGTTGTCGCCAACGCGATAACCGTATTTGAGGATGCTGGTGTAGCCGCCATTTCGCTGCGCAAAACGCGGGCCAAGCTCGTTGAAGAGCTTGACCACGATGTCTCGATCGCGTAGACGATCAAACGCAAGCCTGCGATTTGCAAGCGAGGGCTTCTTGCCCAACGTGATGAGGGGCTCCACGACCCGGCGAAGTTCCTTAGCCTTGGGCAGCGTGGTTTTAATCATCTCGTGGCGTAGCAACGCGATGCAGAGATTCCGCAACATTGCCTCACGATGGGCACTGGTGCGATTGAGTTTTCTAAGTCCGTGACGATGGCGCATGATTCGCTTCCTGTGATCGCGTGCAGGCTTACGGGCGTTCGAGTCCGGCGGGCGGCCAGTTCTCGAGTTTCATGCCCAGGGTAAGTCCACGCGATGCGAGCACTTCCTTGATTTCGTTAAGCGACTTGCGGCCCAGGTTGGGCGTCTTCAGCAGCTCGTTTTCAGTGCGCTGGATCAGGTCGCCAATGTAATAGATGCTTTCGGCCTTCAGGCAATTGGCCGAGCGAACCGTCAGTTCGAGGTCATCGACCGGGCGAACCAGAATCGGATCGATCTGCGGACCACTGCGGCTCACGCCGCCGATCACGCCAATCGCCTCGGTTCCAGCCTCGGCGCCGCCTTCAAGCGCCGCGAACACCGAGAGCTGTTCAACCAGAATGCGGGCCGACTGGCGAACCGCTTCCTCAGGGGCGATCACGCCGTTCGTCTCAACATCAACCACCAGGCGGTCGAGGTCGGTGCGCTGTTCGACGCGCGCACTTTCGACCTGGTAGCTGACCCGGCGTACCGGCGAGAACGATGCATCGAGCACGATCCGGCCAATGGTTTTGGTTTCGTGGAGTTCCCGCAGGGTTCCAGGCATGTAACCCCGACCGCGCTCGACCCGAATCGACATGTCGAGTTTGCCACCCTCGGTAAGGGTTGCGATCACGTGACCAGGATTGACGATTTCTACGTCATGCGGCAGATCGATGTCTGCGGCGGTGACGGGCCCGGGGCTGTCCTTGCGCAACGTGACAAACACCTCGTCACGGTTATGCAGTTTGAACACCACCCCTTTGAGGTTCAGCAGCAGATCAACGACGTCTTCGCGAACGCCATCGATCGTGGAGTATTCATGGACAACGCCGGAGATCTGTACCTCGGTCGGAGCGTAACCGACCATGGAGGACAGCAGAACACGGCGTAGCGCATTGCCCAGTGTGTGACCGTAGCCGCGTTCGAACGGCTCCATCACCACGCGGGCATGAGCGGCACCGAGTTGCTCGACTTCGACGATGCGCGGCTTCAGCATGGCAGTCTGCATGGCAATCCTTTCGATTAGCGCGAGTACAACTCGACGATCAGGCTTTCGTTGATGTCACCGGCCAAGTCTCCTCGGTCGGGCGCCGACTTGAACACGCCTTCCATCTTGGTCTTATCAACCGATACCCAGGATGGAAATCCGTGCTGATCAGCGAGGTTGAGCGAGTCGACGATGCGAGCCTGTGCGCGTGATTTCTCGCGAACGGCAATGACGTCGTTGGGATGAACCAGCGCCGAAGGAATGTTGACGGTACGACCGTTGATCGTGACCGCCTTATGGCTGACGAGCTGACGCGCCTCAGCGCGCGTCGAGCCAAACCCCATGCGGTACACGACATTGTCGAGGCGGCTTTCGAGCAGCTTAAGCAGATTCTCACCTGTGTTGCCACGACGGCGCACGGCCTCAGCGTAGTAACGGCGGAACTGACGCTCCAGCACGCCATAGATGCGCTTGACCTTTTGCTTCTCGCGCAGCTGCTTGCCGTAGTCAGACGTCCGCGCGCCAGAGATTCGGCCATGCTGGCCCGGCTTGCTGTCGAGCTTGCACTTCGAATCGAGGCCGCGACGGGCGCTCTTCAAAAACAGGTCCGTGCCTTCACGGCGGGCCAATTTGGCCTTGGGTCCGGTATAACGTGCCACGTTAAATTCCCTTCTGTTGCGCGAATTGCTTCGCGGTCAGTTCGCCTTTGGCAACCCGGCTGTAACCAACAGCCTGACGGGTGGCGAACAGTGGTCTTTGCGGTCCGGATTGCTTGCGGGTCCCGACGTAAGATCGAGTCCGAACAAGCTTTGGCGACTCTTGCGAGTTACCGGGATGTCCGGCCCGCCGCGCCGCGTACCTGCAGCGCGTGGGTTCATCCCATGTTCTGATCGCGCTCGCGCTTAAATTCGACGGCGCTTGGGCGGCCGGCAGCCGTTGTGCGGAATCGGCGTGACGTCCTGGATCTGCAGGATCTTGATACCAAGGGCGTTCAGCGCTCGCACCGATGACTCACGCCCCGGTCCGGGTCCGCTGATCTCGACCTCGAGGTTCTTGATACCGCATTCCTGCGCGGCCCGACCGGCGGCCTCGGCAGCAACCTGCGCTGCAAACGGTGTGGACTTACGCGAGCCCTTGAAGCCAGCGCCACCCGATGATGCCCAGGCCAGTGCGTTGCCCTGGCGATCGGTGATCGTGATGATCGTGTTATTGAACGACGCATGAACGTGCGCAATACCGTCCGAGACGTTCTTCTTCGCCTTCTTGCGCGCGCGTGATGCGGCAGCCGCCTGGGCCGATGACTGATTCTTAGTTGCCATGAACAAGGACTCCGTTTACAGGCGGGTGCTTTATTTCTTCAATGCGACGCCGGCTTTACGCGGGCCCTTGCGCGTGCGCGCATTGGTACGCGTACGCTGGCCACGAACCGGCAGGCCGCGACGATGACGTACACCGCGATAGCAGCCAAGATCCATCAGCCGCTTGATCGACATCGAGATTTCGCGACGCAGATCGCCTTCAATGGTGACCCGCCCGATCTGCTCGCGGATGCGCTCAAGTTCGGCATCGTTCAGATCTTTGACGCGCTTGTTGTAAGGGACATTCGCTGCGTCGCAGATCTGGCGAGCGCGCGTACGACCGATACCGTAAATCGCCGTTAAGCCGATTTCGGCGTGCTGGCGGTCGGGAATGTTGATACCCGCAATACGTGCCATGAGATGTTTCCTCTCAACCCTGACGTTGCTTGTGGCGCGGATCGCTGCAGATCACGCGAACGACGCCGTTGCGCTTGATGACCTTGCACTTGCGGCAGATCTTTTTAACCGATGCATTAACCTTCATGATTCACCTCGAAGTTTGTTCAGTCAGCCGAAGCGTTGTTGTCATTTCGCGCGGAACACAATCCGAGCCCGCGACAAGTCGTAAGGCGTTAGTTCTACCGTGACCTTGTCGCCCGGCAGGATACGGATGTAGTGCATCCTCATCTTGCCGGAGATATGGCCAAGCACGATATGGCCATTCTCGAGCTTGACGCGGAAGGTCGCGTTTGGCAGGTTCTCGACCACCTCGCCCTGCATTTGAATGACATCTTCCTTGGCCATCAACCCTCGTTTGTTACGTGTTCTGCTGCGTTAAAGCGGCTGATCCGAAACGGACCCACCGTTACCCCATGCCCTTCGCGCCGGATTTGCGCAGCAGGCTTTCATACTGGTGCGACATCAGATAAGCCTGCACCTGAGCCATGAAATCCATCGTGACCACAACAATAATCAGCAGGGATGTGCCACCAAAATAAAACGGCACATTCCACTTGAGCACCAGAAACTCGGGCAGCAGACACACTGCCGTGATGTAAACCGCCCCAGCCAAGGTCAGGCGCATCAAAATCTTGTCGATGTAGCGTGCCGTTTGCTCGCCCGGGCGAATGCCAGGAACCAACGCGCCGCTTTTCTTGAGGTTCTCCGCCGTCTCGCGGCTGTTGAACACCAGCGCGGTGTAGAAGAAGCAGAAGAAGATGATGGCTAGCGCATACAGCAGGATATAAACCGGCTGGCCTGGCGCCAGAGTGGAAGCAAGGTCTTTGATGGCCCGGACAACCGCACTGTCGGTATCGCCCGCCGTGAACCACTGCGCGATCGTTGCCGGGAACAAAATAATTGACGACGCGAAAATTGGTGGAATCACACCAGACATGTTGAGCTTCAGCGGCAAGTGCGAGCTTTGTCCACCGTAAATCCGATTGCCAACCTGGCGCTTCGCATAGTTAACGGTGATTTTGCGCTGACCCCGCTCAACGAACACCACCGCTGCAGTCACCAGCACCACCAAGGCTACAATCAGCAGCGACACGAGCGGGTTCATGGCGCCGGTGCGTACCAACTCGCCCATTCCCGCGATTGCGCTGGGAAGCCCCGCAGCGATGCCCGCGAAGATGATGATCGAGATGCCGTTGCCAAGGCCGCGCTCGGTGATCTGCTCGCCCAGCCACATCAGAAACATTGTTCCAGTTACCAGAGACACCACCGCAGTGAAGCGGAAGGTAAGGCCAGGATCGATTACAAGCCCGGGCTGAGACTCAAGTGCCACAGCAATTCCAATTGCCTGGAATGTGGCGAGCGCAACGGTAAACCAGCGCGTGTACTTGGTGATCTCGCGGCGCCCCGCCTCGCCTTCTTTTTTCTTAGCTTCCAGCCAGGGCACCACCACCGTCAACAACTGCATGATGATCGATGCAGAGATGTACGGCATGATGCCCAACGCGAACACGGTGAAGCGCGACAGCGCGCCACCCGAGAACAGGTTAAACATCGCGAGGATGCCGCCCTGTTCGCGTTGGAAAATTGCGGCGAGCTCATCCGGGTCGATACCCGGAACCGGGATGTGCGCCCCGATTCGATACACGATCAGCGCGAACACCAGGAACCACAGGCGACGCTTGAGGTCGCCTGACCGTCCTGCCTTCAGTGCTGCCGCGGTGGAGGTTGCCACGAGGGAATGTGTCCGTTAACCGGTTTGAATCAGGGGTAGGTTAGGCGACCGATCCGCCAGCCGCTTCAATTGCTGCGCGCGCACCGGCTGTCGCACCAATGCCCTTCACAGCAACTGCTCGCTCGAGCTTGCCCGACAGGATGACCTTGGCCGACAGAGCGATCTGAGGAACGATGCCTGCTGCCTTCAGCGACAGCAGATCAACCTCTGCGGCGCCAAGACGCTGCAGGTCGCTCAGACGGACTTCTGCGCAGCTGCCCGCGGTCAGCGATACGAAACCACGCTTGGGCAGGCGACGCTGCAAAGGCATCTGACCGCCCTCAAAGCCCACCTTGTGAAAGCCACCCGAACGGGACTTCTGGCCTTTGTGACCACGCCCCGCTGTTTTGCCGTTACCCGAACCGATGCCACGCCCCACGCGCTTACGCGGGTGCTTGGCGCCCTCGGCAGGCTTAATTTCATTGAGCTTCATACTGACTCCGAAACGGATGCGGCCGCGTCAGCCGACCCGGACCAGGTACGAGACCTTGTTGATCATGCCGCGAACCGCGGGCGTGTCTTCGAGCACCCGGCTCTGGCGAATCTTGCGAAGGCCAAGGCCGCGGACTGTGGCGCGATGTGACTCGCGCGTTCCAACCGGACTACGGACCAGGGTGACCTTGATGGTGGGCTTATCGCTCATGGGCGTTCTCCGTTCGCTCAGGCGAACAGTTCTTCGACAGACTTGCCGCGCTTGGCTGCGATTTCAGACGGCGTGTTCAGCCGACCGAGCGCGTTCAGCGTTGCGCGGACCATGTTGTAGGGATTGCTCGACCCATGGCTCTTAGCCACCACGTTGGTGACGCCCAGAACCTCGAACATTGCGCGCATCGGACCACCAGCGATAATGCCAGTACCCTCCGGGGCCGGAGCCAGCATCACCGAGGCAGCGCCCCAACGGCCCTGGACCGAGTGGTGAATCGTGCCACCCTTGAGCGGAACCTTGACCATTTTGCGGCGCGCCTCGTCCATTGCCTTTTGGACAGCCACGGGAACTTCGCGCGCCTTGCCTTTACCCATCCCAATGCGGCCATCACCGTCGCCAACCACCGTGAGCGCAGCGAAGCCGAGGATACGGCCTCCCTTGACCACCTTGGTGACGCGATTGACCGCGATCATCTTTTCGCGAAGCCCGTCATCACGGTCTTCTGCACCGACTTTTGCCTGAATCTTTGCCATGTCGAATCCTGTTAGGTCGCCAATGCCGCCGCGATCAGAACTTCAGCCCCGCCTCGCGGGCGGCGTCAGCGAGTGCCTTGATGCGGCCGTGGAAGCGATAGCCCCCGCGGTCAAAGGCAACCGTGTCAATGCCTGCGGCGAGCGCCTTCTCAGCAAGCCGCTTGCCCACCATTGCTGCAGCACCGGTGTTACCACCGCGGCCGGTCTGGCCCGAGAGCTGGGTGCGCACGTCGGTCTCGAGTGACGATGCGGACACGAGCACTTTGGCGCCATTCGCGTCAGTGATGCTTGCGTAAATATGCAAATTGCTACGGTGGACCGTGAGGCGGTTAGCCCGCAGTTCGCGGATCTTGAGCCGCGTCTGGCGGGCGCGGCGCAGGCGGGCGACGTTCTTGTCCATATCTGTTTCCTCGCGTGATGCGCGGACGCGTTATTTCTTCTTAACTTCTTTGAGGGCAACTTTTTCATCGGAATAACGCACACCCTTGCCTTTGTAGGGCTCGGGCGGCTTATAACCGCGAATTTCAGCTGCCACCTGACCAACCTTCTGGCGGTCGCTACCTTTGATGAGAATCTCGGTCTGGGTTGGCGTTTCGGCCTTCACGCCCTCGGGAAGGCGATAAACCACCGGATGCGAAAACCCCAGCGACAAATTGAGGTTTGCGCCTTGAGCCTGCGCCCGGTAACCGGTGCCCACCAAGGTAAGCTTGCGCTCGAAGCCCTTCGTGACGCCAGTGACCATATTGAAGACCAGCGCCCGGTACGTACCGCTCATGGCGGACGCCTCGCGAGATTCGTCGGCTGCTGCGAAACGCAGCTCATCGCCTTCGCGGGTGATCCGAACCTTCGGGTTAACCTGCTGATGCAGCGTCCCCAGAGGTCCTTTGACCGAGATTGATTCAGCTGCCATGTTGACCTCGACGCCCTTCGGCACCGGGATCGGCATGCGTGCAACGCGTGACATGCGAGCTCCTTAGGCGACGTAGGCGATGACTTCGCCGCCGACGCCACTGGCGCGCGCATGGCGGTCGGTCATCAGACCACGTGGGGTCGTGACGATGGCAATGCCAAGGCCGTTCATGACCTGGGGCAAAGCGTGACGACCGCGATAAACGCGCAGCCCAGGACGTGATACCCGCTCAAGACGGTCAATCACGGGGCGGCCTGCGTAGTACTTCAGCCGTACTTCGAGCTCAGCCTTCGCCCCCTGGGCGCGGACTTCGTAGCCGTCGATGTAGCCCTCGTCTTTCAGCAGCCGGGCAAGGGCTACTTTCAGCTTGGACGACGGCATCGTCACCGACTCTTTTTCCACACGCTGCCCGTTACGGATGCGCGTGAACATGTCGGCGATCGGATCGCTCATGCTCATAGTTAGGTTTCCTCGTGTTCGAGCGGTCGCTTACCAGCTGGCCTTGACCAGCCCGGGGATCTCGCCGCGCATGGCGGATTCGCGCAGCTTGGTGCGCCCTAGACCGAATTTGCGGTAGGTGCCGCGCGGGCGACCGGTGACTTCGCAGCGATTGCGCAGTCGGGTCGGGTTCGAGTTACGCGGCAAGGCCTGAAGCTTCAGGCGCGCCTGGTACCGCTCTTCTTCGGAGCGCGACTGGTCGTCGATGATGGCTTCCAGCGCTTTGCGCTTGCCAGCGTACTTCTTGACGAGCGCCTGGCGCTTGATATCGCGGTTGATCAGTGAGAGTTTGGCCACTGTTGTCGTCCTGTGGATCGCAGGGAATCAGGTGCGGAACGGAAACTTGAAAGCAGCAAGCAGCGCCTTTGCTTCGGCGTCGCTGGCAGCGGTGGTGGTGATGCTGATATTGAGACCCCGAACCGCATCGACCTTGTCATACTCGATTTCGGGGAAAATGAGCTGCTCTTTCACGCCAATGTTGTAGTTGCCGCGTCCGTCAAATGCACGACCCGACACACCGCGAAAATCGCGAACGCGCGGGAACGCAACCGTGACCAGGCGATCAAGAAACTCGAACATTCGCTCGCCGCGCAGCGTGACCATGCAACCGATCGGGTAGCCCTCGCGAATCTTGAATCCGGCGATAGCCTTACGCGCCTTGGTCGAGACTGGTTTCTGCCCGGCGATTCGGCTCAGGTCACCCATCGCGTTCTCAAGAATCTTTTTGTCGCCCACGGCTTCAGACACGCCCATGTTCAACGTGATCTTGGAGATACGCGGCACCTGCATCACCGACTTGTAGCCAAACTTGGCCATCAGATCAGGGACGACTTGGTCGCGGTAGAACTGTTTGAAACGTGCCATAAAACGTTTTCCTTTAGACCTTCGTCAGCCCCGAGGCTGACGGTGAGGGTCGGTTCGCCGTTGCGATCACTCGCTTCCGAGGGCTTAGCAGCTGATTGCGCTGGCGAACAGATCGCGGACTGGTGCTTGGCTGATTACAACCTTCAGACCTTGACAATTTCGCCGTTGGAACGGAACACCCGAACCTTACGACCGTCTTCGAGCACCTTAAAGCCCACCCGATCACCCTTGCCGGTGGCCGGGTTGAACAGCATGACATTCGACTGATCGATCGGCATGGTCTTGTCGACGATGCCGCCGGTTTGACCTTTCATGGGATTGGGACGCTGGTGCTTTTTCACCAGGTTGATTCCCTCGACTACCACGTGGGTGTCATCAATCCGACTCAGCACGACACCGCGCTTACCCTTGTCGCGACCCGAGGTAACAATAACCTCGTCGCCTTTGCGAATCTTGTCCATCGCCGTCTCCTGAGACTTAGAGCACTTCGGGCGCGAGAGACACGATCTTCATGAACCGCTCAGTACGCAGTTCACGCGTGACCGGGCCGAAGATGCGCGTGCCGATCGGCTCGAGCTTGGCATTAAGCAGTACAGCGGCGTTACCGTCGAAGCGCACGAGCGATCCGTCGGGACGACGAACACCTTTGGCGGTGCGCACAACCACTGCGTTATAGATTTCGCCCTTCTTGACCCGACCGCGCGGCTGGGCGTCTTTGACCGACACCTTGATGATGTCGCCAATACCCGCATACCGGCGCTTCGAACCACCGAGCACCTTGATACACATGACCGAGCGCGCACCGGTATTGTCGGCGACGTCCAGCCTCGACTGCATCTGAATCATGTCTGTTCACCAACTTGAACCGCCAGAAGTGGCGGACAGTCTTGGCCCCGAGGAATGGGTTTGAAAATTTCCGGCTGCTTTAACGCCAAGCACGTTGTGTGCTGTTGTCGGCGCCCAGAAACCGGGAAAGCCTTAAATCATGACAGAAAAAATTAGATCGTGCAAATCAGGGGCTAACCTGATTACGCCTGAGCCCCCGATACCACACGCGAAACGACCCAAGACTTGGTCCGCGAAATGGGACGGCTTTCCTGAATCTCAACGGTTGAGCCTTCGCTGATCTGCGCTTCGGTATGGGCGTGGAAGCGCGTGCTGCGGAGCACATACTTGCCATAAACCGGATGCTTGACCTTGCGCTCAACGAGCACCGTCACGGTTTTTTGCATCTTGTTGCTGACAACACGGCCGGTCAGCGTGCGCTTGACACGGGCGACTGAGGTATCGGATGTGGTCATTTGGCTGCCGCCCTTTCGTTGATGACCGTGCGGACACGCGCGATGTCGCGACGCGTCTTGCGCAACTGGCTGCTGTCATTGAGCTGCTGGGTGCCGTGCTGCATACGTAGCTTGAAGTGCGCGCGCAGCAACTCGTCGAGTTCTTTACCGAGCGCCTGGTCATCCTTGGCGCGGAGGTCTTTAGCGTTCATCGCTTGTCCTTTCGAGAGGCCGACGCTTAAGCGCCAACCATCCGCGTGACGAACGTGGTGGAAATTGGCAACTTGGCCGCGGCAAGCGCGAACGCTTCCCGGGCGAGTTGCTCATTGACCCCGTCCATCTCATAGAGCACTTTGCCAGGCTGGATTTCAGCAACGTAGTACTCGGGATTGCCCTTACCGTTACCCATCCGAACTTCGGCAGGCTTCTTGGAGATCGGCTTGTCGGGGAAGATCCGAATCCATACCCGTCCACCCCGTTTGATGTGGCGGGTCATGGCACGACGGGCGGCTTCGATCTGGCGCGCGGTCAGTCGACCGCGTCCGGTTGCCTTCAGACCAAAATCACCGAAGGACACCGATGCGCCACGCGTAGCGAGCCCTTTGTTACGGCCCTTCTGTTCTTTTCGATACTTTCGACGAGCGGGTTGCAGCATCGCTCACTCCTTCACTCAGGCTTCTTAGCGGCATCGGCGGCCGGAGCGGCAACCTTACGCACACGTTTGACTGCGGTCTTGGGCGCGTCGGCCGCTGATTCGCCACCGGGCGCGGCAGCAGCCGTACCCTCAGCGGCGGGTCCACGTCGTGGACCACGCGGGCCCGCACCTGGACGCCCCGGGGGTCCGCGACGCGGGCGACGATCTTCGCGCTCGGGGGCGGGGGCTTCTTTTTCAGCGGTCTGAGGCGCGTCATTGCGTCCGAGCGTGTCACCCTTGTAGACCCATACCTTGACGCCGATGGTGCCGTAGGTGGTGCGCGCTTCGGAAAAACCGTAATCGACGTCAGCTCGCAGCGTATGAAGTGGCACGCGACCTTCGCGATACCACTCGGTACGGGCAATTTCGATACCGTTCAAACGGCCCGAGCTCATGATCTTGATGCCCTGAGCGCCAAGTCGCATTGCGTTCTGCATGGCTCGCTTCATGGCGCGCCGGAACATGATGCGCTTTTCGAGCTGCTGGGTGATGGAGTCGGCGATGAGCTGAGCGTCGATCTCGGGCTTACGCACTTCCTCGATATTGACGTGCACCGGCACGCCGATCAGGCGCTGCAGGTCGGCCTTGAGGAGCTCGATGTCCTCGCCCTTCTTGCCGATAACCACACCGGGCCGTGCCGAGAAGATGGTAATGCGAGCGTTTTTCGCGGGCCGCTCGATCAGTACTCGGCTGACCGATGCGCTCTTCAACTTGCGGCGCAGGTATTCGCGAACGCGCAGGTCGTCGTTGAGCAGCTGAGGAAACTGGCTACCCGATGCATACCAGCGGGAGGCCCAGTTGCGGCTGACCGAAAGACGGAATCCGGTCGGGTGAATCTTCTGTCCCATGTCGTTTCCCTTGCGCCTGCGGTCAGCGGTCGCCGACCGTCACGAAGATGTGGCAGGTCTGCTTTTCGATCTTCGCACCGCGCCCTTTGGCGCGGGCGGAGAAACGCCGCAGCGACGTAGCCTTTTCAACGTGGATGGTTTTAACCCGCAACTCGTCGATATCGGCGCCGTCATTGTGCTCAGCGTTGGCGATTGCCGACTCGAGCACTTTCTGCACAATCTTGGAGGCCTTCTTAGGCGAGAACATCAGGATGTTCAGCGCCTGCTCAACCGGCTTGCCGCGGATCATGTCGGCAACTAGTCGGCCTTTTTGGGCCGACAGCCGAACGCCGCGCAGGATGGCTTGCGTTTGCATGTCGCTTCCTTATTTCTTCGCGCCGGCCTTCTTGTCGGCCGCGTGTCCCTTAAACGTACGGGTCAGCGCGAACTCGCCAAGCTTGTGCCCGACCATGTTCTCGTTGATGAACACCGGCACATGCTGGCGGCCGTTGTGCACAGCGATTGTGAGCCCGATGAAATCGGGAATCACTGTGGAGCGGCGCGACCAGGTTTTGATCGGCTTCTTGTCTTTTACGGCGATAGCCGTATCGACTTTTTTCATCAGGTGGCCGTCTACAAACGGGCCTTTTTTGACTGAGCGTCCCATAGCTGTTCCGTCACCTGTCCGTTACTTGCCGCGTCGCTGAACGATCATCGAATCGGTGCGCTTGTTGCGCCGGGTCTTGTAGCCCTTGGTGGGCGTGCCCCAGGGCGACACCGGGTGGCGATTGCCACGCGTACGCCCGCCGTGCGGGTGATCGACCGGATTCATGGTTTCGCCGCGTACCGTCGGACGAATGCCGCGCCAACGCGTGGCTCCGGCCTTACCGATTTGACGCAGCCCATGCTCTTCATTGCCTACCTCACCGATCGTCGCGCGGCACTCGATGTGCACCTTCCGAATTTCGCCAGAGCGCAGACGAACCTGTGCGTAGGTACCCTCGCGAGCCAGCAGTCGAGCCGAGGCTCCTGCGGACCGCGCAACCTGCGCGCCTTTACCAGGCAGTAGTTCGATCGCGTGGATCGTTTGACCGACTGGGATGTTGCGGATGGGAAGCGTATTGCCGGGGCGAATAGGCGCCTGCGATCCGCTCATCAGCTGCGTGCCCACTTCAACGCCACGCGGCGCGAGGATGTAGCGACGCTCGCCGTCGGCGTAGCACAGGAGGGCAATGTGGGCGCTACGGTTCGGATCGTATTCAATGCGCTCGACCTTCGCCGGAATTCCGTCCTTGTTGCGACGAAAATCGACCAGACGGTACTGGCGCTTGTGTCCACCGCCTTTGTGGCGCGTGGTGATCCGGCCGAGATTGTTGCGTCCCGAGCCGCGTGTTTGACTTTCGGTGAGCGCATCAACCGGCCGACCCTTGTGCAGGTTCGGATGCACCACCTTGACCATCGCCCGGCGTCCGGGCGATGTAGGCTTCATCTTGGCGATGGGCATTTACGCGGCCTCCGCAAAGTTAATTTCCTGGCCGGCTTTCAGGCTGACATACGCCTTGCGAATATGGCGCCGACGGCCGGAAAACCGACCGAAGCGCTTGGCCTTGCCTTTCTGGTTGAGTACCTGGACGGACTCAACTTCGACCTTGAACAGTAATTCGACCGCCGCCTTGATTTCCTGCCGAGTGGCGTCCTGCAAAACCCGGAAAGTGATCTGATTGTTCCGGTCGGCTACAAACGTGGCCTTCTCGGAGACGATCGGGGACACGAGTACCTTGGTGAGTCGCTCCTGGTTCATGCGAGCATCTCCTGAACTTTCGCGAGCGCCGCACGCGTGATCAGCACCTTGGAGAAGTGCACCAGCGACACCGGATCAGCGTGCCGCGGCTCAACCACCATGACGTGCGGAAGATTGCGCGAGGCAAGAAAGAGGTTCTCGTCAACCGAATCGGTAATGACGAGCACCGAAGCACCGTTGGCACCCAAGCCCATCGCTTTGATCTTGTCAGACAGCAGCTTGGTTTTTGGCGCGTCGATGGACAGCGCCTCGACCACCGCAACACGGTCTTCGCGGGCAAGCTGCGACAGGATCGAGCACACGCCAGCGCGATACATCTTGCGGTTGACTTTGTGCGAGAAGTTTTCGTCGGGCGAATTGGGGAAAGTCTTGCCACCACCACGCCACAACGGCGATGAGGTCATACCAGCGCGTGCACGGCCGGTTCCCTTTTGGCGCCAGGGCTTCTTGGTGGAGTGGCGAACTTCACTGCGGTCTTTCTGCGCACGATTACCGCTGCGGGCGTTCGCCTGATAGGCAACCACCACCTGATGAATCAGCGGCTCGTTGTACTCGCGCCCGAAAATCGTGTCGGGTGCTTCAACCTTCGCGCAGGCCTGGCCGCTCTGATCGAGCAGATTCAGTTCCATGTTCAGGATTCTCCTCAAGCCTTACCGGTCGAGCGCCGGGGCGCGGGAGCTTTGACGGCTGGCGTGACAACGACCGAGCCATTCTTCGCGCCCGGCACCGCGCCGCGCAGCATCAGAAGCCCACGCTCGGCGTCCACGCGCGCCACCACCAGGTTTTGAACGCTGCTGGTGACCGAGCCCATGTGGCCCGCCATACGCTTACCCGGAAACACGCGGCCCGGGTCTTGCGCCATACCGATCGACCCCGGAACGTTGTGTGAACGCGAGTTGCCGTGCGACGCGCGACCGGATCCGAAGTTGTGGCGCTTGATGGTTCCCGTGAAGCCCTTGCCGTGGGACGTGCCCTGCACATCAACCTTTTGACCGGCTTCAAACAGCCCTGCGGGAATGACCGCGCCAGGCTGGTAACCCGTGACCACGTCGGCGGCGACACGGAATTCGCGGACAACGCTGCCGGCTTCAACGCCAGCTTTGGCAAAGTGACCGGCGCGCGCTTTGGTGACGCGACTGGCGCGGCGCTTACCGAAGGCAACCTGGATTGCGCTATAGCCGTCAGACTCGACGGTTTTGATTTGAGACACGCGGTTGTCGGACACGTCTACGACCGTCACCGGAACAGCATCGCCGTCGTCGGTGAAGATGCGCATCATGCCGACCTTGCGCCCCAATAGGCCAAGGCTCATTTTTTTCTCCAGTCCCGACTGCAATTGGCCGGGTGTTTTTGCGCGGGTGCGAAGCGCCTGGCGGCTTGATGCCACCTAATCGCTTCGCCCCGAAATTCCGAAAAGCCTTCGATAGTAACTCAAAACCCGAAAGCCACCAAATCAGTAAGCATTTCGGGATGCAGAACGATCAGCCGCGCCAACCGTCCGCCTGCTGAACATAAATCTTGACATCGACGCCGGCAGGCAGATCGAGCTTGGTAAGCGCATCGATCGTTTTGTCGGTGGGGTCGACGATATCCATCAGGCGTTGGTGCGTACGCATCTCGAACTGGTCACGCGAAGTCTTGTTCACGTGCGGCGAACGCAGTACATCAAAGCGCTGAATACGGGTGGGCAGTGGCACCGGCCCGCACACCACCGCGCCGGTACGCTTGGCGGTGTCGACGATTTCGGCTGCCGACTGATCGATCAGACGATAGTCAAATGCCTTCAGGCGGATACGGATTTTCTGGCTTTGCATGATGAGAATTCCTAAAGAGCGATGCAGCAATTGCTGCGGTCAAAAGAACGATTGCCTGCTGTGCTGGCTGCCAACTGCCTCACGGCACCGCGCCGCGCCCTCAGGCGCCGGCGCGGAGCGCGCGTGTTGCTTTACGCGATGACCTTGGCGACGACGCCGGCGCCCACCGTGCGTCCGCCTTCACGGATCGCAAACCGCAGCCCCTGCTCCATCGCGATCGGCGCAATCAACGCCACCGTCATCTTCACATTGTCACCCGGCATCACCATCTCCACCCCACTGGGCAGATCCACCGATCCCGTGACATCCGTCGTGCGGAAGTAAAACTGCGGCCGATACCCGTTGAAGAACGGCGTGTGACGCCCGCCCTCCTCCTTGCTCAGCACATACACCTCCGCCTCAAACTTCGTGTGCGGCGTGATCGAACCCGGCTTGGCCAGCACCTGACCGCGCTCCACCTCTTCGCGCTTCGTGCCACGCAGCAACACCCCAACGTTGTCGCCCGCCTGACCCTGGTCCAGCAGCTTCCTGAACATCTCCACGCCCGTGCACGTCGTCTTCGTCGTCGCCTTGATCCCGATAATCTCGATCTCGTCGCCAACACGAACAATTCCGCGCTCAATACGACCCGTCACCACCGTGCCGCGACCCGAAATCGAGAACACGTCCTCGATCGGCATCAAAAACGCCCCGTCAATCGCACGCTCCGGCGTCGGAATGTAGCTATCCAGCGCATCGGCCAGCTTCATGATCGCCGCCTCGCCCAGATCCCCCTTGTCTCCCTCCAGCGCCTTCAGCGCCGATCCCTTGACAATGGGAATGTCATCGCCCGGGAAGTCGTACTTCGACAACAGCTCCCGAACCTCCATCTCAACCAGCTCCAGCAGCTCCTCATCATCGACCATGTCGCACTTGTTCATGAACACGATGATGTAAGGAACACCCACCTGCCTCGCCAGCAGAATGTGCTCGCGCGTCTGCGGCATCGGGCCATCGGCCGCCGACACCACCAGAATCGCTCCGTCCATCTGCGCCGCACCCGTGATCATGTTCTTCACATAGTCAGCGTGACCCG
>CAZORB010000035.1:0-3424 GCA_964581825.1 uncultured Bordetella sp.
AAATTCGCGACGCGAAATTTCCGGTGTACGCCACCGGGGTCTGTGTTCAGGGCACACTGAAAAATCACCCGGGATGGACGGGCATTCCAGTGAGCGTGGGCGGCGTGATCGTCAATCCTGGCGACATTGTGCTGGGTGACTCCGACGGTGTCGTAGTGGTTCCCGCCGGTCAGGCCCAGGCCACGCTTGAGGCTGCGCGTAAGCAACGCGACAAGGAAGTCGCCCGTGACGCGCGAATCCGCGCGGGTGAGCCCGTATCGGTGGTGGTGGGTTTGCGGGCTGCGCCGTGAAACACGCCATGGGTCAAACGCTCAGCGAAAAAATCCTGTCGCGCGCATGCGGTCGACAGGTCATGCAGGGTGAAATTGTTTTCCCCGAGCCCGATCTGATCACTACGCACGACTGGTACGTGGTGAATTTTGCGAAAGTGATGGATGAGTTGGGCGTCGATCGTCTTTTCGCGCCGGATAAGCTCCTTATCTCAACCGATCATGAGCCGGTGGCAACCAGCCCGCTGGCTGCACAGCGGCAACGACAGGTCCGAAAAATCGTAGAGCGTCTTGGCATTAAGCATTTTTACGATGTGGGTCGCGGCGGACATGGGCACGTGTTTCCCATGGAGCTTGGTTACGTCCGCCCTGGCATGCTCACCATCGCTTATGACATTCACGTGACCAACTACGGTGCGCTGGGGTGTCTTGGAATTCCTGTGGTCACCGAGATCACCGAAGTGCTCGCATGCGGTTCAGTCTGGTTGAAGGTTCCTCACACCGTGCGGGTCAACCTGCATGGCCGGCTTGCGCCAGGAACCTCGATGCGCGATGTGGCCCAGAAACTCATTGCGGTGCTTGAGGTCGATGACGTCGACTATGGTGTCGTCGAGTACGGCGGCCCCGCACTGTCGCAGGTGAGCTTTGCTGGCCGTCAGGTGTTGTGCAACACGCCGATCGAAATCGGAGCCAAGTCAGCTCTGGTTGAGCCCGATCAGCAGACGCTCGACTATCTCTCGACGCGTACAACCGAATCGGTTTCACTGATCAAAAGCGATCCTGACGCGAACTTTCGTCGCGTGATCGACTTCGACCTGTCGCTTGCGGAGCCGCAGGTTGCTGTTCCTCCGACACCGGACAAGGTGGTCGGTGTGTCGCAGGTGAAGGGCCGCAAGATTCATCACGCGTTTATCGGTTCGTGCGCCGCGGCAAGCTTTGAGGATCTTCAGGTGGCTGCCGATATCCTGCGCCATCGACGCATTCATCCGGATGTGCGTTTCTTTGTAACACCGGGAACGCAGCAGGTGCTGTCGCAGGCAGAAGAGGCGGGCATCATGAAGGTGTTCGTGGATGCTGGCGCTGCGATTACGGCGCCCGGCTGTGGGGTGTGTGCCGGCGGAAAAATTGGTCCGCTTGCCGATGAAGAAGTGTCCATCAATACGGGTACTCGCAATGACTATGGGCGCCTCGGCTCTGCCAAAGCGGACATTTATCTAGCCAGCGCAGCCACCGTGGCTGCCTCGGCCGTGGCCGGAGAAATTGCCGATCCCAGGGAGTTCATGCGATGAATTGGCGTTATCGCGGTCGCTGTTGGAAGTTCGGCGACAACATCGGCATTGATGGCGACATGATGCCGCTTGAATTTGCGCTCAAGCGTGAACTCGACCCAGCAGTGCTGGGCCCGCATCTGATGAGCGGCATTGATCCAGACTTCGCGCGCAAGGTTCGTCCGGGTGATGTGATCGTTGCGGGCAAGCGCTTTGCTCAGGGTAATCCACATATTCAGGGATTCATCGGTATTCGCGCCCACGGCCTGGGTCTCGTTGCAGAGTCAATCCCGCGCGGAAGCTTCAGAAATGCGGTCAATGCGGGTATTCCTTTTCTCACGCAGTGCGCGGGCGTGACCGAGCTGGTCGAAACCGGTGATGAGATCGAAATCGATTTCGAACGCGGCGTGTTCACGAATCACAGCCGTAGCATCACTCGAACCTATCAGCCGCTTGAGCCGCAGCTTCTGGACATCATCGCCATCGGCGGATGGCGGGCTCATCTCGAGCGCCGGGTGGCATCCATGAAGGCGTCTGGCACGTAGGCCCTGATCACCATGCCTTCATCCGCAGTCAGGCGTTCGCGGTGGTCACTGGGAGGGCTTCTGGTCGTCCCCGCAATTCTCTGGCTGGCGGTGTTTGCAATTGGGCCGTTAATATTTTTCGCATGCGTATCGTTCTGGACCGCATCGGTGTTTGGGCTGAGCTCCGAGCTGTCACTCAAGAGCTATCAGTCGCTGGTGAACGACCCCGTGTATGCGCGGGTTTTGCTGCAGACTTTGCGAATCGCGCTCATCACCACGGTCCTCGCGCTGCTGGTGTCGTATCCGTTGGCGATGTTCATTGCCCGACTCAAAGGGCACAAACGAACGCTGGCGGTTGTGCTGCTGTTTCTTCCCTTCTGGACGAGCTATGTCGTTCGCACCTTTGTCTGGCTGCCGATGTTGGGCCGAACAGGGTTGGTGAATCAGGCGCTGATGTCGCTTGGAATCATCGACAAGCCGCTGGACGCGCTGCTCTATAACGAGGCGGCGGTGTATGTGGGGCTTGTCTATGTGTATACCTTGTACATGACACTGCCGATTTATCTCTCCCTTGAGAAGATCGATCGCGCGCTGATTGAAGCGGCCTATGACCTGGGCGCGACGCCGTTTCAGACATTTCGGCGCGTGGTCTTTCCGCTGTCATTGCCAGGCGTGTGGTCCGGGTGCACGATGGTCTTTCTGCTGTCCTGCGGCGCCTATGTGACCCCCCAACTTCTTGGCGGCCCCTCTGGTCAGATGTTCGGCAACATCATTGCCAGTCAGTTCCTCAATGCGAACAACTGGCCGCTCGGCGCAGCACTATCGGTGGTGCTAATGGCGGTGGTGCTTGGCTGCGTGTATCTGGCCAGTCGTCGATTCGGCTTTCAGCGCCTCTTCGTCGGAGAGCGGGGATGATCGCCTCAGGCTGGCTGCTACGCAGCTACGTGGGCTTGTTTTTCGCGTTCTTGTACGCACCCATCCTGGTGCTGTTCATCTTGTCGTTCAACGATTCGGAGGTGATGGGCTTTCCGTTTCGAGGCTTTACGCTGCGCTGGTATGGCGAAGTGTTCGAAGGCGGGGGGCTCGTAAAGGCTTTAATCAACAGCTTTGCGGTTGGCTTGGCTTCGGCCACGATCGCGACAGCATTAGCACTGATGGCTGCGCTGGGACTTCGCTACCAGTTTCCAGGCCGGGGCTGGGTGATACCCGCCTTTCTGTTGCCCATCATCACGCCGGGAATCGTATCGGGCGTCATGTTGCTGGTGTTTCTTGGGCTCACTGGCGTGCCCTACGGTCTCTGGACGGGATCGCTGATCGCGCATGTCACCTGGGTGCTGCCCTTTGCCTTTCTGACGCTCTATCC
>CAZORB010000035.1:3524-31942 GCA_964581825.1 uncultured Bordetella sp.
ATCATGAGTATTTCAGCGCTGATTGCCGCGCTGGGGTTTTGGCTCTCAGGTCGAGCCAGTCGTTTGGCGGCTGCAGTTGAACGCCGCTAGCTTTTTGTCCGTTCACAAAAGGAGTCCGCAAGTGAAGCACCTGAACCGAGTTGACGGCGACACCGATCGCCGTGGTTTTCTAAAGGTAGGCGCTGCTACAGCTGTTCTGGCGGGTACGTCCGGAGCGGCTCTCGCGCAGGCAGTTCCCACCCTTGAAATTCTGGTTGCCAATGCCCTGGTAAGCGGTCCGCTCAAGGGAATTCTTGAAGAAGAGGCTAAGTGCAAGATCAACGACGCGCCGTTTCAGTCATCTACTGACGTGGTCGCGCGGCTGGTGGCGCCGGGGGGTACCGGGCGCTACAACATGATGATGAGCCACAGCATTTTCTCCCGGGGTCCGGTGCTGGGCGCCTCGGCCGGCCAGGAAAAATGCACAGCGCTCGACTTAAGCAAAATTCCCAACTTCCAATACGTATCCAACACCTTCAAGGACGACATCCTGAGTCGTGACGGCAAGGTGTACGGCATTCCAGTGATGTGGGGCTATGACACGGTGGTCTACAACCGTGATGTTGTGCCCGAGAACGATCCGTTCACGCAGTCTTGGGGGGCAATCTTCGAGGACAAATATGCCGGCCGGATCGGCTGGTTTGATACCGCGCACCAGATGATCATGGCTGCCAGTCTTTATCTGGGCAACAAGCAGCCCGAACAGATGTCTACCGCCGAACTGAACGAGGTGGGCAAGTTTCTGATCGCCAAGAAAAAGAATGTTCGTACGCTCTGGACCAGTTTCGCCCAGGGCGCGAACCTGCTTGCCTCTGGCGAGATCGTTGTCACCTTCGGTGCGATCCCTGTTCGCTATGGCCTGCAGCAAAAGGGTATGCCGATTCGCAGTGCTTGGTGTAAAGAGGGCGTGTTGTCCTTTGTTCAGCCCGCCTATATTCCGAAAGACTCGAAAAACCAGGACAGCGCGCATGCGCTGATCAACGCAATGCTTGGTAAGGCCTATGCATCGCGTCTGTCTACGGTGTCGGGCTATCTGTCGGCCTCTACGCTGGGCGCTCAGGACTTAAGCGCAGCCGACAAACAGGCCTGGGGCTACGGAATTTTGGATGGCAGCACCAAACACTATCCGCTTCGTATGCCGCCCAATCTGCAACAGTGGATCGAGGTGTGGGCTCGCGTCAAGAGCGCCTGATCGGCTAGCGCTCACCGCAGCAGCCGGATGCCATGCGGCATCCGGCGTTCTCTTTGTCAAACCCGTTGGTCGGGGAAGAAACAGTCATGGTTCGCATCGGTATCGATGTTGGGGGCACCTTCACAGACGTCGTGTTGGTTGACGAAACGTCTGGCGCGGTACAGGTCGCTAAGGTCTTAAACGAACCCGGGCGCCGTTATGCGACGGTCGTACGCGGAATCAGTCGGGTGATGGAAATGGCAGGGGTGAAGCCCGAGGAAGTGAGCTTCATCGGTCATGGCACCACGATCGCCACCAATGCGGTCATTGAGCGAAAGGGTGCTCGTATCGCGCTGATCACAAATAAAGGCTTTCGCGACGTAATTGAAATCGGTCGATTCAGTCGACCGGCAGAACTCATTTATCGCGTCCAGATGGATAAGCCCAGCCCGCTGGTGCCCAGACATCTGAGGTTTGAAGCCGACTGCCGGGTGAATGCTCAAGGCCAGATTCTTAAAGAGCTCGACTCTGCAGAGGTTGCGCGGCTGGTGGACCAGGTGCGTGAAAGCGGTGTTCGGGCGGTCGCCATCTGTTTGCTGTTCTCATTTCTCGAGCCGCGGCATGAACAGATGCTGCGCGATGCGCTCCGGCAGGCCCTTCCCGATGTCGATGTTCTGACCTCATCGGATGTTCTGCCCGAGTTTCGGGAGTTTCCCCGAACCAGTACCACGCTGTTCGCCGCATATGGGTCGCCAGTTCTGAGGTTGTATATCGAGAAACTCATGGAGGGTCTGCGCGATATTCGGGTGGATAACCGGCTGTTCATTTTTCAGTCGAACGGCGGTGTAGGACGTCCTGATCTTGTCATGCGTAACCCCGCCACCACGCTGCTTTCCGGGCCTGCCGGTGCAGTGGTGGGCGCCGCCAATCTTGCTCGGGTTAGCGGGCACATGAACCTGATCACGATGGACATGGGGGGCACGAGCCTCGATGTGTGTCTGCTGCGTCAGGGTAAGGCTGAGGCCACCACCGCCCGCGAAATCGATTACTTCCCCGTCGTCACGCCCATGCTCGATGTGCATACGGTGGGGGCGGGTGGCGGCAGCATTGTGCGGCTCGATGATGTGGGGCGCCTGAAGGTGGGGCGCGACAGTGCGTCGTCTGATCCCGGTCCCGCCTGTTATGGCTTGGGTGGCGATGTCGTCACCCTCACTGATGTAAACCTGATTCTCGGTTATATCGATGCCGACGATTTTGCAGACGGCGCCGTCAAGCTCTACCCCGACCGCGCGCGCGCAGTGATTGAGCGCGACATTGCCGGCCCGCTGGGCGTCAGTTTGCATCAGGCGGCGGCGGGCATCTTTAAGGTGGCGGCCAGCCAGATGGCAGAGGCGATTCGCTTTGTATCGGTGCAGCGCGGCGCCGACCCGCGCGATTTTGAGCTCTGTCCGTTTGGCGGTGGCGGGCCCATTCATGCCTTTTCAATCGCCGAAGAGCTTGGGATGGAGCGCATTCTGGTGCCCAATAACCCAGGGCTGTTTTCAGCGGGAGGCATTTCGGTTGCTGATTTCACGCACGATTACTCCCGATCTGTTCTCAAGGTGTTAGCTGTCGACGATGCGCAGGCGCTCGCAAATGAATTCGAGACCTTGCGCAAGCGTGCCCAGGCCGACTTCGAACTCGAAGGGGTGGCAGCAGAGGCCAGCCGCTTCGAGCGCAGCATGGACCTGCGCTATGTAGGCCAGACCACTGAAATCAATATTCGTGTGGATGCCGATACCGGAACAGGCGCACCTGATATCGCGGCCTTCATTGCTGAGTTTCATCGGCAGCACGAAGCGGTCTACACCTATTCTGTTCCCGGTGAACCTGTTGAACTGGTCAATATTCGCCTGCGTGCGATCGGTGCCGTGGCCAAGCCCAACCTGCTTGCCGACCAAACCAAGAAACAGGGGATTCGTCCAGAGGCGGTCAGAGACGTCTGGTTTGGCGACCGCATGGTGCCCACCCGCGTGATCCGCCGAGAAAGCCTCGAGCCTGAGGACCAGATATCCGGTCCCGCGATCATTCAGGAATTGTCGTCTGCCACAGTGCTGCCCCCGGGGGCCGAGCTGGTTGTGGATACCCATCGAAATCTTTTGATCAGCCTTAAGCGAGGACACTAAGCCATGGCCGTCGATGCTTTCACCCTTGCTGTCATTCAGAACGCGCTGATCGGTGTGTCGCATGAGATGAAGCTCATGACCATGCGCGCCGCCTACACCCAGCTTTGGAAAGAGCAGGGCGATTTGTCCTGTTGCGTAATGGATGCTGAGGGCGAGATTGTTGCCCAGGACCCCACCGGCTTTCCGATTCACGTCACCACGATGCCATTTCAACTGCGTGGGCTCATCGACGGAATCGGGCCTGACAACATCAAGCCAGGCGACGTCCTCATGACAAATGACCCCTTCCTGGGGGGGACTCACTTACCCGATGTTCTGTTAGTCAGACCGCTGTTTTGGGAAGGCGAGCTCTACGGCTATCTGTGTAACCGCGGTCACTGGGCCGACATTGGAGGCATGGGCCCTGGAAGCTACTCGCCTGCCACCCGCGAGCTGATTCAGGAGGGCATCGTCATCCCGCCGGTCAAGCTGTTTGTGAACGATCAGCTGCAGAAGCCGCTCGTCGATCTGGTGGTACGAAATGTTCGTAACGCATCGGTCGCGCTGGGCGATATGCGGGCGCAGTATGCGTCCTGTTTTAGCGGCGAGAGACGGCTGGCGGAAGTCATCGCGCGGTATGGGCTTCCCACCATTCGCGAGGCCATGCGCGAAATTCTGTCGCGCTCGGAGCAGTTGACGCGGGTCAGAATCGCTGATTTCAAGGACGGCGTCTATCACGCTCGCGACTGCATTGATGGTGACGGATTAACCGAGGATGCCCAGTGGATTGATGCCAAGGTCACCATCGCTGGCTCTGATATCACGGTGGATCTCAGTGGGTCGTCCAATCAGTCGCGGGGCGGCATGAACTGTTCGCGCGCCTCGGCCATTTCAGGCATTCAATATGCGATCAAGTCGATTACCGACCCTGAAAATCCGCCGAATGCCGGCAGCTATCGCCCCGTTAAGGTAATCACCCGACCCGGAACGCTCTGCGATGCGCAGCCGCCGGGGTCCATGGTGGGCTATGGCGAAATCACCTATCGCGTCCTTGATACCGTGATGAGAGCACTGGCCGACGCCTCGCCCCGCTCAGTCCTGGCCAGTGGTTCAGGCTCAACGGGTACCACAGTGATTGGCGGAAGCGACTCCCGTCCGGAGGCGAAAAAGCGCTATTTCCTGACGCTGGAATTGTCCTCGGGCGCCTATGGTGCGCGCGCAACCCGCGATGGCATCAACGCGATCCGCTACGGTGCGGGCAATGCAGGTCATGTGCCGATCGAAGCCGATGAGATGGAGAACCCCATCGTGTTTGAACGCTACGAAGTGGTGGCAGACACGGGAGGTGCAGGAACCTTCCGAGGTGGCAACGGCTTCTGTCGGGTGTTCAGAGTGCTGGCCGATGGCGCCTCGATCTGCCTATGCGCTGATCGGCACCGTTCTCAGCCGCAGGGCCTGTTCGGCGGCCAACCAGGGAGCACCGCGCGCTATATTCTGGACCCCGGTACCGCCAAAGAACGCGTACTGTCCAGTAAAACGCCTTACCTGCCGCTTGATCAGGGCACCCTGGTCGGCCGAAATCGAGCGAATCACCCGTAGATACGTCTCCGAAATCTCTTCGCGTACTGTCCAGTAAAACGCCTTACCTGCCGCTTGATCAGGGCACCCTGGTCTGGCTGCAGTCCGCCGGTGGCGGCGGTTATGGCGACCCGAAGGCAAGAGACCGAGCGCTGATCGAGCGTGACTTGCGAGACGGCTACGTTAGCGTCGAGCGCGCGCGCGAGGTCTACGGGTATGAGCCCTAGCCAAAGGGGGCGAACTCCTCAGCCAGTTCGCGGGAACTAGGCGAGCCCGGCGTAAAACTTTGCCGCCTGCGCGATCATCGGTTCGACGTCGCGGCCGCGCAGGTGTTCGGCAAAAAGCTCGTACTCGAAGGTTCCGCTGTAGCCCTGCGTGCTCAGGGCTTTTAGTTCGGCGCCAACATCCAACAGCCCAACTTCGGGGCTTTCGCGTTGCAAGTCTGCCGGGTCGCGAAGCGCCACGACATTGCAGAACTGAACCACGCGGATCTTGTTTCCATGGTTGCGGACCAGATTGGGAAGCTCGGGGTCCCACCAGGAGTGGTAAAGATCCAGCGCAAGCGAGGCATTGTGAATGTCCCCGACCAGGCTGAGCGCATGGCGCAGCGAGTTCACGCAGCCCTTGTTCAGGACGCCCGCCGGGTGGATGGGCTCCAACCCAAGGTGCACGCCGGCATTGGCTGCGCGCTCAGCAAGCCGATGTAGCCCGTTCGCGATCGTGTCGCGTGCATCGCGCAGTGATGCGTCGCCATGGCTTAGACCGCCGGTAATAACGACCAGCGTCTGTGCGCCAAGCTCAGCGGCAGCGTCGATCAATCGAAGGTTAGTGCTGGTTTGTTGCGTCGCGCGCCCAGCGTCCTGATAAAGGAAATAGCCAGCGCTGTTCAGTGTTGACACCCCCAGCCCGAGGTCGTTGAGCCGTGCCTTGAGTTGCGGAACCGGAATCTCGTCAAGTGCGCGAATCGTGAGCCCGACAGAGGATGCACCGGTCCGAGCGACAAGAGGCAGAAACCTCGCGATCGGATAATCGGGAGGGCAGATATAGGCGTTGATGGAAAGGGGGTTTTTCATTGCCTAGGGTTCGTAATTTATGTGGCCCGGCGGCGCAGGCTAGCTGACAAGCGCGCCATTTACGTCAACCGCGCCCAACAGGTAGCCCAGGTAGTTCATTAATCCACCTACCTGATAGTCAGTTTCGATCGACTGATCTTTGTGGGTGGTGTCCTCATCAGCCTGGCGAACGATGTTGATCGCGTTTGCGACAATTCTGGGCACCTTGACTGTGGTGGGTACTTTTGAGGGCTCGTCGTCTTCGTCGGCGTCGGGGTCGTGGGAGTACGGAACCTGCACGTCGACGACGTCCTTAGCGGCATCCTGGATCGAATAGTCCGGTTTTTTGGCGCGCTCCTGCTTGACCAGATCTGCAAGAACCAGGGATGCCAGCGCGGTTCCGGTGCGGCCTGCTCCTGCGCCGCAGTGGATCAGTACCTTATCGCCGTTCTGGTGGGCGTCGTCGACAAAACGCTTGATCTGCGAAAGCGTACGAATGCTTGGATGGCTGAAATCTGTGATCGCGTATTGGGCGCCGTTTTCGTGGCGGAAATCCTGTGGTATCGAGCGCGCCATCGCGGTGGTTTCTGGACCGTCATCAATCGACAGAATCGTGTTGTAGCCGGCTGCACGCAGATGATCAAACGTCTCGGCTTGGCTCGCGCCGTTGAGGTAGGTGCCGTCAGGGCGCGCCGCGCCGCCCACCTGCCTGCCGTCGAACTGCACCGCACGATATTGCTGCAAAGAAGCCTGCAGCGCCCGATGCGCAGCGGCCTGCTCAGGCCGTTGAACGCTTACGGCCTGAACCTGGGGCTGGAGATTAGCGCTGCCTGGTAGCAGTTGCCCGCCCCCTTCGTTGAGCGCGCGCCCGATAGCCTCGCTTGCGAGGCGGTTGCTTATTGGTGCGGTGGTTGCAGAGCTCTTTGCGTTTCCGGCGTTTTGCGGAAAGAGCGTGTCCAGGCTGGATTTATCGAGCTTTGCCGCCTCGAACAAGGCTTCAAGTGCAGCGCGCGTGACTTCCGCCTTGGCGCTACGAAAGATATTCAGATTCCAGCGCGGACTGAATTGAAGTTGGCCGCCGTTCTTTCCGCCTGAGCCATCCAGTCGCAAATAACCGCGCTTGTTGGCGGTCATGTGGCTGATATCCGTCAGAACGCCGCGCGCCTCCTCCGGGGTGAGCTTAGCGACTTCAGCCTTGACGTTGGCAATTCGATCAGACCGGTTGGCTGCAGTAGAGCCTTGGCTCAGGCCGCGTGCGCTGGGAATTTGAACATTACTTGTTGCCATGGAGCACCTTGAGTCGGGGTTGACAACCGGAGAACTGTCTACGCGAAACGCCCGTGAGGGGGCGAGGAGACGCTGCTGGGAGGCGGCGAGTTCTCAGCCGTGACACTTGCCTCGATCACCTGTTTAAGCGCTGCAGCCTTATCAATCGCCGCGCATATCTGCGCATTGAGCTCGATGGGGCTGCTGCCATCGATCGATTGCTGTCGTGCGATGAGCGCCTGCCCGTCGTTATCAACAAGAATGAACCAGTTCGACGAAACCCAGAGCGAATCGTTGATTTGATGGAGAAGCTGCAGCAAAGCCGGGTTACGCTGTTGCGCCTCATCGAGCTTCATGATGTCGCACTCGAGCATCATCTGGTCTGAATGGATTGGGTGCGGAAAGCACCGGAAAACATGTCCCTCGCTTTCAAATTCAAACCCCCGCCACTGTTGACCCGCTGAGTGGAGGTTGCCCTGACTTTCCGCGAAGCGTTCCATGAGGGCGTTAAAGGAGTGAGAAGCTTCGGTTGCCATGTGAGCAGTGTCCCCGTTTAGCGAGCGCTGCGCCGTGTCGCGAGCAGAATTCCGGTTGTCTCGATGCCGAACCCGTAGCCAAGCCTGAAGTTGACAGGCGCTGGCGACCCGCGCTCGAACAGCCGGGTGAGGGCGGGCTGGTGCATGTAGTCGAACATCGGAATCGGGCGGGTGTATCGACCAAAGGGCGTTACCTGCCAGACGGCCTGGTCGTAGGCGGCCAGCGGGACGCCCGTGTCGTCCTGCAAAATGCGCACGCTTTGCTGCATGACGGTACTACGGATACGCAAGAAATTTTCGGCATGGGGAAGGTATGAAGCGCTTTTAAAGAACGCATCGGCAGTGCCCTGGCGTTCGATGAATCTGACAAATGCGCCGTCTATCAGACCTGCATTGGACAGATCGATACTGAAATAGAACAGCGTGCGGTCGGTCTGTTTCTCTCGGTCGTGAAAACTGATTTCAATGCCATTGGGTCGCACTCGCGCAGGAGCCGGCAGCGTAACCGTGCCGCCGTCTTCGGTGAGTCCGAGATGCTTCACATCGGTAATTTCCATGCCCGACCGGGCGAGAAACACATACAGCAGAGGCAGAACGCCCGAAAAAGCGTGCCCCTGCAGATCCTTGAGCATGTCTGCGGTAATGAAAAAGCTGGCATCCAGGATGGTGCGAAGCGAGTCGCGCAGGCTGTCAAGACCGCGCTGCCGGTCTTCAGGCGACAGATTATTCAACCGGATCATTCGGCCAGGCGGCTCGAGCCCTGCCAGTACATAGGTTCGGGCATCCGGGAAAAAATTACGGGCATACAGGTAGTCGGGGCCACTGAACATGTAGAGCAGCGTGGGGCTGGGCGGGCCGAGATGGGCGGCCGACCATGCTCGAACCGGCGTCAGTTGTGCGCGCTCAAGCCTTGCCCAGGCTGCATCCATCTGCTCGGCATGGGCAATCCAGGCAGGCTCCAGCGTAAGGGGTGAGGCGCTTGACTGCGCAGTTGGCGGTAGACCTGCCAGATAGCGCGCAACATCGTTTTGATGCGCGCCGCCGGCGATGGCCGGTGAAACGCCGAGGAGGGCGCAGATTGCGATTGAAATCAGACGAATAAGAGCGGTCATGTTGCGTATGAAAGCATTTGAAGATAAGGGGCATGCACCCGACAGAACCGGACGCGCTGCGAATATTCGCTGGCTTTCTGCGCTACGTCCAGCGGTAACACCTGGGGTAGGCGGATATGAAGGTCAATCGATGACAGGGCGAATCAAGCGTAAACAATTGCAGGCGACCTGGGATGCGGCGCTGGCTCAGGTGGCTGACACGGTGACCTGTCCGCTGTGCGAGCGAACCATCCCGCCAGCCCAGCAGGACGCCCATCACCTGGTGCCGAAATCTCGCGGCGGGCATCAGACAGTGCTTTTGCATCGAATCTGTCACCGGCAGATTCATGCGCTACTGACCGAGGCGGAACTCGAACGAACCTATTCCAACGTCGAGGCCCTCAAGCAACATGAGGGGCTCGCCCGGTTTATAGGCTGGGTACGACGAAAACCTGACAACTTTTTTGAGCGGACTCGAAAGAGCCAGCGACTGAGGTTGCGCTAGGCTGCCATGCAGCCGGCGTATCAGTCGGAGGAGAACAGATCGCGCGTGTACACCTTATCGGCGACATCGGCGATTTCCGGTGTGAGCCGGTTCGCGACGATCAGATCAACCCTTTGCTTGAATGAAGCAAGGTCATGGGTGACTTCAGAGTTATAGAACCGCGCTTCCTTGAGCACCGGCTCATAGACAATGACTTCAACCCCTTTGGCCTTCAGCCGCTTCATGATGCCCTGGACGCTGCTTGCCCGGAAGTTGTCGGACCCCGCCTTCATCACCAATCGGTAAATGCCAACGGTTTGGGGATTGCGTTTCAGGATGTCAAACGCAACAAAATCCTTTCTCGTGGCGTTGGCGGTAACGATCGCCTCGATCAGGGTTTGCGGCACGCTGGCGAAATTGGCAAGCAGCTGTTTGGTGTCTTTGGGCAGGCAATAACCGCCGTACCCAAAGCTGGGATTGTTGTAGAAGCTGCCAATACGCGGATCGAGACAGACGCCTTCAATGATCTCGCGCGTGTCGAGCCCATGAGCAGCGGCGTAGCTGTCGAGTTCGTTGAAATACGCAACCCGCATGGCCAGGTAGGTGTTGGCGAACAGCTTGATGGCTTCGGCCTCGGTGCTGCCGGTTAAGAGCACCGGTACGTCGGGCTTGAGCGAGGCTTCTTTCAGCATCTGCGCGAACGACCGGGCACGCTCCGACTCTTCGCCCACCACGATTCGGCTCGGGTACAGGTTGTCGTGTAGCGCTTTACCTTCCCGCAGGAATTCCGGGCTGAACACGATATTTTGAGTGCCGTGGCGCTCGCGGGCGGCTACGGTGAAGCCCACGGGAATGGTGGACTTGATCACCATCAGCGCGTTGGGATTGGCGGCTTTAACATCGCGTATGACCGCATCGACCGAGGCCGTGTTGAAGTAGTTGGTTACCGGGTCGTAGTCTGTGGGTGTGGCGATGATGACCACGTCGGCGTCTTGCCAGGCCTCGATACCGTGGACGGTCGCTCGAAGCTTGAGCGGCTTTTGGGCCAGAAACTGCGAAATGTCGGCATCTTCAATGGGCGACTGTCGGGCATTGACCTGATCCACCTTCGCGGCGACCAGATCAACGGCGACAACCTCATGGCGCTGCGACAGCAGCACCGCGTTCGAAAGGCCCACGTAGCCCAGGCCAGCGACAGCAATTTTCATAGGGGGTAAGCGGCGAAAAGACTCACGATAATACCCCGCTCGCGGCGGGGCTAGCGACCCGCCTAGCCGTTAACCAGCCCCAGGTTCATCACGATACCCGTGAGCTGACTTGCACGAGGCGATGACAGATACACAACTGCGTCGGCCACCTGCTCGGGATCGATGGCGGGCGTCGCGAGTTTGTCGCGGAACAAGTCCTCGACCCGTGACTCGTCGCCATAGTGTTGCTTGGCCAGCATGCGCTGGATGGTGTCGATTCGCTCGGTGCGCGTGGAAGGCGGATGCACGCCCATGACACGAACGCCATGCTTGAGCGATCCCTGACCCAGCGCTTTAGTGAAGGCTGCAAGGCCCGCGTTAGCGCTCGCGCCGCAGATGTACTCGAATGTGGGCCGCTCGGCTGCCATGCCAATGACATTGGTGATCACACCCTGACCGCGGTCGCGCATCGCGACAAATGCAGAGCGCGACAGCGAAATGTAGGAAAACACTTTCAGTTCCCAGGCATGCCGCCACGCTTTGTCGTCCAGACGATCGAGCGAGCCAGCGGGGATGTCGCCTGCATTGTTCACCAGAATGTCGAGGTCGCTGCACAGTGACTCAGCGCGAGCGAGATCAGCGGGTGCGCGGAGATCAAGGGCGTACGTTTCCACCGCCACGTTATGCTTGGCCCGGATCTGACGCGCCAGCTCGTCAAGCGCCTGACCGTTCCGAGCAACCAGCTTGAGCCCACAGCCTTCCTCGGCGAATGACCAGGCGCACGACGCGCCGATGCCCTTTGAACCGCCGGTAATCATCACGGTCTTGCCTGCGAGTTTCAGATCCATGGGAGTCCTTGAGAAAGAAAGGTCGAAGTCGGTGTGAGCCGCGATGATGCCCTGAAGTTTCGATGGCCGTTGCGTGGGGTTTCGTCAATCTGCGGGACAGAAGCGGTAGCATGCCGGCCTGATTGAAGGTGGTAGCCATGGCTGACTCCTATCTGAGTTTCGCGAATTCGCGGTTCGGGGCGTTTCTGACATCGAAACTGGGTTTGCCACGACCGTATCCCCTGCATCGATTTCGCAGCCACCAGCCCGTAATCGAGGGCGAGGTGCTCATTGGAGCGGGCCCGCACGCCGCACTGCTCAATACGCTCGTGTCTGCTGCGTCGTCCATGAAGGTCAACACGCTTGCGCACGACAGCCTGCCGCAGTGGGTTTCGCTTGCCAACGCAGCCGGCATGATGTCGGGCCGCTGGTCGGTGGGTGATGCGCCCGGGGCGAGTGTCGCGGCGCTGGTGTTCGATGCAACCGGTCTCAGCAGGGTGGAAGAGGCCGAGTCGCTTCACCGCTTTCTGCACCAGACCCTTCGCGCGGTTCGTCCCAGCGGCCGAGTGATCTTTCTTGGGCGTCCACCCGAGGCGTGCAGCGATCCCGAGCGAGCTACCGTGCAGCGAGCGCTCGAAGGGCTGATGCGCTCGGTCGCCAAGGAGGCGCGCAGAGGCATCGCCGTGCAGCTCGTACAACTTTTCGAGGGCGCCGAGTCGGCGCTGGAAGGGGCACTGCGATTCCTGCTGTCACCTCGTAGCGCCTATGTGTCGGGGCAGGTGATCACGCTTGGCCCGTCGCCGGCGCAAACTGTCGCCGAGGTGGACTGGCAGCGGCCGCTCGCGGGCAGAACCCTGCTTGTCACTGGGGCCTCGCGTGGCATCGGTGAGGCGATTGCCGAAGTGCTTACGCGAGACGGCGCACAACTCGTTTGCCTGGATGTGCCGCAGGCCGAGCCCGCGCTGACAGCGGTGGCGCAGCGCCTGGGTGCACGCGCTGTGTCGCTGGACATCACTGCGGCGCAGGCGCCCTCAGCCATCGCAGACCTCGCCCTGGAAATGGGAGGGTGGGATGGCGTGATCCATAACGCCGGGATCACCCGCGACCGTACGATTGCCAGGATGAGCCCAGAGCGCTGGCAGCAGGTGGTGGCCGTCAATCTGCAGGCACCGATCCGAATCAACGAAGCGTTGCTGAATGCCCATGCGCTAAAGCCTGGCGCAGCGGTGGTTTGCCTGTCATCGATTTCTGGAATTGCCGGTAACCCAGGGCAGAGCAATTACGCGTTTTCCAAGGCTGGCCTGATTGGGATGGTGCAAAGTCAGGCGCAAGCCTTCGCGCAGCGGTCAATGTCGATCAATGCGGTGGCGCCAGGGTTCATTGAAACTGCCATGACGGCTGCGATTCCACTTGCGATTCGCGAAGCCGGGAGGCGAATGAACGCGATGTCGCAGGGCGGGCAGCCGGTTGATGTGGCTGAAGCGGTTGCGTGGCTAGCCGGCCCCGCAGGCGCAGGCGTCAACGGTCAGGTGCTGCGCGTCTGCGGTCAAAATCTGCTGGGAGCCTGAGGGTGCGGATTACGACGCAGGGGGCAGCATGAAGGTGCTGGAATTTGATCGACCACCCAATGGTGCGGCGCTCATGGTCAGAGCGGCGACGACGGTATTCAAACGGGCGGGCACCGTTGATCAGCTGCCTGCGGTCGTACGCGTATTGCCGGTGGTTCGGGTTGACCCCTCGCATCTTGACGCTTACTGCGCACTTTGCGGGTTCGGACGAGCCTCCAGCCTGGTACCGCTCACCTATCCTCAGCTGCTTGGCTTCTCGCTCGTGCTTGATTACCTCGCCTCGGCCGACTGCCCCTGGCCGGTGGTCGGATTGATCCATCTTGCCAACCGAATCAGGCAGCACGCGCCGATCGCGATCGGTGACGCACTGCGTATCGAGCTTGCGTCCGGGCAGTTGCTGTCGCATCCCAAGGGGCAGGTGTTTACGGTTGAGATGCGGGTCTTGCGCTCGGGGAACCTGGTGTGGGATGCCACGCAGACATTGCTTCGGCGCGGCGTCACCCATACGGTGGGCCCCGCTTTGGATCCAGAGCATGGTCATACCCCTGTGAGCGCAGACGATCGGCCATTGCTCGCGCAGTTGACCTCCTTGGAGGCGGCTGCCGATACCGGCCGGCGCTACGCACGGCTGTCGGGCGACTTCAATCCCATTCATCTTTGGCCCGTCACGGCGAAGCTCTTCGGGTTTCGCAGAGCAATTGCTCATGGTCTGTGGTCGCAGGCGAGGGCGCTGGCAGCGCTCGATCTCAGTGGCGAAGGCGCGAGCGCAGAACTTGACACCCGTTTCATGGCGCCATTGCTGCTGCCCGCACGCCCTACGCTTTGGGCGAAGCAAGAGGGCTCTGCTGCGCGTTTCGAGCTGCGCGACGCAGCTGGGGATCGTGTGCACTTCCGATCGATGTGGGTGAGCCGTCAATCATGACCGCCGCTATCTCCACTAAAGGTTAAGCATGACCAGTATTCGTCGCGTCGCAGTTCTGGGCGGCAATCGAATTCCGTTTGCGCGCTCGGGCACTGCCTATGCAAAAGCGTCCAACCAGCAGATGCTCACCGCTACCTTGCAGGGCCTGGTTGACCGCTTTGGCCTGCATGGCGAGCGGCTAGGCGAAGTGGCCGCGGGTGCAGTTATGAAGCACTCGCGCGACTTCAATCTGGTACGCGAAAGCGTACTGGGAACGACGCTGTCCGCCGAGACGCCTGCGTTCGATCTTCAGCAAGCCTGCGGCACCGGACTCGAAGCCGCGATTCTGATCGCCAACAAAATCGCGCTGGGACAAATCGACAGCGGCGTGGCGGGCGGTGTTGATACCACCTCGGATGCGCCCATCGCGCTCAACGAGCGACTGCGGCTCGCGCTTCTTGAGTTGTCACGCGCCAAGACCCCTCTGCAGCGGCTTCGCGCGGTCCTCAAAATGCGGCCCGACCAGTTTTTTCGGCCCTCGCTTCCGCGCAACGCCGAGCCGCGAACCGGGCTCTCTATGGGAGAACACGCAGAGCTGATGGCGCGCCGTTGGGCAATTTCGCGGCAGGCGCAGGATGAGCTCGCATTACACAGCCATCGCCAGCTGGCTAGCGCCTACTCAGAGGGCTTCTTCACCGATCTGATGACGCCGTTCAATGGCCTGAGGCAGGACAACAATCTGCGTAGCGACCTTTCGGCGGAGCGGCTGGCAAGCTTAAAGCCCGTGTTCGACCGCAAGGTTTGCCCGGGTGCGGGAACGCTGTCTGCGGGAAATTCAACCACCCTCACCGATGGGGCCTCGGCGGTGCTGCTGGCAAGCGAGTCATGGGCGAAAGCGCGGGGCCTACCAGTGCTGGCGTGGTTCACGCATTGCGAAGTGGCGGCGGTTGATTTTGCCGGACCAGACGCTTCAGGGGCGCGTGACCCGCAGGCGCTTGAGGCCGCTGGCGCTGAAGGCCTACTGATGGCCCCTGCCTATGCGGTACCGCGCATGTTGGCCCGCGCAGGGCTCACGTTGCAGGACTTCGATTTTTACGAGATCCACGAGGCCTTTGCTGCGCAGGTGCTTTGCACCTTGAAAGCCTGGGAGGATCCTCAGTTCTGCAAAGAACGGTTAGGACTAGATGGACCGCTGGGCGCCATTGATCGAAGCAGATTGAACGTACGTGGCAGCTCGCTGGCAACGGGGCACCCGTTTGCCGCGACCGGCGGCCGCATCGTCGCGTCGCTTGCGAAGCTGCTTGCTCAGAAAGGCGCGGGAAGGGGCTTGATCTCGGTGTGCGCCGCGGGTGGGCAAGGCGTGGTCGCAATTCTGGAGCGCTAGACGATGCCTGACTTTCGCGTGCCAGTTCGAGATATGCGGTTTCTGCTGAACGAAGTGTTCGACTATCCCGCCCACTATCAGGCGTTGGTGGGCGGCGATGATGCGTCGCCCGAGGTCGTTGATGCCATCATCGAGGCGACCGCGAAGTACTGCGAGGACGTTCTGGCGCCGCTCAATGCAACAGGCGATCGCGAGGGGTGCCAGTTCAACCACGGTGCGGTGCGCACGCCCAGTGGATTTCGCGAGGCCTATCAGCAGTTCATCGAGGGAGGATGGCAGAGCCTGTCATTTCCTGTTGAGTACGGTGGGCAGGGCTGGCCCATGTCCATGAATCTGCTCAAGACCGAGATGATGGGCGCGGCCAACTGGGCATTTGCGATGTATCCGGGCTTGAGTGTGGGCTGTATTGCCACGCTGCTGCAATATGGCAGCGAGCCAATCAAGCAGCGCTATCTGCCTGCTCTTATCAGCGGGCGCTGGACCGGCACGATGTGTCTGACCGAACCGCAGTGTGGCTCGGATCTGGGCCAGATCAAGACCCGCGCTCAGCCGCTTGGCGAAGGCCGTTACGCGATACGCGGCACCAAGATCTTCATTTCAAGCGGTGAACATGATCTGACCGAGAACATCATCCATATCGTCTTGGCGCGGCTGCCCGAGGCGCCCGCCGGCACGCGCGGCATTTCGCTGTTCATCGTGCCCAAGTTTCTGGTCGGCGAGGGTGGTGCTTTAGGCACGCGCAACGCGGTGCACTGCGGCTCGATCGAGCACAAGATGGGCATCAGCGCCAGTGCCACGGCGGTGCTCAATTTCGACGGCGCCATCGGCACCCTGATCGGTGAACCGAACAAGGGGCTGGAGGCCATGTTCACCTTCATGAACACGGCGCGGATTGGTACTGCGATTCAGGGCGTTGCGCATGCCGAGCAGTCCTTTCAGGGGGCGCTCGCTTACGCCCAGACGCGACGCTCAATGCGGGCGTTGTCGGGTACGCGCGAGCCCGATCAGCCGGCCGATGCGCTGATCTGGCATCCTGATGTCCGTCGGATGCTGCTCACCCAAAAAGCGATCGCAGAAGGCGGGCGAGCCATGGTGTATGCAGCCGCGAAGATCGCTGACCGCATGTTTGATGCAATTCGAAGAGGCGACGCGGCGACGCATCAGCAGCTTGATGAAGCGCTCGGCTTCTACACGCCCATTCTGAAGGGCTTCCTGACTGAACTTGGGCTGGAAGCCGCACAACTGGGCGTGCAGGTCTATGGCGGCCACGGCTATATCCGCGAACATGGCATGGAGCAGATTGTTCGCGATGCGCGCGTAGCCACGCTCTACGAGGGCACCACAGGGATTCAGGCGCTGGATCTGCTCGGACGAAAGGTATTGCTCGCGACGCGTGGCGCATGCGTACGCCAGTTCACCCGCGAGATGATGTCGCATGCGAGGCCTTTCCTGCTGCGCTCAGGCGCGGCAGGACGGCAGTCGCGGGCGCTGGTGAAGCGTGCGCTGCAATGGAATCTGCTGACGGTGCGGCTCATGATGCGGGCCGCTCGCAATCGCGATGAAGTGGGCGCGGCCAGCGTCGACTACCTGATGTTTTCGGGCTACCTGATGATGGCGCATTTCTGGTCTCTTCAGGCGCGTGCGGCCGAACGACTGCTAAAGAGCGGGTCAGGCAATCAGCCCGCTGCGTTTTATCAGGCTAAGCTGGACTGCGCCGAGTTCTTCTTCGAGCGAATGCTGCCCAGGGCCGATGCGCACGCTCGATGCGCCGTGGCGCCCATTGGCTCGTTAATGAGCATGGACCGGGCCGCGTTTCGTGTGGAATGACCGGCCCCGCCGCACCTTGATGCGAGGCTTGATTGAGGTCTAAGATTCGCCGGCTGAATCAAAGACGTTGACAACGGAACCCGTGATGAATCTGCTGGGAATCGATGAGGT
Organism: uncultured Bordetella sp.; assembly: GCA_964581825.1. Taxonomy (GTDB): domain Bacteria; phylum Pseudomonadota; class Gammaproteobacteria; order Burkholderiales; family Burkholderiaceae_E; genus SYIM01. The sequence continues at coordinate 20,691 of CAZORB010000035.1, forward strand.
CACTTTCGGCGCGACCGATCTGGCGCGCTGCAAAAAGTTCTTTTCCGACTGGGGGCTCCAGCTGGTTAATGAAGATGCGCAGCGGCTGATCTTCGAAAGCCTGAATGGTTGCCGCGTCATCGTCGCATCCTCGGATACACCGGGTCTGCCCCCAGGTATTGAGCCGGACCCCACGCTTCGCGAAGTGGTGTGGGCGGTGGAAAACGGTACCGTTCTTGAACATTTCCGAAATCGCCTGCGCGATGCGCCTGGCTTCGTTGATTCTGGGGACCGGGTAGGCTGCACCGATCCAGCCGGACTCGCTCTGCGGATTCAGGTCACGCGTAAGCGATCCATCACGGTTGACTGTGCACGTATCAACACCTGGAACGAGCGAGGGCGTGTTGATCAGGCAAGCCCTGCCTATGAACGTGCGACGCCGATCGAAGTGGGCCACGTCGTTTTCTTCGTAGCCGATCTTGCGAAAGTCACCGCGTTTTATATTGAGCGCCTCGGGTTTGTACTGTCTGACAGCTACCCCGGACGTGGCTCATTTTTGCGCTGTGCGCCGCGCGCTGGGCATCATGACCTCTTCCTGCTGCAGCTTCCTCAGCCGCGTGTCGGGCTCAACCACGTAGCGTTCACGGTACGCGATGTGCACGAAGTGTTTGGCGGTGGGATGCACATGTCGCGCTGCGGCTGGGAAACCGAGCTCGGCCCGGGCCGGCATCCCATCTCATCGGCGATCTTCTGGTATTTCATTAGCCCGGGCGGCGGCCTGGTCGAGTACTACTCTGACGAAGACGAGCTGACCGACGCCTGGACCCCGCGAGAGTTCACGCCAGGACCCACCATGTTTGCTGAGTGGGCCATTAAAGGCGGTATTGACGGCAGTACGCGCCGCCAGAAAGACGCCGAGGCGCCGACCGGTAAGTTTGCTACCGATCGGGCCAAAAGCTGATCGCGACCCGGATCAGTCGGCGCTGATCTTCAGTTCGCGCGCAAGCGTGCCGTAGCGTTCGTTGTCGGCCTTGACAAAGCCGGCCAGCACGCTTGCAGCCCCACCCAGCGGCTCAATACCGGCGGTGGATAAACGTGTCCGGACATCGGGCATGGCAATGACCGCATTGATCTCGGTATTGAGCTGATCGATGATGGCCTGCGGCGTGGACAGTGGTGCGAATACGCCATACCAGGCGTTCACCTCGACGCCCTTCACACCCTGTTCGGTTGCGGTGGGCACGTCTGGTAACAGGTCTGAACGCTTGGCCTCGGTAACAGCCAGGGGGACCAGCTTGCCCGACTTGATGTGCGGTACGGCGCCGCCTAGCCCTACGAATAGCAGCTTGACCTCACCGCCCAGCGCAGCGTTGATCGACGGTGCTACGCCCTTGTAGGGCACGTGCAGCAGATCGACGCTGGCTGCGCGCTTCATCATTTCGCCAGCGAAGTGCATAGGCGAACCGTTGCCTGCGCTGCCGTAGGGAAGGCCAGGCGACTTACGTGCCGCGTCCAGCGCTTCTTGCAGTCGGTTGGCACCGAGCGAAGGATGGGCCACCAGGACAAGTGGCGTGGTGGCTGGCGCAATCACGGGGACGAGATCGCGCGCAACGCTGATGCCGCCACCCGCGCCGGCCGGCAAGACGTGCGGAGAAATCACAACGGTGTTGGGGGTGAAGAGCAGCGTGTGCCCGTCGGCTGGCGACTTCGCGACAAAGCCTGCACCGATGAGGGCGCCAGCACCCGGCTTGTTGTCGACCACCACCGGTTTACCAAGCCGGGCTGCGAGCTTCTCGCCGATCGCGCGAGCAGCCAGATCGGGGCCGCCGCCGGGCGGGAAAGGAACGACCAGCGTCACGTTGCGCGAGGGAAAGGCGCTTTGCGTGGCCTGTGCGGCGGCTGACAGCGGCAGCGTCAGGCTGGTGGCAAGCGCTACGGCAGCAGCGGCCAGAGTGATTACGCTACGCCGAGTGGATAAAGCCTGGGGACGAATCATCGGGTTGACTCCTACTGATGAATTCAATGATTGCGCGAAATTGTCACTGAAGCGGTGTGTTCCATGCGTCGTAACCATAGACCCAGTCCGCATTTCCCGGGCCTCGCATCCATTGGTTACCGCGCGAGCCAATCTGGATCTTCGCGGTGCGCTCGCGACGCGCGCCTTCATAGCGCTTGAGCGCAGCTTCAATCTGTGGGCCCGTGTCGGCTGCCAACGCTATCTCCGCGATTGGGGCGAGCGCTCTACCCAGCACGACCGCATCTTCAATTGCCATACCTGCGCCCTGTGCCATGAAGGGCAACATTGGATGGCTGGCATCGCCCAGCAGCGTTACTCTTCCCACGCTCCATTGCGGTAGCGGCTCGCGCTCATAGAGCGCGCTTTTCATGACGCTGTCGCAGGCGTCCAGCAGCTTTCGCGCATCGGGATGGAAGTGACGATAGACCTCACGAAGCTCATTGACGTCGCCGGCAGTGGTCCAGGATTCCTCGGTCCAGCTCGGCTGTCCGGTGGTAGCGAACACAAAGGTTTCCCGACCCTGATTGAGCGGGAAGGTGACAATCTGAACATCGGGGCTGGGGCCCCACCATTTCGTGAACGCTTCAATCTCGGGAACGTCGCGGACCCGTTCGGTGGGTACGACTGACCGGTACGACACCACGCCAGTGAAGCGGGGCGACTCTTCACCAAAGAGCGCCGCGCGAACGCGCGAATGAATACCATCGGCGCCCACCACCAGATCATGTGAGGCAGTGGCGCCGTCTTCGAAGGTCAGCGCGACGCCCGAGGCGGTTTGCGCGAGCGAACGGATCCGCTTTCCGAACCGTACCCAGTCGGCGGGAACTTCCGCGGCGAGCGCGGCCAGCAGGTCGGCGCGATGAATGGTGACCTGTGGCGCGCCGTACTGCTGCTCGGCGACGTTCCCCATGCCCAGACGCGAGGTTTCATGGCTGGTATCCCAGTCGCGGCTGATGCGAAATGTGGGCTGCGCACCCTCGCGGCGAATGCGTGCGCCGATGCTGTTGTGAAAGCCGTCCAGCGCTCGTACGACATTGGGCGTGAGGTTGACATCGGCGCCCACGCGCATCCATTGCGACGCCTGCTCATACACCGTTACCTGATGGCCGCTTAGGCGTAGCGCAACGGCTGCGGTGAGGCCGCCAATGCCGCCGCCCGCAATCCCGATATTCAATGAAGTCATGTTTCTGTCGCTTCCAAACGCAATCAGAAGGTGCCGGGGTATGAGCCACCATCCAGCAGCACATTCTGGCCGTTGATGTAGGCGGCATGAACGCTGCAGAGGAACGCACAGGTACGACCGAATTCATCGGGCGTTCCGAGTCTGCGCGCAGGATGGCGGGCGATTCTGTCCTGTCGAACTGCGTCGGCCGATCGGCCCTCGCGTTTGGCCTGCGCGGCAAAGTTGCTCGCGAGCCGCGCGGTCTCAAAGGTTCCAGGAAGAAGATTATTGATGGTGACACCGTTTGCCGCGACGCTTCGCGCGAGCCCCGCCACAAATCCGGTCAGGCCGCTGCGGGCGCCATTCGACAGCCCAAGCGGCTCCAGTGGTGACTTTACGGCGCTCGAGGTGATATTGATGATTCGGCCAAAGCCCTGCGCCATCATGGTGTCAACGGTGGCTTTGATCAATTCGATTGGCGCCAGCATGTTGGCGTCGAGCGCTGCGAGCCAGGTATCGCGGTTCCAGTCTCGAAAGTTACCGGGCGGTGGGCCGCCGGCGTTGGTGACGACAATATCGAATTGCGGGTGCGCAGCCAGAATGGCCGCGCGTCCTTCGGTAGTGGTCACGTCTGCCACCACATGCGCCACCTTGCCGGCCTTGAGCGAGGACAGCCGATCTGCAGCCTGCGAGAGCGTTTCTGCGGTGCGCGCCACGATGACAACATCCACCTGCTCTTCAACCAGCGCTTTCGCACAGGCATAACCGAGGCCCGCGCTCGCACCGCATACCAGAGCCTTGCGGCCCGCGATTCCCAGATCCATGGATGACGACTCCTGATGGTGCAGCGGTAGGCTTCGGCTTAACGCGCCCAGGGTAGGGGGGCTTCGTTCAATCCCCAGTAAAAGCTTTTCTGAGCGCAGTACTCGAGGATGCCGCGTCGACCCTTTTCGCGGCCGACACCGCTTTGCTTGACGCCACCAAACGGCGTGCTGATCGAAAACAGTTTGTAGGTATTGATCCAGACTGTGCCGGTTTCAAGCGCGCGTCCGATGCGCCAGGCGGTTTTGTAGTCGCGCGTCCAGATGCCTGATGCCAGTCCGTACACGCTGTCATTGCACTGCGCGATCAAATCAGCTTCATCGCGCCAGGGAAGCATTGCGAGCACCGGACCGAAGATTTCCTCCTGGCACAGGCGCGCCTGATTGGGCAGGCCTTCGAAAACGGTGGGCAGATAGTAGCTGCCCTGGTCGTAGGTGGGCCCAACAGGCCGTGCCCCACCAGCGAGCACGACACCGCCTTCGGAGCGACCCAGTTCCACGAAACCTTCAATGGTGTCGCGATGCGAACGGCTGACGAGTGGGCCCATCTGGGTGCTGGGCAGGCTGGGGTCGCCCACGCGAAGCGCGCGTACGCCCTCAAGAAGCCGCTTGCGAAACTCGGCGTACACGCTCTCGTGAACGAAAGCGCGCGAACCAGCGATGCAGGATTCGCCCGAGCTGCTGAAGATACCGAACAGCACGCCCATCACCGCATGCTCAAGGTCGGCATCGGCGCAGATGATGGTGGGTGACTTACCACCGAGCTCAAGCGACACTGGCATCAGCTTGTCAGCGGCAAGCCGCGCGATACCGCGGCCGACCTCGGTTCCGCCGGTGAACGCGATGCGCTTCACGAGCGGATGGCGTACCAGCGCATCCCCTACGACGGAGCCTTTGCCGGGAACGATGCTCAGAATGCCATCGGGCAGCCCCGCCTGCTGCGCGATTCGTGCAAGCTCGATCGCCATCCGAGGTGTGATCTCAGCGGGTTTCACGACGATGGCGCAGCCCGCGGCAAGCGCAGGCGCAATCTTTTGCGCTTCGCTTGCGATCGGCGAGTTCCAGGGCGTGATGGCGCCCACCACGCCTAGCGGCTCGTGAACGCTCATGGTCAGGTAGTCACCGCGTGCGGGTGTCAGTTCGTCTTCCCAGGTTTCGCAGGCGGCCGCGAAGAACTGGAAGGTACCCGCTGCGCTGGCGACCAGCGCCCGGGTTTCGCCGACCGGCTTGCCATTGTCCAGCCGCTGCAGTTGAGCGAGGTCTTCGGCGCGCGCCCGAATGCCTTCGGCAATCCGGTACAGGATTGCCGCGCGCTCATGGCGCTTGAGGCCGGCCCAACTCGGGAGCTTTCGCGCCTGTTCTGCAGCCTGCACGGCCTGGTCTACGTCGGCAGCGGTGGCGGCATGAAGCGATGCCACCGCGCTTCCGTCATGCGGGTAGTGGGTCTGGTAGCGCGGGCCGCTGGCATCGCGCCACTGGCCGCCTAGCAGCGTTTGAAGCGTGTTGCTCATGGTCGGTCAGTCTTTCTTCAACATCGGTCCGGCAAACTTGGCTGCAAACGGTCCCCAAGCCTGCATGTCCACTTCCACCACTACGGGGCCGCGCTGCGCCAGTGCCTGGCCCAGCACCTCCGAGGCACGCGCTGGATCATCAAGCCGGTGATACGCCGCGCCCAGGCTTTGGCAGAACTGCTCGAAGCGGGGCGTGTGAAGGTCGACATAGCAGTGGCGGCTACCGTACAGGTCATCCTGGATATTGCGGATAACGCCATAGCGCTGGTCATTCATCAGCAGCAGCACCAGGTCGGCTCGTTCCTGCACCGCGCAGGCAAGCTCGCCCACGTTCAGCATGAAACCGCCGTCGCCGACCAGCGCGACGGTGCGTCGCGCGAGCCCATGCAGGCGGTCTGCGATGGAAGTACCGATAGCCATGGCCAGGCCCTGCCCAATGCCACCCCCCAACGCATGAACGCCAGCTCGAGGATGATCGAGCGCGGGCGCACGATTGCCCCACATGCTGTTGGACAGGGTGATGTCGCGCACCCACCAGAGCGAGGGGCCAACCCGTTCGGCGACCGCCTGTTTCAGCGCGCGGTAGGGGCCCAGTGTGCCATCGACCTGGGCCTCGCATGCCTCGCGCGCCTGACTGACCTCGTTCTGAAAGTTGGCGTCGAGTGCCATCCGGCCCTGCAATGCGTCGGCCAGCGCGCTCAGCGTGAGTTGTGCATCGCCTTGAACGAAATAGCGGCTGGTGTAGCCACGGTTGTGCGCCAACCCATCGGCGTCGATTCGGTAGAGCGCTTCGGGAAGCTTCAGCTTGTAGCGAAGGGTTTCATTGCTGCGAAGTCGTGAGCCCACGACCAGCATGGCATCGCAGCTGGCGTAGAGCGTTTCCGCGGGCTTTAGCAGGTTGTAGGAGCCCAGCGTGGCGGGATGCGATTCAGGCACGATACCTCGGCCCTGCACTGAGGTCACCACGCCCCAGCCCATGTCCAGAAAGCGCTGGACCGCGGCGCCCGCGCCGCGCGCCCCGCCGCCCAGCCACAGCATCGGTCGACGGGCATTCGCCAGGTGATCCGCCAAGGCGGCTACCTCGGCCGGGGCAGGTGCCAGCGGAGAGACTGCGGGCGGTGACAGATCGGCGGGAAGCGGTAGTGTTCGCGCCTGGATATCAATGGGAATCTCGATGCTGACCGGGCCGCAGGGCGGCGTGAATGCGACGCGCGCGGCCTCGCGCAAAGTGGCCAGCGCTGTTTCCGGGTTGCGAATTCGATAGGCTGCCTTGCCCACCGATTGGAGCATGGCCAGTTGCGCAGGATGCTCGTGAATGAAGCCCAGATCGCGATCGAGATACTCGGATTCGATCTGGCCTGTGAGATGAAGCAGCGGGGTGCCCGCGGTAAGCGCTTCCACCATGGCGCCCGCGGCGTTACCGCTGCCAGTGCCGGTGCTGGTCACGCAGACTCCCAGTACGCCGGTGACGCGCGCGTAGGCATCGGCCATGTTGCAGGCGCCTGCTTCGCCGCGTGCTGAGACGAACCGAATCAGCTGACGACGATGGAACGCATCGAGGATCGGCATGTTGTGAATCGAGATCACACCAAATGCCGCTCGAACGCCGCAGGCTTCGAGAAAGCGTGCGACCAGCTCGCCGACGGTGATCAGTGGCGCTGGAGTGGCTGCTGCGGGCGAGGCGCTCATCGTCCCAGGTCGCGCTTGATTTTGGTGAGCGGCGAATCGGGCGGGTATACGGGTGTGATGGGCTTGGGTGAGCCCAGCATCACGCACATCAACGCGTCCTCATCGCCGATGTTGTGCTCTTCGCGATAGACGCCTGGCGGGACCGAGATCAGGTCGCGCTCGCCGAGCACGGCCTCCCAGCGCTGGCCATCTTTTTCGCAGATGACCTTCATCGCGCCGCGAAGGACGAAGAAGATTTCTTCGACGTCATAGTGAATATGTGAGGGGCCGATGTTCCCGGCGGGGATCACCATGGTGCTAAAGGTGAAGTGGGCGGCGGGGACGGTGTTGCTGTCGCGCGAGACGCCCGTGCCGCCGGTGCCCACATAGCGCATCTGCGCGCGGCGATAGCGGGGATCGAAGTCGGCCTGAAACTTGAGCGCGTCCCAGTCGTAGCGGCGATTCGAACGCCGCGCGACGCGGCTTTCCATCCAGTCCGAAAAACTCTTGCCGTCGGGAGGCATCAGCGAGCGCTGGATGTCGGCCTCAGGCGGGATCAGTGGATCAAGCAGACCGCGTTCATTGAAGACGGGCTCATTGGCGGCGGGGGCGTTGCTCATCGGCGATTTCTCCCTGATCGATGTTTCGGGCTAGTTTAATACACGAAACGTTGATTCATCAATGGAACAACCGGTGGCCTGGGAGGTTACCCCGAACGTTTATCTCGATTAGGGCGCGTCCGACTCCACTCTGACGCGGTTTACCACCGGTCAAGCCCGCCACCGTGCTGGTTGACTGAGCGGCGGCGAATTTGGCTAACCAGTACACTGGAGGCATCGCCGCTTCGACTTATCCGATGATGTCCTCAGCGCTCCGACCTGCTCGCGTCTTTATCGCCGGCCACCGTGGCATGGTGGGTTCCGCCATCGTGCGCACGCTCGAGCGCCAGCACGCCGCTGAGCCCTGTGAGCTTGTCGTACGAACGCACGCGCAGCTTGATCTCACGGATCAGCGGTCGGTGCGCGAGTTCTTCGCAACCGAGCGCCTCGATCAGGTCTATCTGGCCGCTGCCCGCGTGGGCGGTATCCACGCGAACAACACCTATCCGGCCGACTTCATCTACGACAATCTGATGATCGAGGCTAACGTCATTGATGCCGCATTTCGCAGCGGCGTCCGTCGGCTGCTGTTTCTCGGCTCCAGCTGCATCTATCCGCGCAATGCGCCGCAGCCGATGAGCGAAACAGCGCTCCTGACTGGCGTGCTCGAATCCACCAATGAGCCCTATGCGATCGCCAAAATCGCAGGCATCAAACTGTGCGAAAGCTATAACCGTCAGTACGGTGCGTCGCATGGCATTGACTATCGCAGCGTCATGCCCACCAACCTGTACGGACCGGGCGACAACTATCACCCCGAGAACTCGCATGTGATTCCTGCGCTGCTTCGTCGCTTCCATGAAGCGCGGGTTGCATACCAGCCGCAGGTGACGGTGTGGGGAAGTGGGTCGCCGCGCCGCGAATTTCTTTATGTGGACGACATGGCGGAAGCCAGCGTGCATGTCATGAATCTTCCGCAGCATGTGTATGCACAGCACACGCAGCCCATGCTGAGCCATATCAACGTGGGGTGGGGTGACGATGTCAGTATCGCTGAGCTTGCGCGCGCAGTAGCGAAGGCTGTGGGTTATGCAGGCCAAATTGTGTTCGACACCACCAAGCCCGATGGCACGCCTCGAAAGCTGATGGACAGCAAGCGCCTCAACAGCCTGGGCTGGCGCGCGCGCGTAGCGCTCGATGAAGGCCTGCAGCGCGCTTACCAGGATTTTCTGCAAACCACTCCGCGCTCGGTTTAACGCGCCGGTATCGGGAATAACCGACCATGGCAGACATCCTGGGACTCGGCTTATCGCACTATCCGCCGCTCTGCATGCCCGACCCCATGATGTCGGGCATCCTGCGGTATGCGCTCGACGATCCCGGCATACCTGCTGCGGCCAAAGATCCTGCCTCCTGGCCCGCTGCCATGCGCGAGGAATGGGGAGCTGATCAGGGAGCCGCCGCAGCCGCGCGGCACCGTGCGCAACTGGTGGATCAGTTCCGGCGTATGCGCCAGGAAATCGATGCGTTTCAACCCGACCTGATACTGATCTGGGGCGACGATCAGTACGAGAATTTTCGTGAAGACGTGATTCCCGCTTTCACGGTATGCGCCTATGACGACGTGGATGTGTATCCCTGGCGACACGCGCAGGGCTCAGCGATGGTGGGTGGCAAACCCAACGTGTGGGGAGAAGGGCCCGACCGTGCCTTTCGTATTCGCGGACGGCGCGATATTGGCAAATGGCTGACCTCAGGACTGATTGAAGCGGGCTTTGATGTCGCCTACGCCTACAAGCCGCTCCATCACCCCAGTCTCGCGCATGCGTTTACCAACGCCATTCTGTATCTTGACTACGATCGGCAAGGCTGGGATATCCCCGTGCTCGCGATGCCGATCAATTGCTACGGACGCAAGGTCATTTCGGCTCGAGGTTTTCTCACAAGGGTCAACGACCCGCTCGAACCTGATCCCCCTTCGCCTTCACCCGCGCGCTGCATGGCCCTGGGCGCCGCGGTGGCAAAGCTGCTTCATGATTCGCCGCTTCGCATAGCGCTGCTTGCCTCATCCAGCTGGTCGCATGCGTTCCTGGTGGACCATACCCATCGCCTGATGCCAGATACCTTGGCCGATCGCGAGCTGTATGCAGCCATGACAGCAGGCGATTTCGGTTTTTGGCGCAGCCGAAGTACCGCGCAGTTTGAACATGCCGGTCAGCAGGAAATCCTGAACTGGTGTCCGCTGCTAGGTGCGATGGAAGCGCTGAATATGTCGCTGTCGTGGAGCAGCTTTGTTGAAACGCATGTGTTCAACTCGAACAAAGTTTTTGCGGTGTATCGGGCCTCTTAAACCCAGCCCTCCAGAAGATCCACCGGGTCGCCATAGCGCGACGCCATCTCAATGACTTCCGGGTCTCGCAGCGCGCACAGAAACCCTTTGTCCACCAATAAATTGTCGCCTGCCCGCACCGTGCCATCGAGCATGACCAGATCGACATGCACGGGCGGCTCCTCCCAGTCGGGCATGACGCGCCGAATGTAGTCGGCAGGCTTGGCCAGATCGATGCCGAAGTGAAGCGCACCGGGCGAATTGGAGCCTGCAGGGTAAATCGTGTGACGGGGCGCTTTCGGATTAAAGCCGCAGCCGCCGCCCTCTATCATGCGGCCGCCAACCAGCATGTCACGCAGCAGCCGTGCCTCGTCGGACTCACCCTCAACGCGCACCACATATTCGCCCTCAAAGTGCACACCGATTCGCTCTTTGAAGGGCTCAGCAAACCCCACCGCCCACTGCGGCACCAGCACGCCGCTCATCTTGGTGTGTTTTGACAGATCGTTTTTGACTGCGTTGTGATCCCACAGATTGGGCCCATGCGCAGCAAGATAGTGGACATAACAGCCGTCCTCGCTCGCATCCATGCGGCCCCGCCAGCGGTTGGTTGACAGCATGTTGTCGCGCATTTCCGGTGTGAAATGAATGCGGAAGTCGCTGCCGCGCTCATCGGTGAAGTGCATGTCGAAGTTGACGCCTACCGGGTAGCGCCGAGCGGTGGCTCGGGTGATTTCGCCAACGATCTCAATCGGAAAGCGCGCCTGAGGCGTGTGTAGCAAATCAAGATTGCGGAAGTACGTGATCTTGACCCAGCGCTGACCCTGCTTGCGAAGTCCGATGCAAAACGGGTCGATGATTGAACAGAACCAGGTCGAGACAACGAAGTTGGCTTGCGACAGCAGCGGCTTGACCTCATCCGGAATGCGCTCAACCCGGCAGCTGGGCTCCATGTAGACGCGCATCGTGGCGCCGCGTGCGCGGGCATGGCCGCCAATCGCATCGATGACACGCGAATCCAGCAGGGGGTCCGCCAGGAACAGGACCTGGTCACCTGTTCGGAAAGCAAATGTGCGGGTGAAGTTATCGAGCGCTGCAAAGAAATGCTTGGTGTCGGTGACGCCAGGGTGAAGCGGAAGCGGTAGGCCCTGGTAGCGGGGTTGGTC
>CAZORB010000036.1:0-1345 GCA_964581825.1 uncultured Bordetella sp.
CGGGCGCGCCCACGATCGGGGCGCCCGATGCCGCGGGGATCGAGGCCAATGGCGACAGCGTGGTGGAGGCGACGGGCGGCTTCACCGGCGGCGGGCTGGCAGCCAATGGCGTCATTGCCACCAACATGGTGCTGGCCGAAACCCTGGCCGACATCCAGCTGAGCCAGGTCGTTACCACCGAGGGTGACGTCACTGTGAAGGCCTCGGAGGAGGCGTCGATTGAAGCGGGCAACCGCAGCGTCACCAGCTCGCAGGGCTCGACGATCGGCGTCACGCTTGCCTTCAACACCATCGGCTGGCAGGCGCAGAACGTTCTGAAGCTGGCAGCGGACGCCATCGCCAACACCTCGATCGGTACCGCCCAGCCGGTACGCTCGCGCGCCACCGTCACGGACTCCACCGTGAAGGCCGCAGGCTCGATCACGCTTGATGCACGCACCGACGCCTTCATCGAGGCGGAACTCAAGAACGAGACCGGTTCTAGCGAAGGCATTCTCGACCGGTTTCTCCAGACCGGCGGGCCCAAGGTGTCGGTGGGCCTGGCAATTGCCAGCAACATGGTCAACGCCGAGGCGAAGGCGAGCTCATCGGGTGCCAATGTCTCACTCGAGGCGGGCAAGAAGATCACGATTGATTCGCGCAACCAGTCGGGCATCGACTCAGCCGCGTCGCTGTTGCCCATTGCAACGGAAACCATCGGCGGCGGGCTGGTCGACCTGCTGGTGGGCGATACCTTCGACACCAGCTATACCGACCGCTCCGGCAAGCGCGAGGTCAAGTTTGGCCACCTGGTGCTGATCGGACCGGCCGATTACAAATCGACCGAACGGCCGGAGACGGTGAGCCAGGGCGAGCGCGTACGGTTGCTGCAGTCCTTTGGCGGCGGCAAGGCGGGCAGCAGCTATGAATACCTGGGCGCCACGCCGATCGACAACATCGACTTTTCCGCACAGGACTACACCGATAGCACCCTCTGGCGCGCGGTGTCGGGCCAGGCCGGTAAAACCTATATGCGAACCGGTGCGGGCGGTCTGCTTGATCTGGGAGCGCAGGACTACGAAGGCAGCGGCTGGACGCTTTTCAGCGTCGACGACCTGAACACGTTCGGCCTGGAAATCGCCGGCGAGGTGATCGACTCGCTGCTGGGTGAAGGGGGGGGCGCCACGGTTGGTTTTGGCGGGCTGGTGGTCCGCAATGATGCGCGGTCGACGGTCGAGGCCTCGCTTGATCAGGTGCAGGCCAAGGGCGTGGGCGGCATCACCATCAATGCGATGGACACCTCCAGCCTGAAGGCCGAAGACGAGAGCGAGGTCGCTGCTGGCACGGTTGGCCTGAATGTAGTGAT
>CAZORB010000036.1:1355-5617 GCA_964581825.1 uncultured Bordetella sp.
AGGCGATGTCGGCATCAATGCGGTCATTGCCACCAACACGGTGCTGGGTGGTGCGCGCGCCTGGGCCAAGGGCGGCACGCTTGAAACGGGTGCCGCAGGCGATCTGGTGATCCGCGCGGTCAACGACTCGTCCATCGATGCAACGGTCTCAAGTTCGGTATCGGCGGGTGTGTCGGTCGGCGTCACGCTGGCCTTCAACACCATCGGCTATGAACCCGTCAATGTTCTGAAAAACATCGCTGACACACTCGCGGGCTCTTCCTACGCGGGACAGCAGCCGCTGCTGACCCAGGCCTGGGCAGATGGCAGCCTCATCAAGGTCGGCCGACACCTCGCCGTGACCGCCGCCAGCACCGGCAAGATCGACGCCATGATCGAACACTCGGCGCTGTCGGTTAACGCCGAGCTTGGCAGCGAGGGCGCCACCTCCATCACGGTGGCGCCGGTTGCCGCCATGAACAAGGTGGCTGCGGATACCCGCGCCTACCTTTCCAACATCAAGGATCTGAGCGCAGGCGGCGACCTCACGATTGACGCTGACGCGCTCACGCTGATCGTGTCCGAAGTGAAGTCAAGCTCGGTCGCGATTGCAGCCTCCACCGGAGGCGATTCGATGTCGGTGTCGGTGGGCGTTGCCTTCAGTCGCAACGATGTGCTGAACGATGTTCAGGCTTTCCTCGCGGGCGTGGCCGACGGCTCGGGCAAAGCCCGCGCGGGCGGCAATGTGCAGATCGGCATCGACCGCAGCGCATCGATCGATGCCACGGGCGGCGCCTCGGCGGTTGCCGTGGCGGCCAGTCCGAAGGGCGGGCCGGCGGTGGGTGGTGGCGGTACGCTGGTGTTCAACCGCGTCAACGGCATGGCCGATGCCTATCTGTCGGCCATTGATCTGGTGACCACCGGATCGGGCGGCAAGGCGGGCAATGTCACGATCTCGGCGGTTGACGATGCCGAGATCAGCGCAATGGTCAAGACGCTTGCGCTGTCGGTCTCCGCCGGCCTGAGCAAATCCGCCACCGCGGTGGCGCTGGGGCTTTCGTTTGCGCGCAACATCATTGGCGCACAGCCGGTTACCGTCCATCACGACTTCAAGGCCTCGAAGTACAACGCCGACACCAAGCTCACCACACTCACCAAGGGCACGCGTGTGCTCAACGACCAGGGGCTTCTGAGTGACGAAGTCTATGAGTTCGTGGGCGACACTTACAGCGACAGTAAGGGTATCGATTTCCCGGCGCAGAACTGGTCGGATGAAAGCCGCTGGAAGCTCCTGAGCTACACGCCGGTCACATCGCGCGCGCGCGCTCGGATCGCCGATGCCGCAGTGGACGCAGCCGGCAATCTGGTGCTCGATGCCCAGGGCGAGGGCGCGATCACCGCGCGTGTGCTGACCGGTACCGCTGCAGTGGGCGCGAGCGGCAAGTCCGCAATATCTGTGAGCGCCGCGGGTGTTTACGCCGAGAACCGAATCTATTCGAGCCTCGAGGCCACGATTGATGGCGACGCAAGCTCGCCGCGCGCGATTGCCGCGCAGGCGATCAGCGTCACCGCAGACAGCGGTACCGCGATCAACGCGGTGGCGGGCGCAGCCTCGCTCGCAGCCTCGGTATCGGGTCAAACCTCGGTCGCGGTATCGATCGGCTTGTCGCTGGCGTTCAACAGCATCGATACCGATGTGCTCGCGCAGGCGAGCAGCGCACGGCTGACCGCGCGCACGGGCGCGCTCGATATCGGCGCGCGCTCGGGGGGCGTGCGCCTCGCTGAGGTGACGCTCGCCGAGGCAGCCAGCCAGCGCATCACCCCGGCGGCGATCGACGCGCTCGCCAACGCCGGTAAAAAAACATCATTCAGCAGCACGGAGGGGCAGTCCTGGGATTACGTACCCTCTGATGGCGCGGCCATGCTCGAAACGGGCGACAAAGTTCGCGCGAACACGGGCAGGATTTACGAGTTCACCGGCGACCGGGAACTGATGGATCTGCGGCTCATCAGCGATTTCGCCACTCGACCCGGCTGGAAGGAAGTCAGCACCGAATCGAACAAGGTGAAAGCGGGCTACACGGTGCAGCTGGCTACTGAGCACACAGCGGGCGGCATTCCGGGAAGGGTTTATCGATTCATCGGTCAGCCTGAGAACTATACGACCGAGGCTGGTCGGCGCGTGGTCGCGGAAGGGGACGTGGTTCGCGTGGCGAGCAACTACGACGACAGCGACATGGTGGGCAAGCTGTTCAAGTACACGGGCTCGAGCACCTCGATCGATTTGAGCGATGCTGATTTTGATGATGAAGATCTGTGGGAAGCAGTCGAGGTCGAAACCGAGATCGATCTCTGGAAAGAAAACTATGCCAATACCGCGCGCTGGCAACTTGCCACCGACTATGCCGATCCCGATGTGGGGCGCGCACTGGTACAGCTGCTGATCGACAAGGGCGTTGATCTGCCCGAGTCCGATTGGCTGCGGCCCTCCGCAACCTACCGAAGCTCGGACGGTCTGCAGTGGGACTACAAGACCACCGACGGCACCCAGGAGCTCGACAAGGGTGACAAGGTCGGGGTCGTGTCTGGCGTATTTGCTGGAAAGGCGTACGAATACCTCGGAAAGTCCGATTGGAAGACCGATCTCGCGAAGCTTGATTTCACCGATACCAAACTTTGGAAACCGGTTAACGCCGAGACCAAAAAGCTCAGGCGCGGCGACACTGTCCGATTGACTGACGATCATGCCGCGGGTGGTGCAGGCGGTGCGATCTACATGTACATCGCCAGGAATGGACTCGAGTACCGGCTGCCTCAGGTCGACTATTCCGACACCACCAAGTGGCGACGGATCAGGCCAGATCTTGATGTCTCGGTGCTCGAGTCGGGTCGCAGCTGGCTGGTGAGCGACGCGCTCGGCAACAGTTATCTGCTCGACGTCATCGGCTCGGGCGCCAGCGCGAAGATCGAGATCACGCGCAGCAACCTGAGCGCAATCTCGGTTGCCGCTTCAATGGCCGTCGGAATCGGCAAGACCGGCATCGCCGTGTCTGGCGCGGGTGCGGTGTCGATCAACTCGCTTGCCGGCGGGGTGGACGCGATTCTTCGCGACAGCACGGTTCAGGCGAAAACCGATGTGAACCTGCAGGCTGAAAGCGACTCGGTTATCGCGGCGCGTGTCGCGGCGATCTCGGTTGCGATCGCGGCTGGCCAGACCGGCGTGGGCGCTTCGATCGGCATTTCAGTGGCCCGCAACCTCATCGGCCAGGCAGGGTTTGGCAAGGTGGGCGATGATGCGATTGCAACGGTCCGCGCCCTGGTGATCGACAGCGATATCACCGCCGATGGCGACCTCAACGTCGGCTCGGCCACGCGTCAGATGATTGATGCATTCGTGGTCGCGGGCTCGGCTGCGATCGCAGCGGGGCAGACGGGTGTGGCGGTCAGCGGGTCGGGGGTATGGGCCGAGAACCAGATTGGCGTTCGCGTGCTGTCGGGCATTGACACCGCCTCCACCACGGCCGGTGCGCGACCCAGTCGCATCATCGTCGACGATGTCGACATCGCGGCCACCGATCTGTCGCTCATCAATTCGTTTGCTGGAGCGGCCACGATTGCGGCTGCCTTTGGCCAGACGGGCGTGGCGATCTCGATCGGCGTATCGCTCGCACGCAATGTGATCGACGGCGTGGTGCAGGCCGGCATTCGGGGCGCTGAACTCGATGCCCGGAAAACCGTCAGCGTGATCGCCGAATCCGACTCCACGATTCGGGTGACTGCCGCGGCCGCTTCGGTCGCGCTCGCTGCCGGCCAGCTGGGTCTGGGCGTTGCGGGCGCGGGAGCTTCCGCGCTGAACGTGATCCTGGGCGATGCCTATGCCAAGGTGGATGACAGCCTGATTCGCGCGGGCTCGGACGTCACCGTCAAGGCGAATGCCACCAATCTGATCGACGCCTGGATTGTGTCTGCTGCCATTGGTGTGGGCGTTGGCCAGGTTGGCATCGGCGCCTCCATTGGCGTATCGATTGCGCGCAATTACATCGGTTACGACCCGCAGGGCTATATCGGCCCGGTTACTTACACCTCGGGCATCGATAAACCGAAGCGCATCAAGAAGGGCGACATCATCCGGCTTGGACCCGCCTCCGGCGGCCGTGCCAACGAAACTTACGAATACATCGGCACCGACACGCTCGAGGCCAAAGATGCCAACAAGGACGGCATCGATGAAGACCTGATCCTCACGCAGGACTATTCCGACACCAAGAAGTGGAAGCAGCTGG
>CAZORB010000036.1:5717-20016 GCA_964581825.1 uncultured Bordetella sp.
GAAGACCTGATCCTCACGCAGGACTATTCCGACACCAAGAAGTGGAAGCAGCTGGTGAACACGGCTGCGAACCGCATCGTGGCGTCGGTTGAGCGCGCCTCGATTCTGGCGCTGCCCAACACCACCGACACGCTGGACCTGTCGGTGCTTGCGATCACCGATCAGGAAATCAACTCCACGGTGTTCGCAGGCTCGGTGGCTGCGGCCGGCGGGCAGGTTGCAGTGGCCCTCTCGGGTGCGGGTGCGAGCGCGGTGAATCGGATCGGATCACAGACTCAGGCGTTCATCGGCAGCAGCACTGGCGCTGGCATTGATGTCGACGGCGGCATCACGGTCGATGCGTCGGACGCCTCGTCCATTGATTCCACCGTGTTCGCAGTGTCGGTCTCGGCGTCGTTTGGCATGTTTGGCGGCTCGGTTGCGGTGGGTGTGTCCACGGCCACCAATGAAATCGCGAGCACCACGTCAGCGCTCATCGACCGGTCTCTGGTCAAAGCGGTCGGAGACATCACGGTTCGCGCCACCGACGACGCGCGGATCGATGCCGAGTCAACCGCCATCGCGTTCTCACTGTCGATCAGCATCGGCGTGTCGTTTGCGGGCGGCGGCGCCAATGCGTTCAACACCATCCGCAGCAGTACGTACGCGGCGGTCGATCGCAGCACCGCCGACAAGGTGGCCGGCAGCGACACCGGGTTATCAGTGGTGACGACAGGCAAAACCCTCACCGTGCTGGCGGATGGCAAGTCCGAGACCAACGCAGAGGTGAAGGCGGCGGCGCTCAGCTTCGGCCTGATCGCGGCGGCAGCAGCCGGCACTGTCACTGAAAACACACTTGCGCCCACGGTAAAAGCGCTGCTACGAGCCACCGAAGTACCTGGCTCGCGCGACACCACGCAGGTCGTGGTTGAGGCGCGCGGCCTGCAGAAGGCGATGGCCACCTCGAATTCGCTCGCGGTGAGCACGGGCATCTCGGTGGGCACCTCGCTGGCCAGTACGATCGATGCGGGCTCGATCACCGCCGAGATTGGCGATGACGCACGCGTGACCGCTGCGGTGCTGCGTGCCCGCGCGGTCGGTCAGGACGAGACCTATCAGCGCGCGAGCGCCTCAAGCGGTGGCCTGATCTCGGCAGTGGGCGCTGACAGCAAGCTTGCGATTCTTGCCACCACGCTGGTGCGGATGGGCGATCGCGGCGTGCATAACGTCGGGCTCCTGGACCTTTCCTCTTCGCGTGTGCAGAACTTCGATGCCACGTCGAAGAATCTGTCCGTCGGTATTTTTGCGGGCAGCGGCGCGGCAATGAGCACCCTGCTCACCGGCGCGGCCGATGTTCTGATCGGCGCGAGCAAGGTCAACGCCGGCTCGATCACGATCAAGGCGGACAACCTTGCCGACAAGAGCAAGTTCTCCGACAAGGAGGAGTCGCTGCGGTCGGGTTCGGCGGGCCTCGGCAGCATCACAGCGCTGTCGGCCGACACCGATATCGGCACTGGCTCGAATCGATTCGGCGCCAATGTGGCGATCGGCCAGGGTGCAGAACTGACGGTTGAAGCCGCCCCGGGTAAAACCGGCGTGTTCCAGGTGGACACCTACGCCAATGCCAACATTACCGACAAGGTGCGGGTGGACGGCGTGGGTGGCTATTCGGTCACCGTGGCCCAGGCCGACCAGCGGGCGCAGATGCGCTCGACGATCAGCGTCAACGGCGCGAAGGTCCGCAACTTAAGCGGTAACGTCGACTTCGCCACGCGCAGCGACGCTGATCTGGTATCGGCGGCTAACGTGCTGTCAGTTGCGTTCATCGCGGGCGCCTATGCCACTGCGGATGCCGTGGTGGATGCCGACAACTCCATCCGCCTCACCAACGCTGATCTGCTGGGCAACGATGTTCGTCTGATGGCGGGCCAGGACCGGCTGCGGGTGCCCAATGTCCTGTTGACCACCGCACAGGTGGATGCAACGCTGGTGGGCCTGGGGGGCGCGATTCCGCTGGGCACCTCCAAGATCACCGAACGCAACGTGATCGATATCGGTGGCACCAGCTCAGTCAAGGCAATCGGCAACGTCTCGCTGCTGGCCCAGCCCGGGCTCGGCAAGGGCGAGCGCGCTGAAGTCGATGGCCTGGTAGTGGCGCCGGCGCCGGTGGTGTTCGAGCCGCGCGAGGATACCGATGATGTCAGCATCAATACGGTGACGGTGGGCACGCAGGCCAAGGTTGAAGCGGGCATTAATTACCGCACGCTCGTGCAGATGCTGCCGTATGTGGTGAATGGCGACGAGAAGCTGAGCGCAAGCCGGATCGGCACCGACCTCACCGACAGCGAGAAGCAGGCGCTCGGGCTCGATGCCGCGCAGCAATACCACTATGCCGCGCTCGACCTGGAGGATGTGTCGCTCTCGGTCGCCGCGGGCTCGGTGGTGGAACTGGTGGCGGGCAATTTCAAGGCCGGTAAAGCTGGCCAGGCTTACCTGTTCTCGCCGGGTGCAGGCATCACGGAAGAAAGCTTCGTCCTCGAGGCGGAGGACTACACCAACACAGCCCGATGGAAGCCCTTTGCGCCGACCCACCAGCCATCGATGGACGCGACGTCGCTTTCGGTGAAGACCGGTGAAACGGTTCGCACCACCGACGGCCGCTGGTATTTGCGGACGGGCGACGCTGTCACCCTCAATCCGTCCACCGAAACCTATGCCGACAAGCAGGGCTGGAAGGAGATGGAGGTTACGCGCAGTGACAAGGGCGCCGTATTTGCCAAGGAACTGAGCGATGACTTTTATCTGGTCAAGCCCAAGGATCTTGCGCTGCCCACGCTGAAGTACGCGAATCTCGCCAACAATCTGTTCGAGGATCGGGCCAAGGTGCTGGGCTGGATGGAGAGCCATGCCGGCAATTCAGAGGCGATTGCCCGCTATCAGGCGCTTCTCACCAAGATCGATGAGCAGCTGAAAAAACTCGGCCTCACAGATGCCTCGGCACCCGCAGGCGCGGTGGTCGCGCGCGACAAGCTCGATCTTCTGTTCCTGCGCATGCCCACCATCCAGGCGGCACCTGGCCTCATTCACATCCTCGCCGACAGCGGCTCACGGGCTGCGATTGCCGCCGGCTTTACCGACAAGCGGCTGATCGCCCACGGCGATGCAAGCATCAAGGTCGTGAACAACACGCCGTTTGGCATGGAGATCACCGACATCAACATCCGCTCGAGCTCGATCACCGAGCGGGTGGGCGGCGAGCGCGTGGTGATGGACCCCGGCGCGGTGTGGTTCAACGGCGCGTCGGTGAGCGGCGCGCCGCAGACCGCCGCGAGCGTGATCGACATCATGCAGGACGCCTATCCCAAGCAGTTTTACACCACGCTCGCAGGCTTCAATGTGCCTGACGCGCCGCAGGATATTTACGTGCGCGGCCAGATCGTGAACGCTGCCGGCACCCTGAAGCTGACCAACCAGGAAGGCAGCATCGATGTGACGGGCGATCTGCGCGCCGCCTCCATCGACCTCGCTGCGGCGGGTGATTTCAATCTCTCTGCGAAAGATTGGTACCACACCAACCGCGACCCCCGGCAGTACGTGACCTTTAACAAGACCTTCGGCTCCAAGGTCTACAACGACGATGGCACGTTCAAGCAGCTGAATTACGACTATGGTGATGCGGCACTCTCCGGCTTGCAGACCGCGATCGGCGTATCGCAGTCACGCGTGTTCTCGATGGGCGCGATCAATATCAACGCGCGCTATCTGAACATTAACGGCCTGGTGCAGAGCGGTGTCGACAATATCGAGCTCACCATCACTCCGGAGTTCAAGCCCACCGGCACGGTGAATTTCACCGACGAGAAGGGCAATCTGCGGACCGGCATCAGCCTGGGCGCGGCAGGCTTCGGTACGGTCGACGGCGCTTTTGACGATAAGACCGGCAAGATCATTGTCGAGCCGATCAAGCCTGAGGCGGGTCGCATCAACGTGACCGGCACCATCGTGAGCACTGGCAATGGCGTATTGCGCGCGGCGAGTGGCTACGCGTCGGTGCTGATCGACAACCAGACCTCGTACGCACTTGAGGTCGGCAAGATCGATGTGTCGGAGAACCGGGTTGGCCGCATCACGGTGACCGACAGCGCGACGCTCAAGCAGGTTGAATACGTCTACGAAAATGGCCAGGTAAGCGTCATCCGCCGGCAGGGCACGCTGGTGCCCGCGGCCAACAACCGGCCAAGCTCGATCCAGTACGCCCAGCAGGGCGACACCCTTGTGCAGTCGGCCGCGACGCCGCTCAGCTACCAGCCCGAAGCCGGCCGCGTGTATGTCTGGACCGAGGGTCAGGCCAAGACCAGTACCAAGCTCGAAATCTACGAGCAGAAGAGCTTCAACCTGCTGGGTTTCGACTGGGACGCACTCGCAGCCGACGATCAGGCCACGTTTGCCGAGACGCGATTTACGGACGGTACGCCGCTTCTTGAGTCGGAGCTGGTGCTGAACCGAAGCCAGGTGGCGGGCATTCAGGAAGACGACTTCCTGTACGTGCAGTTTGAAACCAAGCGCAATAGCGCGATCGACATGATCAAGGACAAGACCGAAGTCCGCGACGTGGCGACCAACAAACTGTACCAATGGGTGGCTGATAACGGCAAGGTGCAGTTCCCTGTGACCGACTTCAGCGACACCGCCAAATGGAAGTTGCTGGAAACACTCACGGGCGGTAAGCGCATCCTGGACTCGGCGAGCTTCTACGCCAATCCGCTCGACAGCAGCAAGTGGGTCTACAACTTCGTTGCCACCAAGGAAAGCCCCTGGAAGCGCGCAGGGGGCGTGACCTGGCTTGCCAAGAAGATCGACAACAAGTTCGACAGCACGTTCGACAACAAAGAGATCACCGTCGATGGGCCGACAACGACGGGCGGTGGCTGGCTGCGCGAAAAGACGGTCACCACCAAAACCACCACGGTCGTTGGCCTGAAGGACTTCTACACTTATGCGCTGAAAGCGGATCATCCGATCCAGGTGCAAACCGCGGTTGGTTCAGCGGCGCCGAAGATTGATATCAAGACGGTTGGTCGATTGGTGCTCACCGGCGATGTGGCCTTTGGCGAGAACACGCCGCTTGCCGAAGCTGCGGACAATGCGCCCGAAACCTTTAAGCCGATTGCGCTCGCGGCCAATGCGCTCACTGTGGCGGGGGATGTCGAGTTCTCGGGTGCGGTGCCCGACATTCGTGCAAACGGTGATATCACGATCACTGTGAAAGATCCGCGCGGTCGCCTGAATGTTCAGGCAACCGGAAATATTGTCGTCAATCAGGTCGCGGGCAAGACCAACAATGTGCTGAAGGTCGGTCAGGTGGTGTCGGGCACGCTCACAGACGACACATGGACATCGGCCGGCAACGTGACCATTCGCGCCTTGAACGGCGTCAATGCCTCGTTGTTTTCCTCGCGTGTGTTTGGCGAAACGCTGCAGATCGATGGCGGCGCGGGATCCATCTTCGCGCGGGTCGACAGCAATGTGATGGGTCAGGGTGGCCTGGCTGCGCGCGCCGAGGGAACCGTTGACATCACCGAGACCGACGGCGATCTCAAGCTGATCAAGCCCACCGCCTGGAAGGACAGCACCGTGTCGGTGCTCTCGCGAACCAGCGACGTCAGGCTCGAGACCACCTACGGGCAAATTCTGGACGGCGCGCGCGAAGGCGGCGGTGTTACGGGCGGAGCGCTCGCCCAGCATCTGGCGGCTGCAGGCTTTTCCGATAGCCAGTTAAAGCGTGCAGGCCTGCCCACGGGTGCGGCGCTCACCACCATGGCGAAATACCCGATTGCGCCAGATGTGGTGCGCGCCATCTATCCGCATGATCCGCTGATTGCAGCGCCCGTGGTCACCGAGCAGCTGAACATTCAGGGCGTGAACATCACGCTCAAGTCTCACTCGGCCAAGGGCGGTGTGGGCACCTCCACCGAGCGCATCACCATCGTCAACCCCGGGCGGTTTGCACAACTGCCTGAGGACTGGCTGCAGGCGCTGTCGCAGGCGTCGGTGCGAGACATTGCCGACATCGACTACCAGCGCTATCAATGGATGGGAACTGACGAGACGGTCGATCTCGCTTTTGACGGGCTGTTCTTCGGCGACAACTGGCGCAAGGTTGAGCCAGGCGAGGTGGCGCCGCAGTCGATGGCGATCCTCGCCTCGACCGATGGCATCACTGCGGTGAAGGCCGGGCAGTGGGTGGAAAACCGACGCGAGGTGCGTAACGTCACGCTGCAGGTGTTCGACGACATCAATCTTGCAGCCACCGGTGTCATTGCCATCAAGAGCTCGGGCGATGTGATCGTGCACGCGCAGGGTGATCTGCGCATTCGCGACCAGGTGGACATGCTGACCCGTGGGATCGAATCAGGCGCGCGGATGCGGCTTGAGGCCACCGGGTCAATTCTTACCAACCACTCGGGTGACGATCCGATTCTGCGCAGCGCAGGCGATATGGTGCTGGTGGCCCAGGGTAAGACCGGCACAACCGGCGGCGTCATCCGAAGCAATGCGGGTCCGGCCAATATCGGCAGTCCGCTGAAAATCGAGGTGGGGCAATACGGGCTCGATCAGCCCGGCACCGATCCGTGGCTGCCTGGCACATTGAAGGCCAGCGCGGCGGGTGACATCAACCTCATCGAGCTGTCGGATGACATGCTGCTAGCGGGGGTTCGCTCCTCCGCAGGTGACGTCACGCTGCAGGCCTGGAGCGGCAGCATTTATGGCTCGGCCCGCTCCTTTGATCGCGGCATCGTGCACGTCGAAGCCGATCACCTGAAACTGATCGCCGGCAACACGGTTGCGCAACAGCAGGCGCCGGGCTTCCGCAATGTCGGAACACTGCTTTCCGCGCTGACGATTGATGCAAATACTTTCGAGGCGCGCTCGCATTCGGCGCTGCGCTCGGTCATTGCTGTTGACGATGCCGATAGCCTGTCCATTTTCAGTACCGATGATCCCGCCCAGGGCGGTGGCCTGCGCGCCGATCGTGGCGGCCAGTTCCTGGTGCGCGCTGCGCAAAACCTGTCGCTCGATACGCGCCTGCGTGCAGGCGCCGACGCGGGCGGCGCGATATTGCTCGAGGCGGTCTCGGGCACGCTCGCGATCAACGAGATCATTGATATTGGCGAGGGTGTCCTGTCGCTGATTGCGGGCGGCGATGTGGCATTTGCAGCCACCTCGCAGGTGCTCAACCCGAAGGGCAGGCTCGATATTGAGTCGCGAGGGGCCAGCGTGCTGCAGGCAGCTGGCGCGACGATCAGCACGTTGGGCACTCAGGGCGCGGGCGGCAACGTCCGGATTCGTGCGCTGAACGACATCGCGCTCTCCAGCGTGGATGCGGGCGATGCAACGCTCGCACTTCGGACAGCCGCAGGCCGTGTGCTCGAGTCGGGAGACGACACAGCCGATGATCTGATCGCTGGTTCCCTGATCATTGAGTCGGCGGCAAGCGTTGGCGAGGTGGGTCGACGCGCGGCGCCGATTGAAGTTGCCGTGAGCAAAATTGCCGGTACGGTGAGCGGTGACGTTTCCATCACCTCGAGCCGCGCGCTTGCAGTGGATGCGCTGTCGGCAAGCTTCTCTCGTGTCACGGCCATTGAGGTCGACGACACGGGTTTCGTGTCGGCCGGTGGCCGGGTTGAAGACGCCTCACTCTCGCTGGCCGGTATCACAGTGGGCGCTACCAACAAACCGGGTAGCGCGAACCTGCAAACTACGGCAGGCGCGCTGGCTGTCGGCGCACCGGTCAGCGTGATCGGTGGGCATCTGCGCCTCAGTGGTGCAACTGGGCTCGCAATGACGGATGGTGTCACCGTGAGCACCGACGGCGGAGATCTCACGCTTCGCGGCGGATCCGGCGCGGTCACGATGGGGGCCGGCGGCACCCTCACCAGCCGAGGCGGCGATGTGGTGCTGTCGTCGACCGGTGCCTTCACCATGGCAGCCACCTCAAGCTTCGATACCGATGGCGGAGATGTCTGGGCAACCGTGAGTGCGCAGGGCGCGACGCCTGCCTCCGTCGCACTCGGCGTCATCGATGCGCGTGCGGCCGGCACGACCACGAGCGCTGGTGCGGGATCGGTCGCGATCGAGGTACAGGGCCAACAGGGCAGCATCACCAGCGCGCTTGTCTCGGGCAGCACCAGCTGGAACGTGCTTGCGCGCGGGCTTGCGCTGCAGGCGCCAAGCGGCGTGGGCGGTAGCACCGATGCCACCGCGCTTCGAACATCGGTCGAACAGCTGAACGCCACGGTTTCTTCGGGATCGATTCGTATTGTTGAGCAGGATGCGGTGCTGATTGCGCCGCTGGCCTCGATGGCGTTCGACGTGGTCACGCAATCGGGTCTGTCAGATTCCACGGGGCGCTCGAGCCGCGTGGGCGCGAGCCTGTCGGGGACGCAGGTTGCGCTCACAACGCTGGCCGGTTCCATCACGATTCAAAGCGACCCCCTGCTCGATCGGGGCGATGCGATCGTTGGCTTCAACGGCATCACGCTGATTGCGGGCGGCGCCGACAGCGATGTTGTGATTGACGCAGCCACGCTCACCACGATCGGTGTCATGGGTGGTACTGCCTCCAACTGGGCGACGGCGGGTGCGATCCGGATTGAAGCCGGACGCGATATCCGGATGACGGCGGGCTCCGGTCTTTTGAGCGGTAACGCCGAGATTTCTCTGAAGGCCGGGCGCGATATCGAACTGGCCCAAGCACGCTCGAGCGCCTGGGTGGCCAATACGTCGGATCGCACCACACACGGCGCCGGGCTTGCCGGCGGCGGTCTCATTGTGGATGCCGGACGCGCAATCGGTGTTGCTCAGGGCGCCGCTCGGGCAGGCGAACCGCTTCTGGTGGCGGGCGAGCTCGTGCTGAAAGCGGGCACCACCCTGGCCGCGATGACTATCGCTGCGGCAGAGCTGCGTGCGCAGGCCGTTCAGGGTTCAATCTCGCTGGTCGATCTCGATCCGATCGCAGGGCCGGGCGCGGGCCTTCAGGTAGCCGATGTGCAGGCCAGCGCGGGCGGTGTCTCGCTCGTGAGTGCAGGCGCAATGCAGGTCACCAAAGTGCGCGCGGCGGCCGATTCGACCGTATCGGTTGAAAGCAGCGCGGGTTCGCTGACCCTGCTGGGCAACGATGCGATCGCTGCCGTGTCGGGTGCGATCGGCGAGGTCACGCTTGCCGCCGCAGGGCTTCTCAGCACGACCCGTGTCTTCACGGGGTCGCGGCGCACCGAGCTGCGTTCAGGCGGCTCGCTGTCATTGGATTTCGGCACCAACACCCCATCGACCCAGGCACTTGTGGTCCGGTCCGATGCGTCGATCGACCTCGCGGGGGATATCGCGTCGTCGCTCGTGCTCGACCTGCGCGCTGCGGACGGTGTTTCGATCGTGCGGCGCGGTGCGAGCGCGTCGACGGCGCTTGATCTGTCTACCGCGACCTGGACGTTAGGCTCGTCGCAGTCCGGCATTGCGCTCTCGCGCCTTGCTATCGAAACGGGCGGTGACTTGACGATTCCGGCCGCCGTTGCGCTGCCCGCAGCCGATCAGTGGAGCCTGAAGGCTGCAGGCAACCTTACGGTCAACCGTGGTTCTGCAGCCCTGCGAATCGTCTCCGGCGAACTCGTTGCCGGTCACGGGCTGGCCGCGGGTGGTAAGACGCTGACCCTCGAGGCAGCGGGCGGGCTCGATCTGGGCGCATCCACCCTTACCGCAGCGCAGGGCACTGTGAACCTGAGGACGGGTGCCGCAGGCGCAGTTCGTGTGGCCGGCACCGGCCTCGTGACGGCAACCACGATCGATGCCGCTGCCGGTGTTGACCTTCGGCTTCGTACCGATGCCAATGCAGTGACCGCGACGCTGTCGGCAGCGGCCAACGCGCTGGCTGGCGGTTCAGGCTCAATCCGAATCGACGATATCGGGTCGGTGACCATCGTTCGCGCAGGGGCTGCGGGAACGAATCCGGCCGCGGCGCCTGGCGAGGTGCGGTTGAGTTCGGAAGGCGATCTGCGGCTCGAGTCCGCGCTTGCGGGCGCCGCCCTCGTCGCCTCCGCCGGTGGCTCGCTGACTGTTCTGGACGCGGCCTCGGGCGCCGATCTGTCACTGGATGCTGCGGGCGCAGCGATCACGATTGGCCGCGCGAGCGCGGGCCAAGATGTCTACCTGTCGCTGTCCGCACCGATTGGCGCAAGCTTCGACCCGGTCATTACCGAGCTGGCCGGCGCAGGCGCCGACGCCGAAGCCGACCTGATCGCAGGCACGAGTGGCACCGGCGGCAAGCTTCATATTTATCGAACCACGTCGGCCGACGGCAACTCGTCGAACAACGGGCGACTCCATGCGCCGGGTGCCGGTACCGTATCGGGCCAGCCGCTCAACACCACTGCGACCAAGACGCAGGCGGGCAATGCGACAGCGGGCTCGGGTGCTTACCTGCCCACCGTGTGGACGCTCACGATCGGCGCACCACAGGGCCTGAGTGGCGAGCAGGATCTGGTGATGAATCTGGCGCTGGGCAGCGCCCGGGTTTCGGTGGCGGCCAGATTTGATTTCACCAACCTTGATGCAGCCGGCATCGCATCGCGCGCTGCACAGGCGCTTCGTGCGGCCAACCTGGAGGGCATCAGCGCAGTCAGCGTCGACGGTGCCACCATCACACTGGTGGGTGCCAGCAACGCGGCGGATTCATTCAGCATCGTCTCGGTCACGGCGTCGCCGCCTGGACCTGGCTGGTTGAATGCCGGAGGCGCTGACAGGCTTGAGGTGCAGCTATTTGCTGGCGCTGACACCAACAACGGCACGGCGATCGCGCTGGGTGCGGGCGGAAACGTTGCCGCGGCAGTGCCCGGGCCGGTGGGGAGCAGTCCGGCCACGATTGCGGCTGCGCCGACCCTGCGGGTACCTCAGTCGGTCACTTTCGACAGCGTGGCGGGCGTCAGTAACGATCTGGTCCTTTCGCCCTACACCCTGACAGCAGGGGGGCAGACGGTCACACTCAACCTGAGTGTTCAATCGGGCACCCTGAGCGCCTCCAGTGCCGACAGTGTCACCGTCACAGGCTCGGGCGCGTCGGCGATTACCCTGAGCGGTACGGCATCAGCCCTCAACACCTTCCTGTCGACGACGGGTCGGCTTCAGTACACCGCGGTCGAGTCCGATCAGACGCTGACCATTGAGGCGGTCACGAGCGCGGGTCGCGCAGTGACGTCTATGGCATTGAGGACGCTCGGCAACAGCGGCTCGGGCATCACACCGCTATTGCGCCCGCCGACGACCGTGCCAGCCGTGGTGGGTCAGGCATCCAATCTGGTGTTCGGTGCCAGCACGATCACCGCGCCGGGCAGTTTTGCCTGGGGCAACGGCAGTCTGGTTCTCGAGGCGGCATCCGGACAGTTCGCGGCAGTGTCGTCCACGGATACCGGTGGGCCAGTGACCGCAACGCTTGAGCTCTCGGGTCGTCGCCTGGTGCTGTCGGGCTCGGCCAGTGCCTTGAATGCATATCTTGCCAAAGCTGGGTCGGTGCGCTTTACACCAGCCACGGCGAATACGTCAGTCACCGCCACGCTGTCGTTTGCCGAAGGCCGGCGAACCACCGGGATCAATTTTCAGATTCAACAGCATGTGGCCAGCGAGCCCACGGCTGCGACGCTGCTGCAACTGAATGTCCCCGAGCGTTACAAGCTTGGCCGCAGCCAGCAGTTGCCGTTCTTTGTGCCGCAGTCACTTTTGAACTCGAGCGCGAGCTCGGTGCGGGTGAGGCTCGAGGTAATCAGCGGGCAGTTCGCGCTGGCAACGGGTGCAAGCACCACCTCGCTCACCCGTTTCGAGCTGGACGCTGCGGGCCGCGGCGTTGAGCTGGAGGGAACGCCTGCGGCGATCAACCAGTGGCTCGCGAGCTCCACCAACCTGCTCTACACCGCGCCCACCGCGAGCACCGAGCTCACCATCACCGCTACCGAGCGCGTGACGAGCAGCCAGGGCGTTGTCTTTAATGGCACGCTGGCACGCGCAGTGCTGCCAGTCGAAGTGGTCGCACCCGTGACCATCAACACGATGGCGGCTGAGCCGCTGTCCACGCCAGGCGTGATCGGCCTTGAGTCCGGCGCCACCAGCACGCTCGATTTCACGGTGTTCGGCGGACTGTTCCTCGAGCGTTGGAGCGGCACGTTCCCGGCGCTGATCGCCGATCCGATGTCGACAACCACGCCTGCGAGTCGCGCCTTTGCCGACCGCGACGCGGTACTCGCGCAGCTTGCGGCCTTGCCGCAAAGCCTGCCGCAAAACCAGGCCACTGCGGCCTATAGCGGCCGCGTAGGCCAGGCCAGCATCGCGCCCTTCAGCGCAGGCGACAACGGCGCCGTCTCCACATTCCAGCGTCTGCGCGGCACGCTCACGGTACCTGCCGCCGGCGACTACAAGCTGCGTCTGCTCAGTAACGGCGCCGCGACGGTCTTTATCCAGACAACGGCCAATGGCCAGCCCACGGCTGCGGTCAGCCACACCTACAGCAGCGCAAGCGGCGAACCCGCTGTGTCGGGAGCAATCCCGCTCACTGCAGGCCAGCAGGTGCAGATCGATATCCGGCATTTTGATGCGGCGGTCAGCCTGGGTCAGGGGCGGGGGCTGGAGCTCGGTTGGGAGCGGCCCGACGGCGTGATTGAGGCGGTGATCCCGGTGCGGTATCTCACACCGCTGCAACGCCCCACGGGCACGGTGACGGTCACCCTTGACGCGCCGACTGGTTATTCGCTGGGTGCGGCCACGTCTGGCACATTGACAGTGGTCGCTCCGAAGCTCACCACGCTTCAGGCTGCGCAACTGGGTGTGTTGGGCTACACGCTCAATAGCCTGGGCGGTGCGGTCCCGCTCACCGCGGCCAACTCGACAACGCCCCTGATTACGGGCCTTTCCGGGGCAACCGCAGCCCAACTCCGGCTGAGCCCGGCTGGCGGTGGGACGCTCTCGGTCAACGCCGCCGTGCTGAGTGAGCTCGGCCTGAGCCGAACCACCAGCGGCAGCACGCAGATCATCAGCGGATCAGTCGCAGCGCTCAACCAGTTTGCTGCACGCGCTAATGCAGTGACCTACACCGGCTCGTCCATTACGTCGGCGCAGGCTTCTTCGAACAATTGGCCGACTAACGCCGGCGAAGGCCCGATGTCGGCCGTTGACGGCATGCCGTCCAGCAAATACCTGAACTTCGACGAGGAGGGTGCTGGACTGATCCTCACGGCGAACTCGGCGAGTGTCGTGAACGCGCTCAGGCTCGTGACCGGCAACGACCTTCCCGAGCGCGACCCGGTGGAGGTCGCGATCTATGGTGCGGCCAGCGAATCGGCGCCGGCGTGGAACGCTGTAAGCGGTTGGACGCCGATCGCGATGGCGCTGGATACCAGGCTGCCAGTTGAGCGCTATGCCAGTCAGACAGTGAGCTTTGAGAACACCCAGGCGTATCGCCACTACAAGGTGGTGTTTACCAAGGTTCGGTATCCGCAGCGGGCGGATGCCGTGCAGGTGAGCGAGGTCAACCTGTTCGCACAGCAGGGCTCGGGCGAGAGGGTGCGCGTGGCGCTGCATCTTGACGGCAGCGAGACCGGCAGCGCGGTCGCTGAGGCATCGATTGCCCTGTCGCGGGCCACGGATGCCACCGTGCCAGCCCAACTTGCGGTGCCGGGTCTGGGTAACGTGCCGTCAAGCCTGCGCCTGGTCAGCCAGCAGGCAAAATCGCTTAACCTGGGCCCGCTGGTTCAGGCGGCGGCTGATGCGCAGGTGTCGCTTACGCTTCGGCTGACACCGACGACATCGACGCAGACGCCGGTGGACGGCAGTATCGCGTGGGTCGCTGACGCCTCGGTTGGGCTTGGCGCAGCGGGTAGCGCGAGCCAGGTCAATCTCGTCGGCACCACTGCTGCCATCAACGCCTTCCTGTCCAAAGCGGACACGCTGCAGCTGAGCAAGGGTTCGCCGTCGGTCTGGCTCGAGTACGAGGTGCGGCCGGTGGTTGCCGACCCGACCACGCCCGCAGGGGCGATGGCGAGCTCCTTTGCCACAGTGTTGCGCACGCAATTGATCAACGCCGGCAGCACCCCGGATTCGATTCAGATCAATCCAGTGGGAAGCGAGCTCGCAGCGCTCGATCGCGCGTTACCTGCGTTCGAATCCTACGTGACCGCGTCCGGTGTCTCGCTCAAGGTTCCCGAGCGGTTCGTCTGGCCGGAACAGGCAGCCTCAGGTACAGGCCTGCCGCTGGTGCTGGCCGATGATGCGATCAGCACATCCT
>CAZORB010000036.1:20116-28458 GCA_964581825.1 uncultured Bordetella sp.
GCCTCAGGTACAGGCCTGCCGCTGGTGCTGGCCGATGATGCGATCAGCACATCCTCGAGCCAGGTGCGCGTTTACCTGCGCGGCTGGTTGGCCGGGCCCAACAACACTCAGGTGCCCGGGGACTATCGGATCAACCTGGTTCAGGTTGCCGATGGGAGCGGGTCGTTCGATGTTCAGAACTGGAGCGACATGCAGGGGACGTACGCCGTCGTGACGGGCCCTGCGGCCGGTATGTCGGAACTGTTCGCACGCGGCGGCGTTCGCCTGGTTGGCAACAGCAATTCAGGTGCGCTGACGGCTGCGCCGATCAAGGTTGAGATCGCCGTTTCCGACAGCGACGCGATCTTTGACGCGAGCGTGCCAGGTCGCTCCGCCGCGCGCGCGATGGTCCCAGTGCAAAAGATAGTCAGCACCGCAACCGTGACGGGCCTCAGTAACCGTGTGTCCCTCACTGGAACGAGAGCCGAGATCGACGCATATCTGGCCGCGGGCAATGTCGCGCTCACCGCGCCGTCGGGCTCGGCGCAGGGTAGCCCCGCGCTCACCGTCACGCTGGCGAATACGACCAACAGCATCGAGTCAAAGTCGACGATAGCGATTCGTTCTTCATCGCTCACCACAATCGCCAACCCGTACCAGTTGCCTGCAAGCCTGCCGATCGTGCCAGGCACCAGCAGTCCGATCCGGTTCGCAGCGGACAGTTTCGGCTCGGGTACGGAAACACTCGCGGTCAAAGTATCGATCGCCGCCGACACCGCATCGAACGCCCGGCTGGGCGTGCTCGCGGCAGGCACCACCACGACCACCGGCGTCACGGTGACGCCCACTACGGGATCGGCCGCCGAGATCACCCTGACGGGTACGGCTGCCGCCATCAGCCAGCATCTGGCAAGTGCCAACGCGCTCAACTTCACGGGCCCGGCGGGCACGCTTCTCACGCTCAGCATCGCGCGCTCGGGCGGGGCGCCGGTCGCGCATGCGCTGGTGCTGTCGCCGCAATCGTACGGGGTCGAATCGAGGGCGCCAGCCCTGATACTGCCAGCCAGTTATCCGATGCCGGCAAACAGCTGGAGTGGCTTGCGGATCGCCGATGCGGCGTTCGAGCTTCCCGGCGTACCTGCCACGGAGCAACTGACGCTTACGGTCAGCGGCGCGGGTCAGATTCGACTGGGTGAGACCGGCGCGCCGAGCGCAAGCTTCACACAGACCGGTACCGCAGCCACCCTGCTCGGCATACTGAAGAGCGGCCTGTTTTACAGGCCGTCGGCGGCGGGTCAGTCGCTCACCGTCAAGCTTGCCGCATCCACCGGTACGGCCACGGCGCGGATTGCGGTGCCGCTTCTCGGTTCAGTCAATACGGCCACACCGCTGCTGCTGAACACGCCTGCGTCGATCCTGCGTTCGCCCGGTGCGGACGAGCTGCCGATGACCCAGCCTGTGCTGGTTGCACCTGCGGGCTGGGATGCCTCGCGTGAGCTCACGCTCATGGTCGACACGGATATGGAGAAGCGCTACCTGCGCGGAACGATCGCTGAACTGAACGCCTGGCTGACATCGAGCGCGAGCCTGCTGGCAGCCACCGCATCTAGCTCTGATCTCAGCTTCAAGGTATCGGAAGCGGGCTTCACTATCTCGGACGAGATTCGGGTCAGTACTGACGAGGGGCGCCTGGTGGGTGCTTCCGGCAGCCTGTACGCACCCTCGGTGCAGATCATCGCGCCGGGCGCGCCCACACAGGTCAACCTGGGCGACGAACTGGTGTTCAAGGATGTCGTGACCCGGGAGGTGTTCCTGAACCTTCCCGGAAGCAACATTTCCGATCTCACCAGCCTGCCGGCTTATCGGAATGGCCAGCCGGACGAGTTGAGTTTTGCCGACACGCTCAACCGAAGCGGTAACGACGGCCGCGTCGGCACCGGCATTTTCGGCGAGCGCTACACCGGTTACTTCACCGGCGGTTTTTCAAGCGCCAATTCGTTCTGGTTCAAGTCCAATGAGAAAGCAGAGTTGTGGGTAGAGACCCGCGACAAGGACAACAAGACCGAGTTTGTGATGGTGGCCTCCTCGGATGGCCAGAGCGAAAATCTGTGGACTCGGGGCGTTGGCGGCATCTACAGGATCGACACCGGCTCGACGCCCGCGCGCTTCATGCTGCTTCGTACCGTGACGCAGGGCACCGCCAGTCAATCGGCTATCTCGTACAACGCGTCATCCAACCTCACCCGGCACGTCTTGCCAGAGATCAGCGACCCCTATGACGCGAGGAACGACTACCTCCGCTCACTCGATCAGCGCTCAGGGTTTGCAGGAGAGCTGCTGCCGGCGTTTGAGCCCGAGACACTCACGCTCACGCTCACGGCGACAGGCGGCACGTTCACGCTGGCAGCACCGCCCAACGCGGGTGTCCTGATCAGTGGTGCCACGACACTCGACGAGAGCAGGACCAACGCAGCGCTGGCCACGCAGTCCAAAACCATCACCGGGTCCACGATCGCGCTCGCGCAATACTTCAAGAACAACGCTGCCGTCATGTACACGGGAACGGGCGGGACGCTCACGGTGCGGCTTGATGCCAAGCCCACCGCCACGGCTGAGCCGGTCGCGCTGCAAACCATCCTGATGACACAAGCTGGAAGCGGCTATACGGCCGTGCCCACGGTCACGCTGGCCGAACCCGCAGCAAATGGCACGCGGGCCACTGCAAGTGCAATTGCAACGGTGGTGTCCGCGAAAATCGCTTCTACTGCCGATGCTGGCGCCGGGTATGCGCTTGGCGACCGGTTTGTGCTTTCGAATGAAATCGATTCGAATCAGCCGGGTGCAGGCCGGGTTGGCGCGATTGATGACCGTGACGCGGTGCTCAAGGTGGGCTCGCTCCAGTTTGCAAGCGCTGCGGTGGCAACCGGCGGCGCGGGCAGTGGCTATCAGGTCGGCGACCTGGTCACGGTGACGGCACAGTCAACCACCGGTGCCAACGCCACCACATCCGGCCTGATCGAAGTGCCCCGCACCTATGTGTTGGGCGATGACGGCTGGCTGCAGTTCACGAACTCGCCGTTTGGTACCGGGGTGGCCAGCCGTGGATACGTCGGAACTGACGACGGGTCCAGCACGACCAATGCGCGCGCTGATCTGATGTCGCGAAATGAACTCACCGAGTTAACTGATCTTCGCGCGCCGGATATTGGCGTTGACGTGGGCCAAAAACGTACGCAGATACTCGCTGGCTGGATTGTTCCGCCCACGAGCGACTCGTACATATTCAGCTTATCGGGCGATGACAGCGCAAGGCTAAGGATGTTCACGCCCGGGGGCAGCATGATTCCGGCGGCGAACCTGCTGAGCGAACTGGTATCAGCGACGGGCGGGGCGACCAATCGCTCTGCATCGGTTAATGTCGTTGCAGGCAATCCCTACTATTTCGAGTTGGAGCACCGGGAGTTTCGGGACCCTGCTGAGTATTTCTTTGGATTTCTTACCAAGGCGCAGGACAACTCTAACTTCGCTCGTGTCCGTGTACAGGTCGGTAGCGGTTCCGAGATTCCGCTGCCGGGGAGCTGGGTTGTACCCGCCGACATTCCTGCGCAACTGACTGTCACGCTGAGCGCTTCTGGGGGGCGATTCCTTGCATCGAGCGGCGGCGGCATCACGGTTGCTTCCGCGGGCCCAGCCGCGAATCCGCAAAATGTGATCACCCTGACTGGTTCAATTTTCAACCTGAACCGCTATTTCGCGGAACCGAACCAGATTCGATACGACGGCCCTGTGACACCCATCACCCTGACATTGAAAGGTGGGGTCTCCGGCGAGCCCGTTATCAACGCTTCGAAGACAATCTATCCGCAAAAAACCGCCACCTTCAAAGTAACAGGCGTGACGAACACCGGTGCTGTGAGCTCGGTTGAGATCGTCAACGGGGGTCGCATCAGCGAGCTGCCTTCGGGGCTTGACAGTGTGGCTACCGTCAAGCAGACCGGCTCAGGAAGCGGCTTGAAGCTCAACCTCGGAACCGGCATCGGTGACCTGGTGTTGGAGAGTGGCGGCTACTTTGCGAAGATCAACGGGACGTCTCTGAATCTTGCCGAGCGCACTAACAATCCGACGGTCGCGCCCACCACCGTCGCACGTGCAACGCTTGATTTCGGTATTGGTGCGGTCAATCTGAATAACCCGGGCTCGGGTTACAGCAGCGCGCCAGCCGTTACCATCGCAGCCCCCAACGCGAGCGGTGGCACCCCCGCGACGGCCATTGCCCTCACTGAACTTGCGTCCAACCAGCGGATCGCAGCGCGGCCCAGCACGGGGCAGACCGCGGGCACGGCGATTCGAACGATCACGCTCAACACCGAGCCGCTCCTTACCGACTGGACCAATTCACCCACGGTGAACGCGCCCACGCGAATTGAGTACTCGGGAGCAGCGCTCAGCATCGCCTCAGACGCCACTGCGGTGGTTCCGATCACCTTCCCGGCCAACGCATTCACGGGTAGCGGTTCATTGTCCCTGCGCCTGCCGCTCGAGCGGCGCACCAATCTGGTTGCCGACACAGCTTCCGGTGTGACGGTGAGCCGTGGTTACGGCAACCAGCAGACTGAGCGGGGAGAGGTGACTTTCTTCGGTACCGCGGCCGCGCTCTCCACGTATTTCAGCACGCCCGGTCAGGTGGGCTTCAAGGCGCTCGGAAACAAAGCGGAATCTATCCTCAACTGGGAACTGTACGATGGCAATAGCCGCATCGTCAGGTTCTCAACTGAGCTGGTACCTGTGGAGCCGGCAAAGGCTGGCGCACTCGCGCCGTCGCTGTCAGCGCCGTCGCTTGTACAGGCCGTGGATGGCACCGCGGTAGCGGTTCCCATCGACCTGCGGGCGCCTTCACGCCCTGATGCTTCGGGTGCACTCGATGTCACGCTGACTGCAACCGCAGGATCGCTGGCATTCGCCGGGCATCCCACGCTGAACCTGCCCGCGACGATCGAGATTGGTAAAGATCATCTGGATTCGCTGGTTCTTCAGATGTCGCGCGCGGCGGGCGAGGGCAGCGCGATCGGGGGCGCAGAGCAGCTGATTGCGCAGTTTGATCCGGTTGGACCGCGTAATGCGCTGCAACCCCTCGCCGCGACCAACGTGGTGAGCGGCCTCACCGTTGCACCGCTTGCGCAGACCTTCCAGAACCTGGGCTACTCAAGCGCGCCAGCACCCGACGTGACGCAGAGCAATACCAATGTTCTCACTGCGTTTACCAATGCGACGTCGGCCTCGATCAATCGCAATGCCTACATGAGCTTCACGCTCACGCCCGCTCAGGGCAAGGCGACGCGCCTTGATTCGGTATCGCTCACCACGCGCCAGTACGGCAGCAATCCGGGCGCTGCGTTCGCGGCGATCGCCACCAGCGTGGACGGCTTCCAGAATCTGCGCGTCATTTCGCTCGCATCGGCTACGCTGGATGAAACCTGGAAGTTCGCACTTGATGGTCTGGTGATTGATCAGGCGACCGAAGTACGAATCTATGCCTGGGGCATGACAGCTTCGAACTGGGAAGACCTGCGTTCAAGCGCGGTAGGCGGAAGCGGCCTCACGGTGCGTGGCGCCGTGTTCAATGATCCGATTCGCACGCTCACGTTGGCGATTGCCGACAGCGGCAACACGCTGCAGGCGCAGGCTAGTGCATCGGTGGGGTTGGCCGCGCCCGTATCGGGCAGCAGCGTGACGCTCACGGGCGTGATGCGCGACATCAACACCTATCTCGCAGCGGGCAATCTGAAGATGCGGGCAGCGGCTGATACGACGCTGACTGCGTCGATCGGCTCGGGTGGCCTCACGGTGACGCACTCGCCGGTGAGTGTCGAGGCGATTGAATCCACCACTCAATCTCGGTTGACAGCCTCGCCGGCTCTGACCTTGCCCGACACGCTGGTGGTTCGCAACGGAGGGCTCGTCTTCGATCAGATGCCCTTTGGAACCGGCAATGCCACGCTGCAGCGTGGCAGCAGCTATTCGCTTCGCAGCGCTGCGGGCCTGCAGATGGAAGCGATGCCGCTTGGTAATGGCGCGTCGGGCACGCAATTTCAACGGGGCTGGCTGGTTGCACCGGAGACAGCCGACTACACGTTCCGCGTGTCGGGTGATGACCGGGCGGTATTCCGGCTTCGCACTGCGGGGGGCGACGTGCTTCCGTCAACCAGCTGGGCGGCGAATGAGGCGACGCAGTCTACCGCTGGAAGTGCTGTGACCAGCAAGGTGTATAGCCTGACCGCTGGTACGGCTTACTACTTCGAGCTTGAACACTTCGAAGAGCGACAGCAGACCGATCCCGGCATTGTCATCCTCGGGGCGGTGATTGTTCCCCCGACTTATGACGGGACGCAGAGCGCGTCGGTTGACGTCAAGGTCGGCAACGCGGCGTATAAACCCATCGACGTGAACTGGCTGATCCCGGGCTCGCTCCCGGCATCAGTCGATGTCACGCTCACGGTACCTGCAGGCGCATCGCTCGCGGCCAGCACCGATACCGTTGCCGGCGTCACCGTGACCCAGGTTGGGCCCACGGGGGCAGCCAGCCGGGCACTTAAGTTTTCCGGCTCGCTGCTTGCCCTCAACCGCTACTTCACCACCGCGGGCAAGATCACGGCGACCGGCAATCCGGCCACGCTTGAGGTCGCGATCGCGGGCTCTGCGGCGAACAGCGTCACGCTCTCAGGCACTCGCACGATCAACCTGCGGTCCGCCGCGCCATCGTTCAGCGCCGAGCCGCTCGAAAGCAAGGCCATTACCCTGAGCGGACAGGCTGCAAGCGCGACCGATGCGCTCGCCGCTGCGCTGTCGGCCGGACGCGTTCTGCTCACACCCGCCATTGATGGCGGCACGACCAGCGACGGCACGCTCACCATCGGCGCTTCCACGCTGGCTGCCGACGGCCCGGTGCAGTCGGTGACTCTGCCAGCAATTCGGATTGACTCGCTCGCGAGCGCGACGGGCGTTGACGCAACGCTCGCCGCACCGGCTCAGGTTCGCCTCGCTGGCAACACTTCGGCAACGCTGTCGCCAATCGTCTTTGCAGCCAACGCCATTGCGAACGCGGGCACCGGCACGCTCACGATCGAGCTCACGCTCGAACAGGCTGGCGTAGACGTTGCTGCCGCAACCGAGCGGCTGGTTCTGAACCGCGCAAGCGAGCAGGTGACGCTTCGCCGCTGGGACGCAACGTCCAGCAGCTGGATCAGCGACAACGCGCGGGTGGAGGCGCTGACGGTTCGCGCCACAGGAACCGCGACAGCGCTGTCGTCCTGGCTGGCCACCAGCGGCAAGGTGCAGTTCAAGGGCGGTGCGCCGGTTGATGTCCGGGTGCGCCTGTTCGAGGCGGAGGGCACTGCGGCAACCAGCGCGCTGACCAGTCTGCTCGCCGATACCCGGATCGACATGCTGGCCTCAACTGCGACGGCACCCGCAACGCCAGCGGTGTTCGCGCTGAACCTG
The DNA here is from genome assembly GCA_964581825.1 of uncultured Bordetella sp. Classification (GTDB taxonomy): domain Bacteria; phylum Pseudomonadota; class Gammaproteobacteria; order Burkholderiales; family Burkholderiaceae_E; genus SYIM01. The sequence goes on from CAZORB010000036.1 coordinate 27,593, forward strand.
CCAAGCGCGGTGGTGGCTGACACGTCTGCGAATGGTGCGATTCGCTTCAATACCGTTGCGCTTGCCGGTGGCGCTTACGTGGAGCGCTGGACAGGCGTTTCCGGGACGGCGGTTGCCGATATGCTGTCGAAGCTTGGCACCACGCCTAACGATACCTTCTGGGTGAGCCGGCTCGAGACCACCGACACCAACATCGGTAACTATGGCCTGCGCGTCCGCGGGTATATCGTGGCGCCCGTCACCGGCGACTATCAGTTCGCGATCGCCTCGGATGACCATTCATCGCTGCGACTCAGCACTGACGACACCGCCGCCAATCTGCGCGAGATCGCCTTCCTGCAGGGCGTGAGCGCGAGCTACACCAGTAATGCCAGCCAGACCTCAGCCAAAATCCGTCTGGAGGCCGGGCGTGCTTACTACTACGAAGCACTTCTGAAAGAGGCGTCGGGCCAGGACTTCGTCAAGGTTCGCTGGACACTGCCTGGCGGTCAGGTACAGGATCCGATCCCGATGTCGGCCCTGCAGCCCTTTGTGCTGCAGTCGCCAACCACCGAATACACGGTACGCATCAGCGCTGACCGGGGCGTGCTCGCTGCGGCGAGCGCAACCGGGCTTACTGTTTCAACGGCCAACGGTCAGGTCACGATCGTTGGTACCGCGGACAAGATCAACGCCTATCTGCGTTCGGCCAATGGTCTCAGCTATCAGGGTTCGGGTGGCGCGCTCGATATCACCGTTACCCAGGGTAACTCCACCACGTCCGCGCGGGTCTCGGTGCTTGCAAATAGCATCACCGAGGCGCCGACGATCGACGCTGCCGCGTTGATCGGCACGGCACAGAGTGGCTCCAGTGCACCGATTGATCT
>CAZORB010000036.1:28558-31600 GCA_964581825.1 uncultured Bordetella sp.
GCGCAGGTACTCGTCGAACTCGCTGATGCGGGCGGCCGCAGTGTGTCGCAGGCGCTGCTGGTTCGGGTGCAGCCGGTGGTTCGCGGGGATTTCTCTGGCGCACTGACAGTGCCAGACCCAGTCGATCTCTCCAGCCTGACGATCGACCAGAACGGCTCGCTGCTGAAGCTTCCCGCCAACTGGCTGTCGGGCCTAAGCCATGCGGTCAGCGTGTCGCTCGAAGTGCTGCCGCCTCAGAACGTCGATACCGATTCAGACAGCTTCGCGGAGGGCCGTCTGCAGCTTGAACAGTCGGTAAACGGTGTCAGCGTGAGCGGCTCCGCAAGCCGCCTGATTACGCTGCAGGGTGAGCCTGCGCAGATCCGGAGCGCACTCGCCGATACCGGCATTCGCGTGCGGATGCCTGTGCTCAACAACGAGCCCCTGAAATCAGGCTCGCTTAAGTTCACGATTACTGATCCAACCGGGCAGGTCAACTCGCAGACGATCACCAGCGCACTGCTGTTCGACCCAGCGGGCCCGGTGGGTAGACAAACTGCGCCCCGACTCACGTTGCCCGCCTCCACGACCTTCGTGGGCAATGCCGCGACACCGCTCAAGCTGGGCACTGACCGGATCACGTATAGCGGTTCGAAGCAGCTGGAACTGACGTTGGATGTGGCTGGACCGCTGCTTCAAACCGGCGGCGCCGCTCCCACCTTTGGCGGCACGGCAGCTCGCCTTGCTCAGTACGACCCTGCCGGAACCGGGGCTACCAACCCCAATGCACTCAATCCCCTCAATGCCGTCAACGTAGCTACTGGGCTCACCGCGTCGCCCCTGACCCAGACCTGGAGAAACTTGGGCTTTACCAGCCCACCCGCAGCCAATGCCAGCCCCCTGAACAACGCAGCCGGCGACCGCCTGGTCGCGTTCGTAAGCGCGATCGGCAGCACACCGAACCGCGATGCGTACATGAGCTTCCAGCTCACGCCCGCCGAGAACAAGGGCATGCGGATTGACCAGGTCACCCTGAGCACCACGCATTACACGCGCACCACAGGGATTGGCGCGACCCGCGCGGCAATTGCCACCAGCGTGGATGGATTCCAGAGCCTGAGAACCATTACGCTCGACACCAGGGCAGGCATGACCAATGAAACCTGGCGCTTCGACCTCGGCGGTCTGGTGTCAAGCGACCCGGTTGAGTTCCGGATTTATGCCTGGGGCATGACGGAATCCAATTGGGAAGATTTACGTCACCACCCCAATTCTGCCGAGAGCGGACTCAACGTACGCGGCGCGGTGTTCGACACCACGGAGGCGGTGCTGACCGGCACCGCTGCCAACGGCGTCACGCTGCAGGCCCAGGGTAATGATCGAACCCAGCTGCGCGCAACCGGCAGCGCCGATGCGCTTGATGCCTGGATCAATGGCGGCGGTGTCACAGTCACCAGTTCAGGCGCTGCGACGCTCAAGATGAGCGTGCGCGAAGTGGGCGGCGTATTGTTGGCCGAGAGCACCACCGCGCTCCAGGTGGCGCAGCCTGGCGCGGGTACGTCGTTCGTTCAGATCGACGGCTTTGCTACGGGGCTCTCTGCCAAGCCTGGTGTGGCCACGCCGCTGGTGTTGCCTGCGTCAGTAGGCAGCTCAAGTCTTAGCACGGGCACCGAGCTCGCAACGCGCACCCATCAGCTGCGCGTACAGGTCAGCGCCGGGTCGCTCACCGCAAGCAATGTCACCGGTATCACGGTGGTAAGCGGCAACAACACCAGCGACCTGGTGGTATCGGGTCAGCCGCAGGCGCTCTATACCTGGCTGCGAACCGTCACTGCAACGTCGCTTCGCTACACCTCACCCGACGCTACCTCCACCACACCGCGCGAACTTCGCCTGACGCTCACCGAACCGCAGAGTGGTGCGTCAGCGAGCTTTGTCGCCACGATTTCGTTCCCCAAACCGGAACCCACCAAAGACATACAGGACGCGCCGCGTGTCGCGCTGCCCGCCACGGTGACGGTCGCTGCCGACGCCACGCTGAACCTGGGATCCTCGCCAATCGGACTTCCTGTTTCGGGTACAGGCGAGCTAACCGTCACGATCGAAATCCCAAGCGGCAGCGCTGGCGCACTCAAGGCCACCTTACCCACCGGGCTCTCGCTGGTGGCGTCGGGCGATACGGCAACCGATGCGCGTCGACTGGTGGTGCGCGGTGAAGCGGCAGTGCTCGCCCGCTTCATGGGCAAGCCTGGTGCGCTTCGTTGGGAGGCGCCTGCCGGGGCAACGCTGCCGGCGTCGATCACCGTGGTCGCGCGGAGCGCCTCAGTGCTGGGTTCAACCCCAGCCATCGAGGCATCTGCGACGGCGTCGCTGGCCGCGGCCTCAAGCAGTTCTAATACGACGACAACGTCGGTTGCGACGCGCTGGCCAGGGGCTGCGCCGCTGCTCATCGACGGCGACCTGACCGTCGATGACGCGCTTCTGAATGCATGGCGCGATACCAGCGCCACCACGATGCGGATTGCTGCCACGGGCACGATTACGGTGAAGACGGTCACCACAGCGCTCGCGTCGCTGCAATTGGATGCGGGCGATGACATCGTGATCGAACGCGACCTGCCCGATGGTCTCGCGCTCGCGCTTCGCGCGGGCGGCGATGTGGTCATCGATGCGCGCGACGCCAACAGTGCCGCCGTGCCGCTGTCGCTAGGTACGGGTGCGCTCTCAGTGATCGCGCAAGGCGCGATTACCGGCGCCTCGGCAGGGGTTGCGCAGATCAACACCACCGGCAACGTGACACTGGTTTCTGAGGGCCAGGGTGCGATACGGGTGAAGAATCTTGCTGCCACCGGCGGTCGACTGGTGATGGCGGCCGCGGCCAACGGCAACCTCGACTATGAAACCGTGGGCGCGCTTGAGGTCGGTACGATCGAGTCGGCCTCGCGGGCTGCGATGCGTTTGGTCGCCGGCACCGGCATCGCCATGATTGATTCAACCGGATTGGTGCGAGGCGGTAATCTGACGTTGCGCGCAGGCGGTGCGATCGATCTTCGCACGGCGCTT
>CAZORB010000037.1:0-31099 GCA_964581825.1 uncultured Bordetella sp.
TCATCTCCAGCCTGCGGCAGGAAGAGGACACCATGGTGCTGCTGCGACTTGAACCCGAGTCGCGGCTTGCCTTCACAGGTGAAGATGCATCACTGCTGGAAGCGATACGGCAATTCAGCGATGGCGTGGTGCTCACCGATGCGAAAGGTCTGATCCAAAGCGCTAACCCCGCCTTTGTCGAAATGATCCAAATGGCCCATGCGGGCCAGATCATTGGCGAGCCGCTGAACCGCTGGCTCGGGCGTTCCAACACCGACCTCGCCGTATTGATCAACAGCCTGGCGCAAGGCGGAACCATTCGCCTCTTTGCAACCAGGCTGGTCGGCAGCGGCGGCATCCCGGTTCCCGTTGAAATTTCAGGCGTTGCGGTTGCCACCGAAAGCGACCCTTACCTCGCATTCGTTGTGCGCGATACCGGCAGACGGCTGGGAACCCAGGACGAGCCCACCGCCGTTACCCGATCGAGCAGCGATCTGGCAGGTCTGGTGGGCCGAATGCCGCTCAAGGACATCGTCGGTGAAACCGTCGACCTGATCGAGCGACTGTGCATCGAGGCCGCACTCAAGATCACGCGTAATAATCGTGCGTCGGCAGCCGACATGCTGGGGCTCTCGCGCCAAAGTCTTTACGTCAAGCTTCGCCGCTACGGGATCGAGGGTCCCGATCCCGACGAACCCGGTGCGTGAAGCCGAACCCGTTCGATCATCCGACCAGACAGCCCGGTCGGATCTGAACCCGGCAGCCAGCAGCGCTGCGCTGGTACTCGCTATCTGGCGCCCTGCACATGTCGCATGGGGCCTGATGCAGCTGGTCAAAGGTCCCCTTACCGTAACGCGAGCACCAGGTATGCGCTGGCGCAAAGTGCTCGGTAGCGGCCATGAGGGTGGTTTCGGGCTGCGCCCAGGATTGAATCGACTGGGCCTGTTCAGCGCGTTTAACGGACCCGACGCCGCCCGTGATTGGCTTCATCACTCCACCGAAGTCGATCAGTGGCGAACCCGCGCTGAGCACTGGCTGACAGTGCTGCTCGAGCCGACCTCGAGCCGCGGCAGCTGGTCCGGACAAACGCTGGCACCTCAGACATCCGCCGATCCGCGGGCCCCAAGCGCATCCGGCGGCGCACAAATCGCGTCGCTCACGCGCGCATCGATCAGGCCGCGACTGGCACGCCGGTTTTGGTCGTTATCGCCCGCCGCCGAGGCATCGCTCGCACGCGCGCCCGGCTGCATGCTTGCGGTGGGCCTGGGTGAGGCACCGCTCCTTCGCCAGGCCACGTTCAGCCTGTGGCAGGACCAGGCAGCAATGGACGCCTACGCCAGAGACGGCGCGCATCTCGAAGCCATCCGGCAGGCGTATTCGCAGGGATTTTTTTCCGAATCGATGTTCGCGCGATTTCGGGTGCTTGAGGTCAGCGGTAACTGGCCGCTCAGCCAAACACCCGTATCCACCCAGCAGGCGACCGCCCTGTGAGCGAGCGTCGAGTCATCGTGATCGGCGCCGGGGCTGGCGGACTGGCGGCCGCCTGCGACCTTGCACGACAGGGCGTTGCCGTCACGTTGCTCGAACGCAGCGCGCAAACCGGGGGCAAGATTCATCAGCGCGAGACCGGCGGTGTTCAGATCGATTCCGGGCCCACCGTGCTCACGATGCGCTGGGTATTTGACGGGCTGATGGAAGACTGTGGCGAGCGCTTCGAAGATGAAGCGCTCAAGCTGCATCCGTTGCCCGTGATCGCGCGTCACGCATGGTCTGAGCGCGAACGCCTTGATCTGTATGCCGACTCGCGTCAGTCCGCGCAGGCGATTGGTGAGTTCGCCGGAGCCGCCGAGGCGGCCCGTTTTCTCGCATTTTGCGATGAAGCAAGGCGCCTCTACCATGCTCTCGAGCACGCCTACATTCGCGCCGAGCGGCCGTCGCTAGCGTCAATGACTCGCGACCTGGGCGCTCGCGGACTTGCGCTGCTGGGCGGGCTTGGGCCCTTCGCAAGCCTGTGGCAAAGCCTGGGACGGCATTTTCACGATCCGCGCATGCGACAGCTCTTTGGCCGATACGCCACCTACTGCGGTGGCTCGCCGTGGCAAGCACCCGCCACGCTTGCCCTGATCGCTTATGTTGAACTGCGGGGGGTCTGGGCGGCAGAAGGCGGCATGCAGGCGGTCGCATCGCGCCTTGAACGCGCGGCGCGCAAACTCGGCGTTGAAGTTCGGCTGGATTGTGCAGTCAGCCGAATCGACATCAAGGGGGGGCAGGCGCGCAGCGTCACGCTCGCTGACGACAGCAAGCTCGAAGCCGATGCCATCATTTTCAATGGCGATGCTCAGGCGCTGCACACGGGACTGCTCGGCGATACGGTTCGCGCAGCGGTTAGGCCTGAGGCGGTCGCACCGCGCTCACTCTCGGCCTTGACCTGGGCTATTCACGGCGTTCCCAGCGGGTTCGATCTCAGCTACCACAATGTGTTTTTCCAGCCTGACTATGCGAGTGAGTTTACGGATGTTTTCGAGCGCGGGCGACTGCCGAGCAAGCCCACGCTCTACCTTTGCGCACAGGATCGCGCGCCTGCGCGCAGCGCAAGCGCCAACGCACCTGAGCGCCTGTTCTGCCTAATTAATGCCCCTGCGCGCGGCGACCGCGCGCCGCTGGACGCCGAGGAGATCAAACAATGCGAGACAGCGGCCTTTTCCCATCTGCAACGCTGTGGCCTCACGATTCAATCGGTGATCGGCTCACCGGTTTGCACCACACCGCAGCACTTTCACGAACGCTTTCCGGCGAGCGGCGGAGCGCTTTACGGGATGGCCCCGCACGGTTGGATGTCCTCGTTTCGCAGGCCCTCGGCGAGCACACCGATTCCAGGCTTGTTCCTCGCGGGGGGCAGCGCACACCCGGGAGCGGGCGTGCCGATGGCCACGCTGTCGGGCCGGCTCGCGGCCGCAACCCTGATGGCACACCTCGATTCGACCAGGCGGTCAGCTCGGGTTCGTATCTCTGGTGGTATGTCGATGGACTAAGCGACTGCGGCACGCACGCCATCACCATCATCGCGTTCGTGGGCAGCGTGTTCTCGCCTTACTACGCCTGGGCACGCGAGCGCGCCGCGCGTCAGGGCACTACGGTTGATCCCGAAAATTTCTGCGCAATCAATGTCGCGCTTTACACGCCAGGCCGAAAGCGTTGGACGATGACCGAGCGCAGTCGCGCAAGCATCGAGCGCAGCGCCACGCACTTTCGGGTCGGTCCCAGCGCGCTCGAGTGGAACGGGTCCGAGCTCATCATCCGGATCGACGAACGCTCAGCGCCAATTCCAGTGGCAGTGCGGGGCACGGTTCGGTTATCCGCGCCGCGCTGGTTCGACTGGCAGTGGCCGCTCGACCCGTCTGGCCGGCACCGCTGGGGCCCCCTCGCGCCGGCCAGCAGAATCGCGGTCAACTTCGATTCGCCCGGGATTCAGTGGCAGGGGCACGGATACCTCGACTCGAACGAAGGCGATGAGCCGATCGAGGCGCGCTACGATGAGTGGGACTGGTCGCGAGCAACCCTTGCGGATGGATCCTCAGCTGTAGTCTATGACCTGCGCACCCGTGATGGCGGAGAGCATCTGATCGCCAAGCGCTTTCTGTCCGATGGCCGCGTGAGCGACTTCGATCCGGGGCCGCGGCAGGCATTAGCACGCACTGGCTGGCGCATTGGCCGATCGATCCGTTCAGAAGCGCACGGGCCCAAGCCCCGAATCGCGCGAACCCTGGAAGACACGCCGTTTTATGTGCGCTCTCTGGCAGAGTCGACTGTGGATGGCGAGCAGGTGTTATCGGTGCACGAGACGCTGAACGGCCCGCGGCTTCGATCAGCGCTGGTCAGATTGATGCTGCCCTGGCGGATGCCAAGGCTGCGCTGAACGCTCCCGCTCGGCAACGGTTACCAGCAGGTTGACCATCCACGCGGCCTTCTCAGCGACATTGCGGGGCGGTAAATCGCCGATCGCCGAATGCGCCGCATCCACCAGAAACCGAATGGCATCTAAAGGCTGATGACCGCGCGGCCGCCTTGGCGCAGCAAGCGCGCAAGGTAGGCTTTGCATGACACGGACCAGTTTTTTGCGCCCGCTCACCACGGCGCGCCGATTGACGGAGTCAAGCCGTGCGCGACGGATTTCACCCCCGATATCTGCATAGATGTGACGCGCCGCGAGGATCGCTGGTCGGCAGCCACGCGGCAGGTTCCAAAGCCCCTCTTCAGCGCGACGGTAGAGGGCATCGGCCTCGCCAAGCAGGCGCTCAACCAGCCTGGCAATCGGCGAGCAGAAGCGGGGATCGAGCAGCCATGTATCTGGATCGAGTCCTTCGTCGCGAAGCCACTCGATCGGTAGATACACGCGGCCCATGCGGGCATCTTCACCCACATCTCGGGCGATATTGGTGAGCTGCATCGCAACGCCCAGCTCACACGCTCGCGCGAGCGCACGTTCGTCGCGCACCTCCATGACCAGCGCCATCATTGCGCCAACCGTGCCCGCTACACGCGCGCAGTAATCGAGTAGCTCGGGGAAGGTCTGATAGCGGCGCCCCTGAGCATCCCACTGAAAGCCCTCAAGCAGCGCCATCGGAATACGCCGTGGCAGACGATAGCGATGCACCACCCGCGCAAACGCCTGATCGGCTGCGACCTCATAGGGCGTACCCGCGTAAATCGAATCGAGCCGCGCGTGAAGCTGAGCCAACGTGTCGGGGCTTGCACCGCTGCCATCGACTTCGTCATCGGCCACGCGGCAAAACGCATAAAGCGATACCGCAGCGTCACGGTAGCGGGTGGGCAGCAGACGGGACGCAGCGAAGAAGGATTTCGATCCGTGTCGCATCAGTTCGACGCAATCGGGTGCGGGCGCGGCAAGCAGCCTTTCGATCTCGGGGCTGTGGCTCATGTTCATCGCAGGGCCTGTACCCTCGCCTCGCGCACACTGTGGGCAGGCGGAATGATTGAGTCGAGCACCTTCGCCGACGTAAGAACCCCCGGAATGCCCGCGCCAGGATGCGTGCTGGCACCAACCAGATAAAGGCCGTCGATGTCTTCGCTGCGGTTATGCGGACGGAACCACGCACTTTGCAACAGCCGTGGCTCCATCCCAAACGCGGCGCCCCGATAGGCAAGGTAGCGCGATTCAAAGTCGGCTGGTGTCAGCAGCCGTTCGGTGCAGATTGAGTCAGCGAGTTGCGGCAGTACCGTCTCGCCAAGCATGTTCTGGATAAGCTTCCGATAGGGCTCGGCACGGCTGGCCCAGTCTATTCCAGCTTCCAGATGCGGTACGGGCGACAGCACATAGAACGTGTCGCAGCCTTCGGGCGCAAGCGATGGGTCGGTGGCAGTTGGCCGATGCAGATACAGACTGAAATCATCGGCCAGAATTTTTCGTTGAAAGATGTCGTTGAGCAGATCGCGATAGCGCGGCCCAAGCAGAATCATGTGGTGTGGTATGTCGGGATAGCGACGTCGGGTACCGAAGTACCAGACAAACAGTCCCATCGAGTACGCCGAGCGGTCAACTTTGCGATCGCTCCAGACGCGGCGAGGCGTGTCCTTCAGCAGATGGCGGTAAGTCCAGGCGCTATCGGCGTTCGACACCACGATGTCGGCATCGATGCGTTCACCGCCTGAGAGGATGACGCCGCGCGCCTGTCGATCGACCACGCGAATCCGTGCGACATCAGCGCCAAGTCGAATCTCGCCACCCAGGTCGCCAATCAGTCGGGCCATCGCGGCCACGATCGCGCCTGTGCCGCCCATGGCGGAGTGCACGCCGTGGATGCGCTCGAGCGACGGAATGAGGCTGTAGACGCCCGTGACCGTCATGGGATTGCCGCCAATCAGAAGCGGATGAAAGCTGAACACCTGACGCAGCTTCTCGCTCTTGAAATGACGCGACGCCATGCTGTAAATACTTCGCCACGCACGCATCCGGACCATTGCAGGCAGCGCGGCAAACAGATCCCCCAGGGACTCGAATGCAACCGTACCCAGGCCCTCGTAGCCGATTCGAAAGCAGCGGTCGGCCTCGAGCATGAATGAGCGAAGCCCATCGACGTCGTCGGGGCTGACCCGACGGACCTCTTCGATCATCGCCTGCGGATCACGCTGGTAGTCAAAGTGCGATCCGTCATGGAATCGAATTCGGTAACACGGGTTCATGGGGCGCAGATCTACGTCGTCAGCGAAACGGCGACCAGCGAGCGCCCAGAGCTCTTCCAACAGGAAGGGCGCGGTCACGATGGTAGGCCCTGCGTCAAACGTAAAGCCATCCTGTTTGAAGACGCTTGCGCGTCCACCAGGCTGATCCAGCCGCTCAAGCACCGTAACGCGATAGCCCTTGCAGAGCATCCGGATGGCGCAGGCTAATCCGCCGAACCCACTCCCGATGACGACGACGCGCGGGGCGTCGGACGGTGAAGCGCGCACCGGGGCCACCCGTCGCACGCGCGCCGGAGCCGCGGATGACGGTTGGCGAGCATCCCCCGGGAGCGCGCCCGAGGGCGATGGCGAGATGGGCGACCCGGTTGGACCGGTAAGGGGTAAAGCATCTGAAGCGGACTGGAGCATGGGTGGCTGTCGCCTCCTCGCGACGGGCCAGGCGTAGTCACGCGAACACAGGTGCACGCGACAGCGCAAGAACGTGTAAATTGCAATTGACGTTCGGTTTTGTCAAGTAGAGAATCCACTCATGACCGCCCGCACCCTCCCCACGCTCTCAGCTTTCACCGAGTTGCTGAAGCCCATCACCTGGTTTCCGCCCATGTGGGCGTTCGCCTGTGGCGTGATCGCATCGGGTGCACAACTCACCACGCACTGGCAGCTTGCACTGCTCGGCGTGCTGCTGGCTGGACCCATGGTGTGCGCCACCAGTCAGGCGGTGAACGACTGGTTCGATCGTCACGTTGACGCTATCAACGAGCCGCACCGGCCCATCCCGTCGGGCCGGATGCCAGGGCGATGGGGGCTGTACGTAGCGATCGCCTGGACTGTGCTCTCGCTACTCGTCGCAACCGGTCTTGGCACCTGGGGCTTTGTCGCGGCGACGCTTGGTCTGGTGCTCGCTTGGGCTTACAGCATGCCGCCCGTTCGGCTCAAGCAAAACGGTTGGTGGGGGAACCTCGCCTGCGGACTGTCCTACGAGGGCCTTGCATGGGTCACTGGCGCTGCGGTGATGGCGGGGGGTGCGCTTCCCGAAACTCGGTCGCTGCTGCTTGCGCTTCTCTACAGCATCGGCGCCCACGGCATCATGACCCTCAACGACTTCAAGGCCATTGAAGGCGATTCGCGCATGGGTATCCGATCGCTTCCCGTTCAGCTTGGCGCAGCGCGGGCGGCACGCGTGGCCTGCTGGGTCATGGCAGTGCCACAGGTCGTCGTGGTGGTACTGCTTCTTCAGTGGGGCGCGCCAGCATCAGCGATCGCGGTAGCCCTGCTGATCGTCGCACAAGCCCTTCTGATGCGTCGCCTGATAGCCGCCCCAATCGAGCAGGCGCTCTTCTACAGCGGCTTCGGTGTGCCGCTCTATGTGTCAGGAATGATGGTGAGCGCGTTTGCGCTCAGGGCCCTGGGCTGAGCCTCACGGCACGTATCCGTGAAGCCAGCGCAATCAGCATCAAGGAGGAATCGCCCATGACTCATTCAACCGAATCAGAGTTGACGCTCCCTCCGGAGCCAGACCAGGGGTTTGGCTGGCTTTCGATTGCAAGGCTCGGTCTGATTCAGGCCTGTCTGGGCGGTGTCGTGGTTCTGGCTACCTCCACGCTGAATCGGATCATGGTCGTCGAGCTGGCACTGCCAGCGGTGCTGCCTGGTCTGCTCGTTGCCATGCACTATGCGGTGCAGATCCTGCGCCCCCGCATGGGGTTTGGTTCCGATCGGTCCGGACGCTGCACCCCCTGGATCCTTGGTGGTATGGCAGTGCTTGCCTGTGGCGGTGTGCTGGGCGCGGTCGCGGTCACAACCATGAGCACGTCACTCGCGTCCGGCATTGCGTTATCGGTGCTCGCGTTTCTGCTAATTGGCGTTGGCGTGAGCGCAAGCGGCACCTCGGTGCTGGTACTGCTCGCCAAGCGTGTGGCGCCTAAGCGTCGCGCAGGTGCCGCCACAATGGTCTGGCTGATGATGATCGCCGGGTTCGCTGTGACCGCAGGCATCGCGGGGCATCTGCTTGACCCTTATTCCGAGGCACGGTTACTCGCTGTCGCATCGGGTGTAGCCGTCATTGCGCTGGTCATGACCGCACTGATGCTGATTCGGCTTGAACGCGCGGCTCCCGCGCCTGAAGGTGCCGCAACTGATCCCGTCGTCAAGGAAGGCTTTCGGGCCACGCTCAGCAAGGTCTGGCGCGAGCCAGCCGCCCGCCACTTCACCATTTTTGTCTTCGTCTCAATGCTTGCATTCAGCGCTCAAGACCTGATTCTTGAACCCTTTGCAGGCACCGTGTTCGGCTTTAGCCCAGGTGAAACCACCAAGCTATCTGGCCTGCAGCACTCCGGCATCCTCTGCGGCATGCTACTGGTGGCACTGGCGGGCAGCGGTCGCCTGTTTGGACGGCGACTCGGATCGCTGAAGTTCTGGACCGTAAGCGGATGCATCGCCTCAGGCTTTGCGCTAGCCGGCCTGGTTGCCGCCGGCATCGTGGGGCCAGGTTGGCCGCTGCGCGCCAACGTATTCCTGCTGGGTGCGGCCAACGGCGCGTTCTCGATTGCAGCGATTGCATCCATGATGCGGCTGGCCGGCGAAGGCGAAGGTCGGCGCGAGGGTACCAGGATGGGTCTGTGGGGCGCCGCTCAGGCGCTCGCCTTTGGTGGAGGCGGCCTACTGGGTACCGTGCTGTCCGACGTCGCGCGCCTGGTCATCAACGATATCGCGATCGCCTACGCGCTTGTGTTTGGCCTCGAAGCGCTTCTGTTCATCGTATCGGCTCGTCTGGCAAGCCAGATCCGCGAGCCCGCTTCACCCTATCAATCTCAGAACCCTTCGCCGCAGCAACCCCTTTCCCAGGAAGCCGCTCATGCTTGAAGACACTCTTTATGACGTTGTGGTGATCGGCGGCGGCCCCGCGGGCGCCACAGCGGCCGATGATCTTGCCCGCGCAGGGCGCCGTGTTCTGCTGGTTGACCGGGCGGGGCGGATCAAGCCATGCGGTGGCGCCATCCCGCCACGCGCCATTCGAGACTTCGACATCCCAGAGAACCTGCTGGTGGCTCATGCGCGCTGCGCCAGGATGATCTCGCCCTCAGACAAGCGGGTCGATATTCCCATTGAAAACGGCTTTGTCGGTCTGGTCGATCGTGATGAGTTCGACGAGTGGCTTCGGGTGCGAGCCGCGGAACACGGCGCCACGCGCATGATCGGTACCTTTGAGCGACTCAGCGGCCCCGACGCCAACGGCGTCACAACCGTCAGCATTCAAAGCCGCGCGAGCGCAGGCGAACGTAGCGAGACCGAGGTACAGGTACGCACGCGTCTGGTCATCGGCGCCGACGGCGCCAAGTCGCGCGTGGCCGCTCAGGCTATCGAGGGCTTCGACAAGGGCAAATTTGTATTCGCCTACCATGAGATCGTGCGAGCGCCTGCTGCCGACGAGCGGGCAAGCGTCGACTATGACCCCTCGCGCTGCGATGTCTACTACCGCGGCACCTTGTCACCCGACTTCTACGGCTGGGTCTTTCCCCACGGCAAATGTTTTTCGGTGGGCACAGGCAGCATGGACAAAGGATTCTCGCTACGCGGTGCGGTGGCAGAGCTTCGAAAAACAGCAGGTCTCGATCGCTTCGAAACCTTGCGCCGAGAGGGTGCTCCCATTCCGCTCAAGCCCTTGCCGCGTTGGGACAACGGTCGCAACGTGGTGCTGGCGGGCGATGCGTCGGGCGTCGTCGCGCCGGCATCAGGCGAGGGAATCTTTTATGCAATGCTGGGTGGCCGACTGGCCGCTGAGTCGGCACTCGCAGCCCTCGCAACCGGGCGTGGCAGCGAGCTTGCCATGGCGAGAAAGCGCTTCATGAAAGAGCACGGGCGAGTGTTCTTCGTGCTCGGTCTTCTGCAGCGCTTCTGGTACGGAAACGACAAACGGCGTGAGCAGTTCGTCAAAATCTGCCGCGACCGCGACGTGCAGCAAATTACCTTCGATGCCTACATGAATAAGCGGCTGGTTCGTCGGCGACCGCTGGCACACTTGCGCATCTTCTTCAAAGACATTGCGCATCTGTTCGGTATCGTCAAGGCATGACCGCTTCAAGCAATCGCTCTAACTCTTCCCCCAAACCCTCTCCCCCGTCACTCGTCACCGACGCGCCCGAGGCCGATCCTCGCGCGCGCGGTCTTAGGCTTGATTCGCTGATCGCCGCGCTCTGCGTGGTGGCCGTCGCCAGCGTGGGCGGTGCTCTGACTCGGCTGGACGAGTGGTATTTCGCGCTCAAACAGCCCTGGTTCAAACCACCCGACTGGGTATTCGGCCCCGCTTGGACGACATTGTTTTTCCTCATCGCCTGGGCGGCCGTGGTGGGTTGGCGAGCAGGCGCCGCGAGGACACCCTCGCCTCGACGGACCATGCTTTGGCTGTTCGGCCTCAACGCGCTTGCCAACGTAGGCTGGAGCCTCCTGTACTTTTTTCTGCAGCGGCCAGACTGGGCGCTCGCCGAAGTCGTGCTGCTGTGGGGTTCGATCGTTGCGCTCATTGTGCACCTGCGCCGCTATGCGCCGCGCGCTGCGGCGCTGCTGGTTCCCTATCTGCTGTGGGTCAGCTTTGCCGCGCTGCTCAACTTCGAGGCTGTACGACTGAACAGTTGAGTCGGTAAGCTTCGCTCCGAGCTTACTGACCCCTCGGAGGAGACACGATGACTCAAACAACCACTTTTGATCCGGTCGCCGACGGCCGGCAGGTCCACGACACCGTGCTCGCTGGCGGCATCGCGATCTTCAAGGCTGATGTTGGCTACGCGATCGTCGGACATACCGAACCCGCCATTCGGCGCATCTATGAAGCCAAGCAGCGCAGCTTCTCCAAGCCCTGCGGCATGTTTGGTTCGTATGACATGTTTCTTGAGGTAATCGACATTGGCGAGCGTGCACGCGATTTCGTACGCGCGGTGATCTTTGACCACCAGCTTCCAATCTCAATCGTCGCGCCGTTCCGCGCGGACCATCCGCTATTTCGGGATGTAGCGCCGTTTGTGCTGTCCAATGCATCCAAGGCCGGCACCATGGACATCTTGATGAACGCTGGCCCAACCCACAACGAAATCGCCCGACGCGCGCTTGAAACACTCAAACCTGTATTCGGGTCGTCGGCCAACCGTTCGCTCACAGGCAGCAAATTTCACTTTAAAGACGTCGAACGAGAAGTGGTTGACTGCGCAGCGCTTGCGCTCGATCGCGGTGCGTCGAAATACAGCAACGATCGGGGACTGGGTTCGTCCATTATTGACCTGCGCAATTTCCGCCCAGTACGCGTTGGCATTGTGTTCGAGCAGCTTCAGCAAATTGCCAGCAAGCACTTCGGAATTGATATTCCTTCGCAAGTGGACGCACCCACAAGCTGACGAGTCAGTTCGCGTTCCACAAAAAAAACGACGCCTCCCGAAGACCGGGGGCGTCTGGCACGAGACACCGGAGGATGGGTAGGAATGATACGAGTGCCGAAACTTTCGGGCGCGTCCCATTCGGGACTTCGCCTGCTGTCAGGTTCTCAGAAGGTGGATTGCTCAGCCTCCTGCTTGGGTTGAGGGATCAGCCGCCGCAAGCGATACACGCAGGCGTTGCAGCGGCTGAAGATGCGGTAAGCAGCACATCAAAATCAGTTGGCCGGTTTGGTCAGCAACAGCGGAAGCTCGCCAAGCGCCGAGGTTCTCACCGGCGCACCAGGCGGCTTTGCAAGCTCTGGATGGGCGGTAAGCATCTTGGCGCCGTTTAAGGGCTTGTTAGCGCCCTGGTGGCAGGTCGCGCAGTTGACCTTGGCGATGTCACCCGTGCGCCCCAGGCGCTCTTTAGGCTGACCGGGTGTGAGCGGCACCATGAACACATTGTTCACATCGCGCACCATCCGAATTCCATGCCAGGCCTGAACCCGAGCGGGCGGGCTCTGGTCCCACTCAGCAAAGGCGCGGGTGTTGTGGCAGTGAACACAGCCCACCCCCAAACCCTCAGACATATGGATCATCAGGCCGTGTGTCACTTCTGCCTGCTTGAGCGGCGCCTGGGCATTGACCGGTAAGGCTGTGGTAGCCGTGACCCGGATTTCTTCCTTGCCGAGCAGATAGGGTGTGAAGGGATCGTACGGTAGCGAGGCGTTACCGACCGACTTCTTGCCCGCTTTGTTCTGGCCAAAATCGTTGCCCAGCATCCGACCCGCAGTGGGCGCCGGAGGATCAGCAAACCACTTGTACTCCGGAACGTTTTTGCCCCGATGACAGGTGTAGCAGGTGACGCCCGTGTCTGCGACGTGGTTCTTCCAGCTGCTATTGATTTCCTGAGTCATCTGCACCATGCGGCGCGAGACGATCTTGGTTTGCATGGAGTCATCGGCAAAGTTGGCAGGGTTGTGGCAGTACACGCAGCCCTGCTCAGGCGCCACCCAGTTGCTCATGGCGATCATCACGCGGGTGAATTCACCGACGCTGAGATTGCCCAGCACCTTGACGTTCTGATAGACCTGGCTTGCCTTGGGCCCGCTTGCATCCGCAGGATCGAGCACCGGTGGTGCCTCATGCCGCGAGGCATTCGCCGCAACGATGCGGGGGTTAATGACCTGCTCCATGCCTGTGCCACGGAAACCCACCTGCTGGGTATCCATTGGCAGGCGCTCGCAACCGGCGAGCAGCATGCTCGCCAACACACCGGCAGCGGCGATCAGGGCGAATCGAGTTTGCGCCATGTCGGGGCTCCTGTTATTTCGCAACCGAGGGATCAACGACCGGACCCCAGATTTCCGGATAGGCTGGCGCGACGCCATGCTTGACCGCCCACAGGTACCAGTTATCGACGACGGTACCCGTTAGCAGGATGCCGATGCCGCCCGTGACACAGGTGAGCACCGCAAACCACCATGCCCAGCGGTGAATCGACTCCATCGTTGCATTGAAACCCATGGTCCAGCGCCAGAACAGCGCGGCGCGCTCACTCGCAGTGCCACGATCGTAGATCTGTTCGATCTCGCGCTCACCACCGTATCGACCGACAGCCAGGATGGTTCCTGCGTGCATGGCAAACAGCAGTACCGACCCGTACAGGAAGGCGATCGACAGCATATGGAACGGGTTGTAGAACAGGTTGCCGTAGCGTAGCGAGAACGCGGTAGTCCAATCGAGGTGAGAGAAGATTCCGAAAGGCACCGCCTCAGACCATGACCCCATCAACACCGGACGGAACAGACCCAACACCAGATACAACCAGATCGCTGCCGCGAAGGCCCAGGCGATATGGGTTCCCAATCCCAGTGCACGTGCACGACGGTAAATGCGCGCCCACCACAGCAGAATAGAGACGGTGATGAAGAAGCCTGAGAACAGCCACCATCCCCCTTCGTTCATGGGCGGGAACTTCAAGCCGTACTTGGCCGAGGGTGGATCCAGTGACAGCCAGAACAGCTGCTTCACAAACTCGATTGGGCTGTAGTTCACCTGAACCAGCATGTTCCAGCCAATGACCGTGAAGCCCATCACGAAAAAGATCAGCGACGCGACGCCCAGAAAGCCCAGATAAATCGGTCCTATCTGCGCGTTACCAAACCAGGCGAGCGCCTGCACATGGATACCGCCAGTTCGCTCGGCGTTGTCGCGATCGCGCTCGAGCGGGACTCCCGGATAGGTGGGCGCATCCACGCGAACGCGGGTGAACAGATTCTGGTAGTAGGGAACTGGAAGGAGTGTTGTTTTCATTGGGGTTCTCCAGTCATGACCAGATCGGCAGGCGCAGCCACCAGCCCCACCATTCGGGCCAGCCGCGGGTCCAGAAGGGGCCGCTGATCACGATACATACTGCGCTGAAGAACACTGCCGACAGCGCAAGAAACAGACCCAGCCGATGAATGCCCAGCGTTCCCACCGAGTAACCGATGATGTCGCGAAAGAACGAGTCTTCATGCTCTGGGGTCTTGACCAGTTCGCCTTTGGGCGGATTGGTGGAAGACAGAATCAGACCACCGTGCATTGCAAGCGCCAGCGTCGTGGTAAAGAACAGCGACACCGCGATCATGTGCGCCGGGTTGTAATGAAAGTGCAGGTATTGGTAGCCCACGTTTGAAACCCAGTCGAGGTGACTGAGAATGCCGTAGGGAAAACCGTGGCCCCATGCACCCAGCAGAACCGGCCGAATCACGACCAGGGTTACATAGCCGAACACCGCCACGCTGAATGCCACCGGCACGTGGTAGCCCATACCGAGTTTCCGGCTGATCTCAACCTCGCGTAGCGCCCAGGAGCCAAAGGCTCCAATTGCACACACCGTGATGATCTGCCAGAGCCCGCCCTCCTTCAACGGCGCAAGCCCTAGCCCATACTTGAGATCGGGCGGCGCAATATTGATTTGCCACAGATTCCAGGTACCGCCGATTGCGGCGCCGTACAGAATCAGCGCAGTGCCGACAAAGGTAAAGAAGACCGTGGTGATGCCAAAGAAACCCACGTAGAACGGACCCACCCAAAAATCGAACAGGTCACCGCCGAGCAGCGTGCCGCCACGCACTCGGTATTTCCTTTCAAAGCTCAACATCGCCATCTGTCGGCCCTCCCAACTATCGTCTCGAGCGGCGGACCGGCGTAAGCCGGACCGCCTGCCTCTTCTTGCTTGCCTACTTCTTGGCTGCAGCCGCGGCCTGGGCGGCCTTGTACTGAGCCTGACTCATGCCATCGAGCCAGTTGAAGTTGGTGGTGCTGAGCAGAATGAGATGAATCATTGCTGCCAGCCCGAACAGGAAAACGCCTTGCGCAACCATTGCGCGCAGCGGGTCGTACAGTTTCCAAACGCGCCACATAGATCAATCTCCAGTCAGATGAGGTGCGACATCAGGGTGTAAACAGCGCCCCTGACACCGCCCAACAAGGTTTCACTGCTTTCCGCACCAGGCAGCCAGGAACGCCACGGCAGCAGCAGCAACGACGCAAACACTGCGACACATAAAAATGTGACGAAGCAAACCGCGAAGATGAAGTGAGAGGCGAGCGAATCGCCCAGCGTTTCATGGCGGGCCGATGTGTTGCTGAGTGGTGTCATGACTATCCCTGTACGGATGAGATCAGTGGAACCAGGGGCGCCAGGCCCAGACGAGGATGTGCGCGATCACGGCAAGCGCCGTGAAGCCCACCAGGCCCTGCATGTAATACGTGTGAAACTCCTGGGCTTCCTCGTCAGTGAGCCCGGAGATGCTCTTCTTGTCACTCATGGGATGTTCTCCATTGAGGCGGCCATGAAGGCCGGCTCCACGCTGGGCCCGCGTGGATCAGGCAGCCGCAGCACCACGCCACGACGTTCGGTTCGCCTCTTTGAAGAGGCTTGTTCGAGGAGAGGGAGGCAGCACTCATGCGGTAACCGCCTTCCGAACGATCCCGGCCGCCTGATCGATGCGGGCCGAGGTCACACGGTCTTCACCAGCCTCGCGGGCGTCGCGCTCGGCGCGGTCCCGCAGGCGTTTGGCAACAGAGATCTGAATCAGCACGGGCTCATCAGCCACCAGCTCGGCGAGCCGCTCGCGCGCGGGCTCGTCCCAGTCGAGACTGCGCGCATCGGGCGCAACGGTTCCCGTGGGTGTGGCATCGACCTTGTCCATATCGCTGCCCAACGGCAGGATGTGAAACAGCGCATCGAATAGCCCGTTGCAGAACTCCTGGACCAGATACGTTGCGCCCGCGTACCCCATGAAGGGTGTACCGGTGTGCCGACGAATGATCGCGCCAGGAAATGATGCAGGGACATAACTTGCCCGCGAGCCTTTTTCGGCCAGATACATGCGCTCGTTGTAGCTGCCGAACATCACAAGCGGGCTTTTTTCGTGGCAGTGCTTGCGAATGGTCTCGTTATCGGTCTTGTCGCCTGGCTTTCGCGACACAGCGAAGGCGCAAGGCAGGCCCAGTTCGGTTTCAAAGAGGTTACGAAGCCCGCGCGCGTAGGTGTCGCTAGCCACCACCGCAAAACTGGCAGTGCCGAAGAAGTCTTGCGTGACGGAGCGCCACAGATCCCATACAGGTTTGATCGTGGTGTGCTTTTCGCGCTCGATGAATGGTTCTGGGTCAAGCCCTAACAGTTCACCCAGACTGCGAAGGAACCGGGTGGTGCTGTGCAGGCCAATAGGCGCCTGCAGCCATGGCCTCTCAAGCGCTTCGCACAGCAGCGCGCCAAACTCTCGATACATGCAGATATTGACTTGCGCATCGGCCAGCCGGGCGATGTCAGCCAGGTGGGTTCCCAGCGGAAACACCAGGTTGATCTCGGCGCCGATGCCTTCGACCAAGCGACGGATCTCGGCGAGGTCGCTGGGCATATTGAAGGTGCCATAGGCTGGGCCAATCAGGTTAACCAGCGGGCGCTCGCCTTCTTTTCGAGCCTTGGGCTCGGGGACTTTACGCGGACCGTATTCGCTCCAGAGCCACAGCATGGCGCGATTGGCAGCCTGCCATTGGTCTTCGTCGATCGTGCGTGGGAGAAATCGTTGGATGGTGGTGCCCTCGGGGGTTACCCCACCGCCGATCATTTCAGCGATCGAACCGGTTACCACCACGGCGGGCAGATCCGGGTCGAGAACAGCATGGGCCCGACGCATGGCGTTTTCGGTGCCTTCGCGACCCAGCTGCTCCTCGGCAAGCCCCGTGACCACAATGGGCAGCTCGTGCGGCGGCAAGGCATCGGTGTAGTGCAGCACCGAGGTGACCGGAAGATTCTCGCAGCCCACCGGGCCATCGATCACTACCTGCAGCCCCTTAACCGCCGTGAAGACGTAAACCGCCCCCCAGTAGCCCCCAGCGCGATCGTGGTCGAGCACCAGCATCAGCCCATCTCCTCGGCTTTGCGTTGCGCGGCGGCCTTCTGCACGCGACGACGCGTAAGTGCCCGGAATTCGGGGCGATCAACGGGCACCTGCTCCCAGACCCCGGCGTTGGCGCCCTCTCCCACATCGCCAAAGAACGCTTTCATCTGATCGAAGCGGGCGCGGTTACCGATTGCGGCATTGATGACCTGCGCCAGCGACCCCGCCCCGGCAGCTCCCATCAGTGGGCGCGCTGAGATCAGGTTGGTGAAGTAGAGTGCGGGCAGGCTTTTCTGCTTGGCGGCCTGCACCACTGGCGTGGTACCGATGGCAAGATCGGGACCGAACTCTTCGATGGCAGCGAGATCATGCTCAAGCGATGCGCGGTACTGAACGCGTGTGCCGTGCTCCTCAAGCCAGGCGCGATCTGCGGCGCTATAGGCGGTTTGGGGACAGGCTGAACCAACATACGGCACGTCGGCGCCGCTTTCAATGAGCAGCCGCGCTACCAGCAGCTCCGAGCCCTCGTAGCCGCTCACCGTTATGCGACCTTTGATGGGGGCACGGGCCAGAGCCGCGCGGATTCCTGGTAGCACCGCGTCGCGGGCTGCACCAATTGCACGCTCGCCAACGCCTGCCGCTTCACCGATCGCGCGCAGCCACTCTGCTGTGCCTTCATAGCCTACCGGCGCCGATCCTGCGATGGGTCGACCCGCGGACTCGAATACGCGAAGACTGGCGGTGTAAAACGGGTGAACCGCTGCCACGGCCGCGCAATCAAGCGCCGCATAAAGTTCGCGCCATTCGCGGGTGGGAACGGTGGTTCCCAGCGCAAGCCCCAGTGGCGCGAGCATCTGGCCTACGCTCATGGGGTCAGCTGGGAAAAGTTCGCCCAGCAACGTGACTGTGGGCAGCGCAGCCCGCCCTTGGCGAGGCGCTGCCACGGGACCTGCACGCACTTCGCTGAGCGCGTACTGAAGCATGGCGCCGGCCAGAACGTCTTTCGCCTCGGCATGGGTAGGCACGCCAAAACCGGGTACGTCAATGCCGATGATGCGAACGCCGTTGATCTCGCGCGGGAGCAGCTGAAGCGGTACGCCGCTTGCGGTTGGGACGCATAGATTGATGATGACCAGTGCGTCGTAACGGGCCGGATCTGCCTCGCGATAAACGGCTTCGCGAATATCCTCGAACAGCTTGCCGGTGACCAGTGTTTCGGAGTTAAACGGCACATAGCCCACGCTGCGGCGTGCGCCATAGAAGTGCGAGGTGAACGTGAGCCCGTAGACGCAGCATGCTGATCCGGAGAGGATCGTGTGCGTGCGACGCATGCGTAGCCCCACCCGAAGCGATCCGAAGGCCGGACACATGCTTTGCGGCTGGTCATGCGGGCCTTTGGGATAGTCGGCCGCATAGCGCTCGAGCGTTTCGGTTTTGCCCGCCTTGCGGGCCGCCTCGAGCATCTGATCGCGGCCGCCATGGCACGACAGGCCTGATGCATCTGCGACGCCCGCTGCGGAGCCGCTCACGGCAGCCGCCACGGCCTGTGCAGGCTCTGCGTCGGCTGGCAGGATCGGAATCGATTGGCGCGCGTTCATGGTGATGTGCTCGTTGCTTCTTGCTTAGATCTGCTCGTAGACCACTTCGAGCGAAGGCTTCTCGATCACGTCACGCCCCATCATGTCAGCGACCGTGGCGGGTTGAAGCACGACGTCACGACCCACTGCACCGGCTGCAAACAAACCGAGCAAGGTGTCCTGAGACAGCGGTTTTGGCCGAATGGGCGGTGCTTCAGCGACGTTGGTGGCAAGCGTTTCGAAGAGCGGCGCCCACTCATTGCCAGGGCGGCCGATGATTTCGTAGCTGGCGCTTTTGCGCCGGATGTCTTCATGCGCAGGAATCGCAGCGAGCACCGGGATACCGGCTCGCTCTGCAAACGCGGCAGCCTCGCCCGTTCCGTCGTCCTTGTTGATGACCATCCCTGCGACACCCACGTTGCCGCCGAGCTTTCGGAAGTATTCGACTGCCGAGCAGACGTTGTTGGCAACGTAGAGCGATTGCAGGTCGTTGCTTCCCACCACGATGACCTTCTGGCACATGTCGCGCGCGATGGGCAGGCCAAAGCCGCCGCAGACGACGTCGCCCAGAAAGTCCAGCAGCACAAAATCGAAATCCCACTCGTGGAAGCCGAGCTTCTCGAGCGTTTCGAAGCCGTGGATGATGCCGCGCCCGCCACAGCCTCGCCCGACCTCGGGGCCGCCGAGTTCCATGGCGAAGACGCCGTCACGCTTGAAGCACACATCACCGATTGAAACCGGCTCACCCGCCAGCTTTTTACGCGACGAGGTTTCGATGATGGTTGGGCAGGCACGACCGCCGAAAAGCAGCGAGGTGGTGTCGCTTTTCGGGTCGCACCCGATTAGCAGCACCTTCTTACCCTGCTGGGCCATCATGTAAGAGAGATTGGCCAGCGTGAAGCTTTTGCCGATACCGCCCTTACCGTAAATCGCGATGATCTGGGTGGTCTTGGTAACCGGGCCTTCATGCACCGGATCGGGCTCGATCGAGGCTTCGGCGGCCAGCCGCGTTTTCATCATGAGCTGCACGGTGGCAGCGCGCGCTTGGGGTCCACTGACGCTCATTGAACGTTACTCCAGTCAAGAACCATCTTCAGACAGGCAGGGTCTTCGAAGGCGTTGCGGTAGGCATCGTCGGCAGCTTGTATGGGTTCGCGCCGATTGACGATGCCAGCGAGCGACAACGTGCCGGTCGCCACCAGATGCCGAACCGCTTCGAGGTCTTGCGGCAGCCATTGCGCCGCGACGCGAAGTCGCATCTCGCGCAAAAAGGCGGGCACAAAGTTGAAATTCAGTGCAGAGGTGTAGAAGCCAGCCAGCACCAGTTCGCCACGGGGCGCGAGGTGCGTTACCCAGCGCTCAAGCGCCGCGCCGTGGCCGCTTGCATCGACAATGGTTGCGAAGCGCCGCGATTCGTCTTCAGCGGGATCACAGACCGTGTAGCCGGCACCTGCGTCGCGTCGCTCGGGGCGGGTTTCCCAGACGCGTGGCGCCCCGCCCAGTGCAACCGTGATGCGCGCGAGCAGGCGACCGAGTGCGCCGTGCCCGACGATCAGGTCGGGTAACGGTGCCTGCGCACTGGGTCGGATGGCGTGGTAGGCGGTGGCTGCGAGCGCGAACAAGACCGCGTCTTCGCCAAGCGATGCATCGACGCGAATCACGCGATGCGCCGCGGTGTAAACCAGGGATGACGCGCCTCCAAATAGCCCCCTTACATCGCTGTAGCAATTGGCACCCGGCACAAACACGCGATCGCCGGCGGACAAACCTGAATGCGGTTCAGCCTGCAGGACCTCGCCCACGGTTTCGTACCCCGGGACGAGCGGATAGCCCATTCCCGGAAAATCGGGCATTTCGCCGCTGTAAAAGAGCCGCTCGGTACCCGTACTGATGCCGCTATAGAGAGTGCGGACCAGCACCTCGCCAGGCCCGCGCGAGACGAGCGCGACCCGTCGGCGGGTCAGGCTTCGCGGGCCTTCGAATACAACGGCGTGGGCGGTTCGAGCAATCGTCATGGACCGAGAGTGTCAGATAAACAGTACGTTAATTGTGTCACGCAGAACTGACATCCTATGCCTTCCAGCAGGTTTGTCAACAATTGTTTGATGGCAGTTAACCTGGCGCCACGCGCGCAAGCAGCATCCCGGTCTGAAGCGGAAGCGCGGTAGGGATCGCCCGGACCTCGGCAAAACCGGCTTTCGTCATGAGATCGGTCAGCCGTGCTGCAGAGCGCGCGCGCCCCTTGCCCATGGCGAGCAAGTACAGACCGAAATACGCATCGCCCATCGCCTGGGCGCCGGGCGTTCCAGACAGGGGCTCGGCAAGCAGCAGATGACCGCCCCGAGGGCGCAGCGCATCGCGAATCGCTCCCAGAATTCGCAGAACGCGATCGTCGGGATGGTCGTAGGCCACCCGGATCAGCGTGACCAGATCGGCGCCCTGAGGAAGTGCGTCTTCAAAGAAACTGCCGCCGATACACTCGATCCGGTTGGCGAGGCCGGCCTCGCCGAGACGGCCGCGGGCCAGCTCGGCCACCGCTGGCAGATCAAAGAGCTGGAGCTTGAGTGACGGGTGCGCGCGTGCAACATGGCTCAGAAAGGTTCCCTGTCCGCCGCCAACATCGAGCACGCACTGATGCCGGGAAAAGTCATAGGCCTGCAGAACCTGTTCAGCAACCAGCGGTTGGGACGCTGACATCAGCTCGGAGTAGTCCCGCACTTCGGTGGCGTCGAGCCGCTTCTCGCCGAAGTGGCGCCCATCACGTGCGTAGGCCCAGTAGTTTCGTAAACGCGTGGGGCGGTCGGGTTCACGCAAGGTAATCAGCGGATCAGCCAGGTCCTCATAGACCGCCTGATGATGGCGAACCAGGGCGCTGATCGCAGGGTTGTCGACCATGACTGCACCCAGCATGCCCAGCCCGACTGTGTCGCGCCCACGCCACTCAAGTAGATCGAGCGAGATGGCTGCGCGCACCAGAATGTCCGCGCTTTCGGCGGGTAGCGCCGATTCCTGGGCAATTTGGGCGATGGATTGCGGCCCCTGCGCGAGCTTGTCGAACAGTTCAAGCCGGACACAAGCGAGCAGCACCTGGCTGTAGGAAAACCCGGCAACCAGATCAAATAGTTTTTTTGACTGCCTGCGACTGATTGCGCGCAGGCCCGGGATCGCACTGACTCGGCGCCGAAATGAGGCGCTGGTGAGCAGTCGATCGCGAAGCGAAGACCAGGAGGCCACGAGTGCGTTCGCCACGGCGTTACCCTGCTGCGCGCTCAGTGCTCACGCACGGGTCGCGCGGCCGGCGCCGCCCGCGAATCGACTGGCGTCGCCGTCCGAACCGGCAGAGGCCGTTGTACCCCCGCGGGTCCCTCGCTCGGCACCAACCGGCGTGCCTCAGAGAGGACCAGCGAACGTAGCAGTGCCTCGCCCGGACATGGCGGGATGCTCGAGATCGCGCGATCGATCAGGCGGTCAAAGTGGGTGACTGCACCATCCAGGCCCAGCTCCTGCGCCGCGCTCGGCCGGCCAAGGAGCAGATCCTGGCCCACGGGCTTGCCGAGAATGGCTGGATCGGAAATGACATCCCGAATGTCGTCAGCAACCTGATAGGCCTCGCCAAGGCTTGCGCCCAGTGCGAACCAGTCATGACCATCGGCACCCGCTGCAGCGGCCCCTCCGGCGGTCGCGGCTGAAAACAGCGCGCCGGTTTTGGCGCGCTGATACTGATCGAGCCGCGCGCTGGGTTCGCATTCCCAGGCCTGACCCGCAACGATTCCGTCGGGTGGGCCCACGCCCTCATCGAGCCAGCGAATAACCGTGGCAAGCCGCTCGGGATGACGACCAGCAGCCCGCCCCAGTTCGCGAAACGCCATCACGATTAGCGCATCGCCCGCGAGCACCGCGAGCCGCTCGCCGTAAGCACGGTGAACAGAGGGCAGGCCGCGCCGAGTGTCGGCATTGTCGAAGCACGGCAGATCATCGTGGACCAGCGAGGCACAGTGCAGCAGTTCGAGCGACGCCGCCATCGCATCGGCGAGCGCGGGATCGTCATCACCACAGGCCAGCGCAACCGCGAGGCAGAGCTGCGGCCGAATCCGGGCGCCACCCGGAAACACCGCATGCTGCATCGCCTGTTGCAGCCGCGGCGGGGCGCCTGCGCATCGAACCAGGCTGCGAGAGAGTGCACTTTCAATACGGGTAATCAGGGGCATCGCGCATCTCCGAGCAATGTAACGTAGACTTGTCACCTATTGTGTCCTCTACACTAGACACTTGGCTTCGTCACGTCAACCAGCGGATGCCGCGGGGTCTGATCGCATTCGAGCGCCGCTGCGGCGAAACGGTGTGGTCGGGCTGGCGCAGCGCTGAGCTGCCTGACGCCCGTGCCATTCTTGTGCTGCTGCACGGCACCGGTGGCGCGCGCCACAGCTGGGCGCCAGTGCTCAACAGGCTCGATCCCTCGATTGGCGTACTCGTGCCTGATCTGTCGGGGCATGGTGCAACCCGCTGCTTCGGTCACTCCCGTCACGGGCTCGACGACATCGCTTCCGAGCTGCTGGACCTTCTGCGGGCCGAAGGACTCGCTCGGATCGACCTGATTGCAGGTCACTCGGCCGGGGCAGCCGTGGGCCTGGCGTTGGCCCTGCGTGAGCATTCCGGACTGAACATCGGTGCCGTGCTTGGCATCACGCCGTCACTGGTACCACCACCAGCGCTCTACACCATGATGCTCGGACCCTTGCTCGCGCCCCTCGTGGGCTCGGAACTGAGCGTTAACGCGACTGCAGCGCTCGCCCGTTCAACAGGCCTCATCGATCGCCTGCTCGAGTCAACAGGCTCGCAGATCGACCCCGACCAGCGAGAGGCATACCGTCTGCTCTTTGGCGACCCGAATCATGTGCGCGGGGCAATCCACTTTATGGCTGCCACCGACCTGCCCGGCCTGCTCGATCGGCTGCCCAGGCTGGCGGCCCGGCCCATGGAAACAAGCTTCGTCGTGGCCGATGATGATCCGTGGATCCCCGCCACCTCGCTGCTACCGATCCTGGCACAGCGTCTGCCCGGCGCAGCCGTGGAGCGCATGTACGGCGGTCACATGCTGCCCGAGTCCGCGCCTCAGCGCGTGGCAGCGGCAATCGAATTGCGGATATCGCGTGCTCGCGCGAAAGGCATCGGCAGGTAGCGCGCCGCCAGCGCAACAGCGAGCGCCTGCGCAGCCGGTTCGGGCCGCACCGAGGTGTCAATGAGCACCCGATTGACCGCGAGCGGCACCAGCTCACGAGCGACCCGGCGCGCCTCAGAAGCGGCACGCTCGCGCCCAGGCTGGCCATCACGCGAGAGATTCGCCCGACCATCCGTGAGCACCACCAGCGACACGTCGTCCCCTGCACGCGCCAGCTGAGCGGCCAACCGCGCAGCGAGCTCAAGCCCGGCGGCGACCGGGCTTCCGCCTCCCCCCGGCAAGGCAGTGAGCGCACGACGCGCCGCCACCAGCGACCGCGTCGGCGACAACAGCAACTCGGCACCGGTTCCCCGAAAGGACACCAGCGCCACCCGATCTCGCCGAACATAGCAGTCGGCGAGCAGCAACTCGACGGCGCCCTTGGCCTCGGACAGGCGCTGCAACGCGGTGGAACCTGAGGCATCGACGACAAACACCGTAGTGGTGCCGCGCCGCCTTCGCTCACGGTGCACATGCAGATCATCGGGATGAAAACGGATCAGGCGTGCTGATGAAGCTGCCTCGTATGCATTGACCCCGATTGGTGCTCGGGGCTCCGCTTCGTTGGAGGCCCGCGACGCATAGGCATTGCGAAGCTTCTGCCAGGGAAGCGCGGCCCGCAGCGTTGCCAGCAGGTGGACACGCTCGCCTGCTCGCGGCCGCCCGCGGCGCGCACCCACTGAGCGCGCTCGTCCGCGGCCCTTCGCTGTCTGGCGCCCACTGCCCGTGCCGCGCGAGGCGACCGCGCGCGCCCCGGCCTGAGAGGCGAGCGAGGCGAGTAGCCCAGGCGGCAGCGCCGACAGGGTAGCCTCGATCAGGCGCTCAGAGGCCCCATCTGGAAGGGTGGACGAGTCGGAATCCGAAGAAGCCTCAGGCTCGGACGCGTCCATCGGCATGTCCGCGGACTCAGGCGGCGGCGGATCGGGGGTCTGCGTGGGCGGCGGGTCCTGCGGCTCTGCGGACGTTTCTTCTGGCGCCGGCATTGGCGGAAGAACCGTCGCGCGCGGCAGCAGCACCTGGCGAATCGCAAAAGCCAGATCGGCATCACGCGGCAACAAGTCTGCCTCAGGCGCGGTCGATCGCGAGGCGCCGCGCGCGGAATCCGCGACACTGAGCCGCGCGAGGAACGAGGCCTGCGCGGCGCGCCGCATTGAATCAATGCCGAGCAGTTGCGCTGCGCGACAGAGTTCGGTGAGTCCGCGGGAATCGGGCTGCGTGCAGGCCAGATCCGGGGATCGCGCCGCTGTACCGGCCGCAGGCGTCGATGACCGCCCCAACGCCGCCAGTGCGTCGAGCGCGCGCCAGGCTGACTCGTCGCGCAGATCGATCGACAAAGCCAGCCGATCGAGGAGACCCGCCCAGGGCCCCTCCTCGTCTGGCAGCGACTCGTCAAGCACCACCAATGCAAACTTTTGTTGATCCAGCGCTGCCGCGAGCCGCGCCGCCAAACCAATCGAGACCCGCTCAGCGCGCTGCAGCACCACCACACCGCCCGCAAACCGGTCGATTAGACCGGGGCGAATCACGGCGCGGCCCTGCCGCAGGCTTTCCGCGAGATCGGCTCCAGGATCGAGCTGGTCCGGTTCCGTGTGATGCGGTAATAGATGCCATCCCGGCTCGCGGTGCGTACTTGCACTGGCGCAGGCACGTCGCAACCAGCCAAGGAGCGCCTGTCGACGAGGGCCGTGCCAGCCGCGCAGGTGAATGCCACCCAGGGCCAGCGGGCTTAGCGCGAACAACTCGAGCGCATGAAGCGCATCGTCAACCGGGTCAACGCGCGTCACCCCTCGCGCGGCCGGGTCATGTTGCTTAGCCGGTCCGATCATGGATGGCAGA
Organism: uncultured Bordetella sp.; assembly: GCA_964581825.1. Lineage (GTDB taxonomy): Bacteria > Pseudomonadota > Gammaproteobacteria > Burkholderiales > Burkholderiaceae_E > SYIM01. The sequence continues at coordinate 25,610 of CAZORB010000037.1, forward strand.
CCCCCAGGCCAGTCAGCCCGGAGCCTCGCCAAACACCTGCGCGATCGCGCGAGCCACGCGCGCTGACGAATCGGTCTCGTCGAGCGGATCGCGCCGCAGCCGATGCCGCAACGCCATCGGCGCGACCTCCATCAGGTGTTCACGCTGCACGGTGCGAAGCCCATCCAGGGCCGCCGCGGCCTTGGCTGCGCGCATCAGCGCGAGCTCGCCCCGCAGCCCATCGGTTCCTAATTGCTGGCAAAGCGCTGCGGCGAGTCGAAGCAACGTGTCATCGAAGCGGATGCGATCGAGTGCACGGCGCGCCGCAACCAGTTTCCCGCGAAGCGCCTGCTCGGCCTGCGCATGCGCCGCGCAAAAGCCCTCGGGGTCGCGCTCGAACGCCTCGCGCCGACGCACCACTTCCACACGCTGATCGAGATCCTGCGGTGTGCGAACCTCCACCGCAAGACCGAAACGGTCGAGCAGCTGTGGCCGCAGCTCTCCCTCTTCGGGGTTGCCACTTCCAACGAGTACGAAGCGCGCCGGATGGACGATGCTGAGGCTTTCGCGCTCGATCCGGTTCTCGCCGGATGCGGCCACGTCAATCAGGAGATCAACCAGGTGATCTTCCAGCAGGTTGACTTCGTCGATGTAGAGAAAACCGCGGTTGGCTCTGGCGAGCAAGCCTGGCTCGTACACCTTTTCGCCCGACACCATCAGGCGTTCGAGATCGAGCGCCCCCAGAATCCGGTCTTCAGTTGCCCCAAGCGGCAGGTCAACTACGGGCACCGGCACCTCGGAGGCTGTGGGCCGGGCTCGGGACTTTCCGGTGCATCGACCGCAGAGCCCGGCGGTGGCACGTGGCTCACACCGATAAGCGCACTCGACTGCGCGTATTGGTGGCAGCACGGCGGCCAGCGCGCGAACGGCTGTGGATTTTCCGGTGCCGCGATCGCCGAGAATCAGGACCCCGCCCACCAGGGGGTCAACCGACGCAATCAGCAGTCCACGTTGCATGTCGTGCTGGCCAACCAGCGCGCTAAAGGGGAAAACCGGGCGAGAGCGACTCATTGCGAAGAGGCCTGTGCGGAAAACGGGGCGCTCGACCGGGGCCAGCGCCTGACAAGGTCAACAGCGTGAAGCACGCCGGAAACGCAGAGCAGCAGCAACGTGGCGGGTTCGAGCGAACCTTGCAGATTCAGACGGCAGAGAAGCATGAGCGCGAGCCCCGCTCCAAGCACTGGCGCAATATCGACAGGCCGTGGGCCCACACCACGCGCGTGGTGTAGCCACCAAAGACCAGCCCATTCGATCAGCAGCCCAGCGATGACCAGATCGAGCACCCAGGGGCCCGGAGACCAGGCAGTCACGTCGCGATCACTCCGCAGCGGGGAAGATCCTGATTATGACCGCACCAGACGAATCGTCAACCTGGCGTGACACCTAACGAGTCAGTCGGTCGACTCGATGACGCCGCCACCGAGGCAGACCTCTCCCTGGTAGAGAACAGCGCTTTGCCCTGGCGTGACGGCCCATTGGGGTTGTTCGAAGCGAAGCGCAAAGCCTGTATCGCCAACGGCCGGGCCCTCGCCAAGGGGTTGGGCGGTATCTGCGCTCCCACCAGCGGCGCCGCCGGCGGCAACCACCTGGCAGGCCGCATCCGACTGCCGATACCGCGTTTTTGCGCCATACATCGAGGCTGAATCAGGGGGTGACCCGGAAATCCAGTGCGCGTCCAGCGCAAACAGCTGTCGCGAGCGCAGGAGCGGATGATCGTGCCCCTGCACCACCACCAGCGTATTACTGTCGCGTTGCTTTGCCGCCACGAACCAGGGCTCGCCCGACCCGCTACGCGTGCCGCCGATGCCGATGCCCTTTCTTTGACCCAGCGTGTAAAACGCGAGGCCGATGTGTTCGCCAACGCGCTGGCCGCGATCATCAACGATGGGCCCCGGCTTGGTAGGCAAGTATCGATTCAGAAACTCGCGAAATGGCCGCTCGCCAATGAAGCAGATCCCGGTGGAATCTTTTTTGAGTGCGTTTGGCAAAGCCAGTTTTGCGGCAATTTCACGGACCTCGCGCTTTTCGAGTGCGCCCACCGGAAACAGCGCCCGCGACAGCTGATGCTGGCTGAGCCGATGCAGAAAATAGCTCTGGTCTTTGGTGGGGTCGAGGCCTCGCAGCAATTCAAATCGCGATGTGCCATCCGCCAGGGAGACCCGGCGGACCCGGGCGTAGTGGCCGGTTGCGATCCGCTCAGCACCCAGCCGCATCGCGTGGTCAAGAAACGCCTTGAACTTGATTTCGGCGTTACACAGCACATCAGGGTTCGGCGTGCGGCCCGCCTGATACTCGGCGAGGAAAGCCGCGAACACCCGCTCGCGATAGTCGGCAGCGAAGTTGACCGCCTCAATGTCAATACCGATTACATCGGCGACACTGGCTGCGTCGATCCAGTCTTGTCGGCTTGAGCAGTATTCGTCGTTGTCGTCGTCTTCCCAGTTTTTCATGAAAAGGCCGACTACCTCGCACCCTCGCTGCTTAAGCAGCCAGGCGGTCACCGCCGAGTCAACCCCACCCGACAGGCCCACCACGACGCGTTCTCCAGGCTGCGCCTCAACAAGACCCGACACCGACTCGGAGAGCACCTCGGTATTCATTTCAGCGGGACCGATCCGATCAGGTGCTGCGCAAAGCTCGCGTCAGCCTTGAGTAGCGCGGGATCGAATCGCTGCCCGGCGAGGTGGTCATCGACACATTGCATGACGAGCGGACTGCGGTGCTCTGGCAAGCGCGCGCGGAGTTCGTCGGCCGCGAGCCAGTGCGTGCGCAGAATGCCGTGATCAAGCGTGCGGGTGGGGTCGAGCGCACCGCCAGGTCGGTTCGCCAGGCAGCATGCGAATGCAAAGCGCAGGTAGGTGACGTCAGTTTGGCTCTGCTCGTGAACAAATCGCGACAGATAAATGCCGATGCCGGATACCACCTCGACATGGTGGGCGGTTTCCTCAAGCGCCTCTCGCAAAACCGCGCGTACCAGCGTTTCGCCAGGGTCAAGGTGACCCGCAGGCTGATTCAGGCGTACTCCCGCCACGGTGCTTTCCTCGACGATCAGGAAGCGACCCTGGTGCTCGATCACGGCAGCCACCGTGACGCTCGGTTTCCAGACAGCCATGGGAACGGGCGAGGCTCAATTCAAAGACCATAGATTTTACCCCGGCGCCTCCGACCTCTTTGATCTCGAAGTGTAGACTCCGCGGTTTTCTCTCGAGCGGGCCATCGCTGTCCGCAACAACCTTCCCCAGGGAGCACGCATGCGAATCGGCATTCCTGCCGAAACCCGCGACGGCGAGACGCGGGTCGCGGCCACGGCAGAAACAGTCAAGAAACTGGCAACCGCAGGTCACCAGATACTGGTTGAACGCGGTGCCGGTACGGCCGCCAGCCAGATCGATTCCGCGCTTGAAGCTGCCGGCGCCACGCTGGTCAGCGCCGACGAAGCGCTGGCGGCGGAAATGGTGCTGAAGGTGCGCGCGCCTCAATCGGCCGAGCTCGCGAAGATGACGCGAGGCGCGGTTCTGGTGGGCATGCTGAACCCGTTTGACCGCGATAGCCTGCAGGCCATCGCCGACGCGGGACTGACTGCCTTCGCGCTAGAGGCTGCTCCCCGCACCACTCGCGCGCAGAGCATGGACGTACTGTCGTCGCAGGCCAACATCGCGGGCTACAAAGCAGTCCTGCTCGCGGCCAGCGCCTACGGTCGCATGATGCCGATGCTGATGACTGCAGCCGGTACGGTGAAGGCAGCACGCGTTCTGATTCTGGGCGCAGGCGTGGCGGGTCTGCAGGCGATTGCCACTGCCAAACGTCTGGGCGCTGTGGTCGAGGCCTCCGACGTGCGTCCGGCGGTGAAAGAGCAGATTGAGTCCCTGGGTGCAAAGTTTGTCGATGTGCCCTACGAGACCGATGAAGAGCGCGAAATCGCCAAAGGGGTGGGCGGCTACGCTCGCCCGATGCCCGAGAGCTGGATGAAGCGGCAGGCGCAGGCCGTTGCCGATCGCATGAAGCAGGCCGATATCGTGATCACCACGGCACTGATTCCCGGCCGCAAGGCGCCCATTCTGGTCACCGAAGACATGGTGCGCTCGATGAAGCCTGGCTCGGTGGTGCTCGACATGGCGGTTGAGCAGGGTGGCAACTGCGCCATCAGCGAGCTCGGCCGCTGGGTGGTCAAGCATGGCGTCACGCTGATCGGCCAACCCAATCTGCCCGCCACCGTGCCGGCGGATTCCTCGGCGCTCTACGCCCGAAACGTCATTGATTTCCTGAAGCTCGTCATCGATAAAGACGGCAAGTTCACCGTCAACCTCGAAGACGACATCGTGAAAGCCTGCCTGGTCACGCATGACGGCCAGGTTCTGCGGAGCTGACAGCATGGAAGCGATCAATCCCTTTGTCATCAACCTGATCATCTTCGTGCTGGCCATCTATGTCGGCTATCACGTGGTGTGGAACGTGACGCCCGCGCTGCATACGCCACTCATGGCGGTCACCAACGCAATATCGGCCATCATCATCGTGGGCGCCATGCTCGCGGCTGCCCTCACCGAAACTGGTCTCGGCAAAACGATGGGCGTGCTGGCAGTGGCGCTCGCGGCGGTCAATGTGTTTGGCGGCTTCCTGGTCACGCGCCGGATGCTGGAGATGTTCAAGAAGAAAGAGCCGAAGTCTGGCTCTGGCGGCCACTGAAAGGGGCGACACCATGAGCATGAATGTCGTCGTCCTGCTGTATCTGATCGCCTCGGTGTTTTTCATTCAGGCGCTGAAAGGCTTGTCGCACCCGTCCACCTCGCGAATGGGTAACACCTTTGGCATGGTCGGCATGGCCATTGCCGCCTTCACCACCGTTGCGCTCATCTTCAAGCTGCGCCCTGAAATTGCAGCAGCAGGCATGGGCTGGGTGCTGGTGGGCCTGGTGGTGGGTGGTGCAATCGGTACGCTGATGGCCAAGCGCGTCGAGATGACCAAGATGCCCGAGCTGGTTGCCTTCATGCACAGCATGATTGGCCTGGCCGCGGTGTTTATTGCCATCGCGGCGGTCGCTGAGCCCTGGGCGTTCAACATCGTTGCCAAGGGCGAACCGATCCCGATGGCGAACCGCATCGAGCTCTTTATCGGCACCTTCGTGGGCGCCATCACCTTCTCGGGCTCGGTCATTGCGTTCGGCAAGCTCTCCGGCGCCTACAAGTTCAGGCTGTTCCAGGGCGCGCCGGTCATATTCAGCGGCCAGCACATGCTGAATCTGGCGCTTGCCGTGGCCATGCTGGTGTTTGGCATCTGGTTCGCTATCACGCAGGACTGGACGCCGTTTGTGATCATGACCGTGATCGCCTTCGTGCTGGGCGTTCTGATCATCATTCCGATTGGCGGTGCAGACATGCCCGTGGTGGTGTCGATGCTGAACAGCTACTCTGGCTGGGCAGCAGCAGGTATCGGTTTCTCGCTCAACAACTC
>CAZORB010000038.1:0-29904 GCA_964581825.1 uncultured Bordetella sp.
CGGCAACAACCGCGACCTTGCCCGCAATCATGACGTCGGTGGCGCGCTTGATGCCATCCACCAGCGATTCGCGGCAGCCGTACAGGTTGTCGAATTTGCTCTTGGTGACGGAGTCATTGACGTTAATGGCGCGGAACGCGAGTTCGCCGTTTGCAGCCATCTGGTAAAGACGCTTGACGCCGGTGGTGGTTTCCTCGGTAACCCCCACGATCGACTTCAGCTGACGCTCATACCAACCCGGATCGGTTGCCAAACGCTTGCGAATCGAATCGAACAGCGCGGTTTCCTCTTCGCTGGTCGGGTTGGTAATTACCGACGGGTCACGCGCGGCACGGGTCCCGAGGTGGAGCAGCAGCGTGGCGTCGCCGCCATCGTCAAGGATCATGTTGCTCGGCTGGCCGTCGGCCCACTCGAAGATGCGATGCGTGAATTCCCAGTACTCGACCAGGTTCTCGCCTTTGTAGGCGAACACGGGGATGCCAGCCGCTGCAATGGCGGCGGCGGCGTGATCCTGGGTGGAGAAAATGTTGCACGATGCCCAACGCACCTGTGCACCGAGCGCGGCCAGCGTCTCGATCAGCACTGCGGTTTGGATCGTCATGTGCAGCGACCCGGTGATGCGGGCGCCTTTGAGCGGCTGGCTCGCGGCAAATTCTTCGCGAATCGCCATCAGACCCGGCATCTCGGTTTCGGCGATGCGGATTTCTTTACGGCCCCAGTCGGCGAGCGAAATATCAGCGACGTGATAGTCGGGCGCGGCGGGCACAGCTTTCAAAACGGCAGACATGAACACACTCCATTGATGATGAAGCGGTCAGTTCGATGCGGGAGAGCGGGTGGCTCGCCGACCTCGGAATGACCGCGGGTCAACGAGCGCCGTTTGACTGCGAAACCTGTTGACGCACCCGTGCGGCCTTTGGGCCACCCTTCAGGCGCGAAACGCTGACCGTATCGGTCGACGTGTTTCGCCGCTTCGAGCCTGGCAGCGGCACCTACTAAAGCCGCGTTGCAGCGCTCCTCGAAGCAAGCTCGAAATAATACCAGCCCCTTCGCAGCAGGCAGCGCGCGCGACCTTGCATCTTCAGGGGTATCCGATTAGCGCGCGTCAACGCGTGCCGTCTGGCAGCGCGTAGCGAGGTACATGAAAATGGTTGGCATTGCCCGCCTGATCGGTGGGCGGCACTTGCGCGACCTGGCCGGCGCTTACCTGTTCAAATCCGGCAAATCCGCAGGGTGCCGGAACGAAGTGTTCACAGCCGCGAGAGCAGCGCTGCCCGAATCCGCACTCGGCTTCAATACGCCGCAGCCGCTCGCCGATTGAGGTGGAGCAATCGCCCGCCAGTGCGTCAACCACACGACAGCTGGCGGGCTCGGCACAAGGAACCTCAAGGGGCGGTGCCGAATCGATCAGATGTTTGAGTTGGGAGGTCATAGGCTGCATTAACTCAAATATCTTGGCACCGCACCTTGATATCGATCATGCCGAGGCTTTTAACGCCTCGGCACGGTCAGTGCGCTCCCAGCTGAATTCCGGCTCGTCGCGGCCGAAGTGGCCGTAGGCGGCCGTCTTGCGGTAAATGGGCCGCAGCAGGTCGAGCATCTTGACGATGCCCTTGGGGCGCAGGTCGAAGTGCTGCTGCACCAGTTCAGCGATTTTCTCGTCGCTGATCTTGCCAGTGCCCTGGGTGGTGATCCACACCGACGTGGGACGCGCCACACCAATCGCGTAGGACACCTGCACCAGGCAGCGGCTTGCCAGCCCGGCGGCCACCACATTCTTGGCCACGTAGCGTGCGGCGTAGGCTGCCGAGCGATCAACCTTGGAGGGGTCTTTGCCCGAGAACGCGCCGCCACCATGAGGGGCTGCACCGCCGTAGGTGTCAACAATGATCTTGCGGCCGGTGAGCCCGCAATCGCCCTGCGGCCCGCCCACGACGAAGCGACCGGTGGGGTTGATGAGGTACTTGATTTCGCTCTTGATCAGCGAGGCCGGAATGACCGGCTTGATGATCTCTTCAATCACGCCTTCACGGATGGTTTCCAGCGAGACATCGGGCGCGTGCTGGGTGGACAGCACCACGGTGTCAACCGAGACCGGGCGACCGTTGGCGTAGCGCAGCGTCACCTGCGATTTCGCATCGGGGCGCAGCCAGGCGAGCTTGCCGCTGCGACGTACCTGGGATTGACGCTCAACCAGGCGGTGCGAGTAATAGATGGCCGAGGGCATCAGCTCGGGCGTCTCGTCGCAGGCGTAGCCGAACATCAGGCCCTGGTCGCCAGCACCCTGCTCCAGGTTGTCGTCTTGGGCTGCATCGACACCCTGCTTGATATCGGGCGACTGCTTGTCGTAGGCCACCAGCACCGCACAGCCTTTGTAGTCAATGCCGTAGTCGGTGTTGTCATAGCCGATGGATTTCAGCGTATCGCGAGCGACCTGGATGTAGTCGACGTTGGCGCGCGTCGTGATCTCGCCAGCCAGCACCACCAGACCCGTGTTACACAGGGTTTCGGCAGCCACGCGCGAGGTTTTATCCTGCGCAAGAATCGCATCAAGAATCGCGTCCGAAATTTGGTCGGCCACCTTATCAGGATGACCCTCGGAAACGGATTCAGAGGTGAACAAATAATCGTTAGCCACAGCTTTCTCCTCAGAAGTATCGTCGTAACGGTTCGACTGGACGGCACCGGCGGCCGGTGGCGCGAAACCACGCTGCCTGGGTACCTTCGGCGTGGCCGTTCTGGGGAGACGCGGCGACGCTTTAGCGGTATTTCGAGCTTTTCAGCTCACGCCCCGCAAGTTGTCCATTAACTCGGCAAGTCGGATTATAGCGGCTTCGCATAGACTGCCGAGCATGCACGAGCGGTGCTGAGATGGTTTCTTCGCGCACCGGTTACCGCTTCCCCGATGCCACCCGTGTTCCCCTGATGCCTGCCGATCCCGCCTCGCCTTCACCCGCGTCAAAGCCCGCAGACAGCCGGCCCTTAGAGACGCAACCCGGGCCCTCCGCGAGTACCGGATCAGGCCAATGGCTGATCGGGCTGGCGACAGGGGTCGCGCGGCTGCCGCTGGGCCTTGCCCGTGCATTGGGGGCGGTTGCGGGGTTGGTCGCATGGGCCGGGTCGCCGGGTTACCGACGCAAGCTCCGCGAGAACCTGCGGAGGGCAGGGTTTGCGGGAATTCGCGCCAGCGTCAGGGCGGCGATCGAAGCCGGTCGGATGGCAGGCGAATTGCCCTACATCTGGCTGCGTCCGCCCGAGGCGATCGCACAGCGGGTGGTCTGCGACGATCTGGCCGTGCTTGACGAGGCGGAACGGCGCGGCCTTGGCATCGTGTTTCTGACGCCGCATCTGGGTGCGTTTGAAGCCACGGCACGCTGGTATTCGCAACGCGCGCCCATCACCGTGATGTTTCGTCCGCCCAGAAAGCCGCTGCTCGGTGCGCTGGTTATGCACGCCCGGGGCGGACGCGGGTTGCGACCTGTGCCCGCAGCGCTCTCAGGGGTTCGGGCGATGTTGCGCGCGCTTCGTGCAGGCGCGGCGGTGGGCCTGCTGCCCGATCAGGTGCCGGGCGCTGGTGAGGGCCGCTGGGCGATGTTTTTCGGAGAGCCCGCGTACACGATGACCTTGCCGATGAAGCTGGTGCAGTCAACCCGTGCATCAGTGATCATCGCAGTGGGCGAGCGCGTCTCGGGTGGCTGGCGGCTGCGGCTCGAGCGCTTTGACGGTGATCCCTCGCCCGAGGCACTGAATGCTCGGATGGAGCGGATGATTCTGGCCTCACCGCACCAGTACCTCTGGGGCTACAACCGGTACAAGCGCCCGCATGGCGTGGTGGGGCCATCAGCCGATGAGCGGCCGGCGGCTGCTTCGCAACCCTCCAGCCCCACGCCGCCCGGAGTGCCACGCGCATGAGCTCGCCCCGCCAACCGAGTCTGTCGGCGCGTCTGGGCGAAGCCGCGATGCGCGCCGCCATCTTGCTGCTGCGGATGGTTGCGCATCTTCCCACCCCGTGGCTCGCGCGCCTGGGCGCTGCGCTGGGTTCGGTGCTGTATCTGCTTGCCGCGCCGCGACGGCGAATCGCCCGAATCAATCTGCAGCTGTGCTTTCCGCAGTTGAGCGATGCCGAGCGCAGGCGACTGGCCCGCGCGCACTTTCAGGCTTTCACCCGAAGCTTTCTCGATCGCTTCATTCTCTGGTACGGACCGCGCGAGCGGATCGTGTCGCTCTGCAGGCTCGAGGACACCGAGCATTTTGAAGAAGCGGTGCGCGCAGGCCGCCCAGTCATTGTGCTTGCGCCGCATTTTGTTGGTATCGATGCGGGCGGCATTCGGCTGCTGCTTGACCACCCCAAACTCGCCTCGATGTATGCCCGGCAAAAGAGCGAGGCGCTAAATGACGCAATGACCCGTGGCCGGATCCGCTTTCAGGGCACGATGCTGCTGCGTAACGAAGGCTTGCGACCGGCGGTGCGCTGGCTGCGTGACGGGGGGGCTTTCTATTTCCTGCCCGACATGGACCTCGGCGCGCGCGACGCACTGTTTGTCCCATTCTTTGGCGTTCCCACCGCAACGGTCACATCGGTCGCACGGCTCGCAAAGCTGACCGGTGCCGCGGTCGTGCCGCTGGTCACGCGGATGACCGAGGATGGCTACGTCGCACGGTTCTACCCGGCCTGGACCGACTATCCGGTGGATGATCTGGAGGCCGCGACGCGACAGCTCAACGCGTTCATCGAGGCGCGTGTGCGCGAGATGCCCGAGCAGTACCTGTGGACACACCGGCGCTTCAAGACTCGTCCGCCTGGCGAAGTCTCGCCGTACGATCAGCGATAATCGAGTCCATGAGGCTGCGGTTCACCAAAATGCAGGGCGCCGGAAACGACTTCGTCGTGCTCGACGGCGTGCGTCAGCGCGTGGCGCTTACGCCGGCCATCGTGCGGCAACTGGCCGACCGGCACTTTGGCATCGGCGCCGACCAGGTGCTGCTGGTTGAGCCCTCGCCCGCGCCCGGCATCGATTTTCGCTATCGGATTTTCAACGCGGATGGCGACGAGGTCGAACATTGCGGCAATGGCGCACGCTGTTTCGTTCGCTATGTGCGCGACCACGGTCTTACTGATCGCGATACGGTTCGGGTGCAGACGTTGTCAGGCGTGCTCGAACTGTCAATTGGGCGCGATGGCCGGGTGAGCGTCGACATGGGTCAACCCATCCTCGAGCCCCATCGCGTGCCCTTTGACGCCACGGGCCTGTCGCCGCGGGCGGCTGGGTCGGACACGCTCTGGCCGATTGAGCTGGGTGAGGAGGTGCGCTGGGTATCGGCACTGTCCATGGGAAACCCCCACGCGGTGCTTGCGGTTGACGACCTCGAGCGCGCACCGGTTCAGGCTGAGGGCACCCAGATCGAACACCATCGCCGATTCCCTCGCCGCGTCAACGTGGGCTTCATGCAGGTCACCGGCCCTCACGCGATTGCCCTTCGGGTATGGGAGCGAGGCGTTGGCGAGACGCTGGCCTGCGGCACCGGCGCATGTGCGGCGGCAGTGGCTGCGCTCAGGCAGCAGCGCGTTGCCTCGCCAGTTGACGTTCATATGCGAGGCGGCGTTGTGTCAATTGCCTGGCAACCTGGCCAGTCGGTTCGGATGATCGGTCCGGCTACCACCGTGTTTGAAGGCGACATCGAACTGCAGCCGGATGGGTCCGCCGAGCGCCCGCCCGTCACTTCCACCTAGCCCCGTCACACGGAGCGTTCCCCCCAATGAGCGAACCCGAGATTCAAGACGAACAGGTCGCAGCCTACCTCAGCGATCACCCCGACTTTTTTGAACAGCGCCCCGAGCTGCTCGCGAGCATGCGGTTTGCGCCGGCGCACGGCAATCGCGCCATCTCGCTGCATGAGCGCCAGCTCGAAGTGCTGCGGGATAAGCTGCGGCACATCGAGCGTCGGTTTGGCGAGCTGGTTCATACCGGTAAGGAAAACGACGCGATTGGTGAGCGGCTACAGCGCTGGACGCGTGATCTGCTGTTGGCCGAGTCGCCTGAACGCGTGCCGGGCATTGTCGTGGATGGGATGCGGTCGGGGTTTTCGGTACCGCTGGTTGCGCTCAGACTGTGGCGGGTCAAGCCCGGCGTGCTGTCGCCCGAATGGACGCGGTCAACGCCAGCCGAGTGGATCGATCAGGTCGATGCCATGCGCATGCCGTACTGTGGGCCGCGCGGCGACCTGCGTTTTGCCGGATGGTTACCCAACGCCGGCGCCGATGCGCGCTCGCTTGCGCTTCTACCGCTGCGGCACGGTGTCAGCCCAATCAGTTTCGGGCTTCTGGTGCTGGGCTCGGGCGATGCCGACCGGTTCCATTCCGGAATGGGTGTGTCGTTTCTCGAGCGAATCGCCGAGCTTGCCAGCGCGGCGCTCGGTCGGCTGGCCGAGCCGAGCTGACCGATGCCGGGGCGATGGGGCGGGCCGGTGGCCCATAGACGGGCTGGGCGGTTGGCCGAGTCGCACCCATGACCAGGCAGGCGTCGGGTGCCGCGAGCGATGCGAAAGCACCGTCTGAGCCTGAGGCCGATATCGTGCCCTACCTCGAACAGCTGCGCGTTGAGCGCAGCTACTCGCCGCAGACGCTTGCCGCGTATCGCGCAGACCTCGTTCATCTGATCGACATTGCCACCGAACGCTCGGCAGACCGGCGCATGCCCGACTGGCATCGCGTTGACGAACGCGCCGTGCGCGGCTGGGTGGCGCGCGCCAGCCGCGAGGGTTTATCGGCGCGCAGCATTGCGCGCCGGCTATCTGCCTGGCGAGGCTTTTTCGATTGGCTGGCCGAACATCGCGGTCTGGTCGGCAACCCGGCCCGTGGGGTCAGGGCGCCCCGGCAGCCGCGGCGCCTGCCATCGGCCCTGGCTCCAGACCAGGCGGTCAGGCTGGTGAGCGACCCCCAGGCCGAGGGCTTCGAGGCGATACGGGACCGCGCGATCGCAGAGCTTTTCTACTCTTCGGGTTTGCGGTTGACCGAGCTCATCAGCCTGGATGTGCTGTTTTTCGAAGCGGCGGCTGGTATGCCCCGCTCGGCCAGCTGGCTGAGTCTGGACGAGTCCGAGGTGATCGTTACCGGAAAGGGATCGAAGCGGCGAAGCGTTCCCGTGGGCCGCGACGCACTCGCCGCGCTAGGCACCTGGCTTGCTGAACGTGAGCGCTTCCTTACCGAAAATCCCGCTTCAGATGAGCGTGCGCTGTTTCTGTCCAGCCGCGGCACGCGTCTGTCGGCGCGGTCGGTACAGCTTCGCTTAAAGCGTCGCGGTATCGTCCAGGGCATTCCCGCCAACGTGCACCCGCACATGCTTCGCCACTCTTTTGCGAGCCACCTGTTGCAATCGAGCGGTGACCTGCGCGCGGTACAGGAACTGCTCGGCCACGCCAGCATCGCCAGTACCCAGGTCTACACCGCGCTCGATTTCCAGCGCCTGGCGGCGGTCTATGACGCGGCGCACCCGCGAGCGCGCCGGCGCGATGAGGCGCCGGACTCGAAGCCCAGCCCGGCAAAGGTCCACGCCCGGACACAGGCCCGCTCACAGGCTCAAGGCGCTGCGCCCCTGCCCGATCCCAACCCGGAGCGCCCATGACGCCCGCTGCAACACTCGAACTTCGCCCCGGTAAAGAGCGGTCGCTGTTGCGCCGACACCCCTGGGTTTACGCTGGTGCGGTGGCCCGGGTGATCGGCCGGCCTTCGCCCGGCGATCTGGTGCGGGTGGTGGGTGCCGATCAGCGCTTTCTTGCCTGGGCGGCCTTTAGCCCGGAATCTACGATTCGGGCACGAGCCTGGTCATTTCTCGAGCATGAGATTCCCGATGACGCGTGGCTGAGCGCACGAATCGCTGCATCGGTCGCGCGCCGGGCGCACCTTGCCGGCAGAACCGACGCGATTCGGCTGGTGTTTGGCGAGGCCGATGGCCTGCCTGGCCTCATCGTCGATCGCTACGCGGATCAGCTGGTGGTTCAGCTCATGGCCGCAGGCGTCGATGCCCGACGCGAGGCAATTGCCGATGCGCTGGTGACCGCCACCGGCGCGTCCAAGATCTACGAGCGATCCGATGCGGCCTCGCGCCAGCGAGAGGGCTTGCCCAGCCAGGAAGGGGCGCTACGTGGCACCGCGCCCGGCACTGCAGTCGATGTCATCGAAGACGGGGTTCGCTATCAGGTCGATGTGGTGCGCGGGCATAAAACTGGGTTTTACATCGATCAGCGCGATAACCGGCTACGCCTTGCACAGCTCGCCGCCGGCAAGCGGGTGCTCAACTGTTTCTGTTACACCGGGGGGTTCTCCCTGGCGGCTTTGGCGGCTGACGCAGCCGCGGCCTGGTCGATTGATTCGAGCGCCGAGGCGCTAGCCGTTGCAAAGGCGCAACAGACATTGAATTCCATCGAATCGCCCGCACATTGGATTCAAGCAGACGTATTTGATGCGCTGAAGCAGTTTGCCGCCGACGGCCAGCGCTTCGATCTGATCGTGCTCGACCCACCGAAATTTGCGCCGTCAGTTCAGCACCTCGATCGGGCCACCCGGGCCTACAAGCAGTTAAGCCTGGCAGCCCTCAGGCTGCTTGAACCCGGTGGAAAGTTGTTGACGTTTTCATGCTCGGGAGCGGTATCGGTCGACCTGTTTCAGAAAGTGGTCGCAGGCGCGGTAATTGATGCGCGGGTGGATGCGCAGATGCTTGAGCGACTGGCCGCTGGCGAAGACCATCCAGTGTCAATGACGCATCCCGAAGGCGAGTATCTGAAAGGGCTGCTGCTCGCGCGGCTGTGATGTGAGGTCGTTTGCGGCCAATCGCGCCGGATTGCACAAAGCCCTGCGCTGATCGGGCAAAGCCCGCGCAGCGCGCGTAGAATCTCGCGCCCGGATGCGGTCCGCCCGCCGCGCCCGACCGATTGATCATGAGGTTGCAAGTCCATGTCCAGCACGCACATCCCGGTCACGATTCTCACTGGCTTTCTTGGCAGCGGGAAAACCACGCTTCTGAAGCGCATCCTGAGCGAGCAGCACGGTCACCGGATTGCGGTCATCGAAAACGAATTCGGCGAAGAGGGCGTTGATAACGACCTCCTGCTCCAGGAGCGCGACGAGCAGATCGTCGAGATGAACAACGGCTGCATCTGCTGCACGGTACGGGGTGACCTGATTCGCATTCTCGGTGACCTCCAGCAGCGTCGCAGCAAGGGTGACATCGCGTTCGATCGCGTGATTATCGAGACCACCGGCATGGCCGATCCCGGCCCGGTCGCACAGACTTTTTTCGTCGATGACGATATCGCCGACAGCTACCTGCTCGACGCAATCATCACAGTCGTGGACGCCAAGCACGCGCCCCAGCAGCTCGTCGAGCGGCGCGAAGCGCAGGAGCAGGTGGGCTTTGCCGATCGCATCCTGATGTCCAAGGTCGATCTGGTCAGCGAAGAAGAACAGGCTGCGCTCAAGGCAAGGCTGCGCCAGATGAATCCCAGGGCGCCGATTCGCCCGGTGCATTTTGGCAACGCACCAATCGATGAGATTCTCGACATCCGCGGATTTAATCTCAATGCAATACTCGAGATCGATCCTGAGTTCCTCGACAGCGATGAGCATGAGCACGACGATAGCGTTCAGTCTTTCGTGTTCCGGTCCAATCGCGCGTTTGATCCAGGCAAACTCGAAGACTTTCTGTCCGGACTGGTTCAGGTTTACGGTCCGGACTTGTTAAGGTATAAAGGCGTGCTTTTCATGAAGGGGTCGGATCGTCAGACCGTCTTCCAGGGCGTCCACATGATGATGGGTGCCGATTTGGGCCGGCGCTGGCAGCCCGGAGAAAAGCCCTCCAGCAAAATGGTGTTCATCGGTCGCAACCTGCCGAAGGACATGTTCATCAAAGGCCTCGAACAGTGCCTCGCGTAGGCTGATCAATCAGGCAGGATTTGACATGGCAGCCACGAAAGACAAAAAGCCGATCAACGAGGAAGCGCTACTGCGCATGCCCGAGTCGGCCTATATGAATGAGGCGCAACTCGCCTACTTCCGCGATCTGCTCCAGCAGATGGAGCGGGAAATTCTCCACAACGCGGGTGAAACCACCGAGCACCTGCGTGAGACGGTCATCGTTCCTGACCCAGCCGACCGGGCCACGATCGAGGAAGAGCACGCGCTCGAGCTTCGCACGCGCGATCGCGAGCGTAAGCTCTTGAAGAAAATCCAACAGGCGATCTCCCGCATCGACTCGGGCGACTACGGCTACTGCGAAGAAACCGGTGAGCCCATCGGCTTGCCGCGCCTTCTTGCGCGGCCCACAGCCACGCTGTCGCTCGAGGCCCAGCAGCGGCGTGAGCTGCGGCAAAAGCTCTACGGCGACTGATTGGAACAGTTCCACGGCACGACCATCGTTTCAGTCCGACGTGACGGTCGCGTTGCGTTGGGCGGTGACGGTCAGGTCACACTGGGCAATATCGTGATCAAGGCGAGCGCGCGCAAAGTGCGGCGCCTCCACGACGGCAAAGTGCTGGCTGGATTCGCTGGCGGCACGGCCGACGCATTCACGTTATTTGAACGCTTTGAAGCGAAACTGCAGAAGCATTCGGGCCATCTGGTGCGCTCGGCGGTTGAACTTGCCAAAGACTGGCGAACCGATCGAATGCTGCGCAGGCTCGAGGCCATGCTCGCGGTGGCCGACGCGCAGGCCTCGCTCATCATCACCGGCAACGGCGACGTGCTGGAGCCCGAGCACGGACTGATTGCAATTGGCAGTGGCGGGCCGTATGCGCAGGCGGCGGCGCTCGCGCTGCTGTCGCATTCCTCGCTCGATGCCGAAGCAATCGTTCGGCAATCGCTCACGATTGCAGGCGAGCTGTGCATCTACACCAACCAGCATCACACGGTTGAAACGCTCGAGGGCAACACCAGTGGTTGAAGCTGCCACGCTCACACCGGCCCAAATTGTCGCCGAGCTCGATAAACATATCGTCGGGCAGGCGCAGGCCAAGCGCGCTGTCGCAATCGCGCTCAGAAACCGTTGGCGGCGCCAACAGGTGGATGGCCCGATGCGCACCGAAATCACGCCCAAGAACATCCTGATGATCGGCCCGACTGGCGTGGGTAAAACCGAGATCGCGCGCCGGCTCGCCCGGCTTGCGCAGGCGCCCTTTATCAAGGTTGAAGCCACCAAGTTCACCGAGGTCGGTTACGTCGGTCGCGATGTCGACACCATCATCCGCGACCTGGTCGAGACCGCCATCAAGCAGGTGCGCGAGCGGGCGATGGTCGACGTGCAGGCGCGTGCGCTCGATGCGGCTGAAGAACGCATTCTCGATGTGCTGGTGCCACCGGCACGCCCGGCCGCGCCGGCGGCGGCGTTCCCGTTTTTTGGGGGTGCGGTCGAGCCGCCCGCCCCCACGCAGCAGGCATCGCCCGCCGAATCGGCCGCCCGCCAGAAGCTCAGGAAGCGCCTGCGCGAGGGTGAGCTTGATTTGCGCGAGATTGAAATCGACGTCACGATGGCAGCGCCTCAAGTCATGCCGCTGGGCATGGGTGCGGGCGGCCAGCAGGGCCTGGACGAAATCAGTCAGCAGCTGCAGTCATTGTTTTCGCAGATGCCGGGCCGGCGCGCCACGCGCAAGATGACCGTTGCCGAGGCGATGCGCACGCTCGCCCAGGAAGAGGCCGCGCGTCTGGTCAATGAAGACGAGGTGCGTGCCCGCGCGATCGAAGCGGCCGAGCAGAGCGGCATTGTCTTCATCGATGAGATCGACAAGGTGGCGAGCCGCGGCGAACACCAGGGCGCGGACGTATCACGCCAGGGGGTGCAACGCGACCTGCTGCCCCTCATCGAGGGCACGGCCGTTAATACCCGCTATGGCGTGGTGCGAACCGACCATATTCTGTTCATCGCTTCGGGCGCTTTTCATCTGTCGCAACCCTCCGATCTGATCCCCGAGCTGCAGGGCAGGCTGCCGATTCGAGTCGAGATGCAGGCGCTGACGCCTGAGGATTTTGTACGGATTCTGGGCGATACTGATGCGAGCCTCGTTCGCCAGTACCAGTCGTTGCTCGCCACCGAAGGCGTCACGCTGGATTTCACCGCCGAGGGCGTTCGACGGCTCGCCGACATTGCCTTCGAAGTCAATGAGCGCACCGAAAATATCGGTGCGCGCAGACTGCACACGGTCATGGAGCGCCTGCTCGAACAGGTATCGTTTGATGCCGACGCCCGGGCCGGACACACCGTGATCATTGATGCGGCATTCGTTGATGCGCGGCTCGCCGAGGTTGCGCGCAGCGACGATCTTGCCCGCTACATCCTGTAGACCGCTCCGCGGAGCCCAACCATGACCGACAAGACGCCGATTGCCCCGGCCCTGCAGGCGCAGATCCTTGCTGAGGCAATGCCTTACATCCGTCGCTTTCACGGCCGTATTCTGGTGATCAAATACGGCGGCAACGCGATGACCGATCCGCTGCTCAAACAGAGCTTCGCGCGCGACGTGGTGCTGTTGAAGCTCGTTGGCATGAATCCGGTGGTGGTGCACGGCGGCGGACCCCAGATCGAGCAGCTGCTTGCGCGAGTCGGCAAAAAGGGCGAGTTCGTGCAGGGCATGCGGGTCACCGATTCCGAGACCATGGATATCGTCGAAATGGTGCTTGCGGGCCAGGTCAATAAAGAAATCGTTGAACTCATCAATACCGCGGGCGGCCGGGCGGTTGGTTTGACCGGTCAGGACGGTGGCCTGATTCGCGCGAGAAAGCTCAGGATGACCTTGCCCGAGCAGCCGGGCGAAGAGTTCGATATCGGCCAGGTGGGCGAAATCGAAACCATCGACCCGGGCATTGTGCACACGCTCACCGCCAATGGCTTCATTCCAGTCATCGCGCCGATCGGGTCGGGCGCCGACGGCGAAACCTACAACATCAATGCGGATGTCGTGGCGGGCAAAGTGGCCGAGGTGCTGAAAGCTGAAAAGCTGGTGCTGCTGACCAATACGGCTGGCGTACTCGACAAGTCCGGCAAGCTGCTTACCGGGCTGACCGCGCGCCGTATTGATGAGCTGTTTGCCGACGGCACGATCTCAGGTGGCATGCTGCCCAAGATTTCGTCTGCGCTCGATGCAGCCCGAGCCGGCGTGAACTCGGTTCATATCATTGACGGCCGCGTTGACCATTGCCTGCTGCTTGAGATCATGACCGATCACGGCGTAGGCACCATGATTCGCAGTCACTGACGTAACGCCCATGCGCGCCTTGCGCAGGCCCCTGACTGGACCGACCAGCCCGCGTCGGGCGGCGCAGCGCATCTGGCTGCTTGATCTCGACGACACACTGCACGATGCGCAGCCAGCGATCATGCCGAGAATCGATGCGGCGATGACGGACTACGTGGCCCGTCACCTTGGCCTGGAGCGCGCTGAGGCGAGCGCGCTCAGGTTGTCCTACTGGCGCCGCTATGGCGCAACGCTGCTCGGCCTGGTCACGCATCATCAGGTTGACCCGCACCATTATCTGCGCGAAACGCATCAGTTTCCCGACATGCATCGGCTGGTGCGGCGCAGCCCGGCGCTCGCGCGCTCGCTCGGCCGATTGCCCGGTCGGCGGATCATCGTCACCAATGGACCCTGGCACTACGCGCGGTCGGTTGTGCGCGCATTAGGTATCGCGGGCAGCATTGAGGCCATCGTGCCGATTGAAGCGATGCGCTTTGCCGGCCGCTTTCAGCCCAAACCTTCATCGCCGATGATGCGTCGGCTGGCGGCACGACTGCGTACCCATCCTTCGCGCTGCGTACTGGTCGACGATACCGTGGCAAATCTCGCAGGCGCGCATGCCGCAGGGGTTCGGACAGTGCTTGCGAGCGCACTGAACCAGGCGCGAAAGCCTGTCGCGCGTCGCGCGCGTGCGGGTTCATCACGGCGGGTGGAGCTTCAAGTACAATCAGTCGGACAGCTTTCGCGCCGCGTGCCGTCGCGCTCCACCTTCTGACATGGACACCGCCGCCGCTCCCGTTCCCGACGCTTCTGCAAGCTCCAAGCCCGCCCGGCCCAAGCCAGGCGAGCGGCGGCTGCAGATTTTGCAGGCGCTCGCGGCCATGCTCCAGGAGCCCGGCGGCGAGCGCGTCACCACTGCGGCGCTCGCTGCCCGGCTCAAAGTCTCAGAAGCCGCGCTTTATCGCCACTTCGCGAGCAAGGCCCAGATGTTCGAAGGCCTGATCGAGTTCATTGAGTCCACCATCTTCGGGCTCATCAATCAGATCACCAGCGCTCAGGAAGACGGCCAGCGACAGCTGAGCGACATCATCGCCATGCTGCTCAACTTCTCGGAGCGCAATCCGGGCATGACGCGGGTGCTGATCGGTGATGCGCTGGTCACCGAAGACGACCGGCTCCAGGTGCGAATCAACCAGCTGGTCGATCGTATCGAAGCATCGTTGCGGCAGTCGTTTCGGGTCGCGGTGGCGCAGAGTGTTCTCGCCGCCGATACCGACGCAGGTGCCCGCGCGGCGGTCGTGATCGCGTTCGTGCAGGGACGTTGGCTGCGCTTTGCCAAAAGCGGCTTTAAGCGGCCGCCGACCGAAGGCCTTGCAGATCAGCTTGCCACGCTGGTCGCCTGAGTTCATGCAGGCGGTCGAACCACGACCGTGAAAATTTTTCGCTCGCTCGATCACCCGCGCTTTCGTCACTACTTCTTCGGCCAAACGATCTCGGTGATCGGTTTTTGGCTGCAATCGATCGCGCAGTCCTGGCTTGTCTACCGGCTCACTGACTCGGCGGTCATGCTCGGGCTGGTCACGTTTGCATCGTTCATCCCTATTCTGGTGGTCGCGCCGCTGGCGGGGCTGGTCACCGATCGGGTCGACCGCCGCACGATGGTGCTCCTCACCCAGGGCGCGCAGATGCTGCAGGCGGTTGCGCTGGCTGCGCTGACGCTCGGCGGCTGGGTGGAACCCCATCATGTAGTCTGGCTCGCGCTGGTCCAGGGCATTGCCAATGCGTTCGACGGTCCTGCCCGCCATTCGCTCCTGCCCGTGATGGTGGGCGGTACGGCCGACCTGCACAACGCGATCGCGCTTAATTCGCTGGTGATGAATCTTGGCCGATTTGCGGGTCCCGCCATTGCGGGCGTACTGCTGGTCTGGATCGGCGAGGGCTGGTGCTTTGTGTTGAATGCCGTCAGTTATCTGGCGGTGATTGTCTCGCTCGCGCGTCTGCCATCGAGTCGCGCGGCGCGTTCGAACCAGTCGCTCCTGCGGGAACTCTCTGAAGGCTTTGAATGGGTCTGGACCACGCTGCCCGCCCGATTCGCCATGATCAACCTGGTGCTGGTTTCGTTTTGCGCGCCCAACTATCAGGCCATGATGCCGGTGTTCGCGCGTGAGGTGTTCGGTGGGGATGCACGGCTACAGGGGCTGCTGGTGAGTTGCGCTGGTGCCGGTGCGCTGGTGGGCACGATGATGCTCGCTGCGCGCAGTTCCACCGCTGGCATTGCGCGTGTGATCAATCTCGGTTCGTTTGCGGCCGGTATCGGGCTCACGGTGTTCTCGCTCAGCCCATCGCTTCCCGTGGCTGCGATCGCGCTCACGGCGGTGGGGTTTGGCGTCATCGTGACCGGTGCCGGAACCAACACGCTGCTGCAGAGCCTGGTGGAGGAGCGGCTTCGCGGCCGCGCAATCTCGCTCTACATGATGGCGTTTTTGGGCACCATGCCGGTGGGCGGCTTTGTGGTGGGCTGGCTCACCGAACTGTTCGGTCCGCAGCCCTCGCTTGCCGCCTACGGGGTGATCAGCATCGCGAGCGCGCTTATGCTGTGGCGCAGGCAGCACGCGATAGCCGAAGCGCTGGCTGCCCGAGCAGGGCTGAGGCCTTAATCGGGTTTTCGGGCAGCCTCAACGCTGCTTCAATGTGACTTAAACGTAGCTTAAACGGCACCGCTCAGCGCATGCCAATCGCGTTCGAGCTGCTCGCGAAAACGCGGGTCGGCAATCGCAATCATCCGCTTCGCACGCTCGCCGAAGGTCGCATCGCGCAGATCTGCCACACCCCACTCGGTGATCACCATATCGGCATCCCCGCGTCCTAGCGTGACCTGACCCCGCGAGGTGGAGGCCACGATTCGGCTGCGCTTACCATCGCGCGAGGTCGATGCCAGCGCAACAATGCCTCGGCCGCCTTCGGACAATCGCGCACAGCGTATGAAATCGCCCAGACCACCCAGGCCGCCTCGCCAGGCGCGGCCATCGTGCTCGGCGTTGGCCTGCCCGGTCACGTCGACCTCGAGCGCGGAGTTGACCGCATGGAAGCGGTAAAGCGCGGCAAGCGTGGCTGGGTGGTGGGTGTAGGTTGCCGGCCGAATCAGAAACTGCGGATTGTCATGCACATGACGATGGGCGCGGTCGGTGCCTCCCAAGGTGTTGGTGACCGAGAACCCAGTGTCCAGACGCTTGTAGGCGTTGGTGATTGCGCCCGACTCGATCAGCGCAATCGCACTGTCGCCCACCAGCCCGCTATGCAGACCTAGGTCCTTGTGCTGGCGCAGTAAACCCAGCACCGCATCGGGCAGTGCGCCAAGCCCGATCTGGATCGTGGCCCGGTCGGGGACCACCGCCGCCACATGTGCAGCGATTCGGCGTTCCGCCTCCTCGGGTGCCATCGTGGGTGATTGCACGGCCGGCCCGGTGGCTCGCACCGCGATATCGATCCGAAGGCTTGCCGCGTCGGCTTCGGTGCTGGGTGTAAACGGCGCATCGGGATGGATCTCGGCGATCACACAGCGTGCGCGCCGTGCCGCGGTAACGACGTAATCGTTGGCCATGCCAAGACTCAGCCGGCGCCCGTCTGCGGACACGGCAAGCTGCAGCATGACGACATCGGCACGCAGCCGCCCCGCGCCGAAAGCGCCTTCCAGTTCGCGATAGGGGGTGGGCGTGACGTTGACGATCGAGCCCGGTTGCGAGGCAAAGCCCTTGGCAGCGCCGCCCATGATGCCGTAGCCGCCCGGGCGCAGATTCGGGTGTAGGGCACGCGCAAAGGTGTCGGACAGGACTGCGCCCAGAAATACATCGACCGGGCCAGCCAGCGTATCGGCCTGCTCGACGAGGGCGCGGGTCACGGTAAGGGGTTCGGCCCCCGCCTGGCCGATGACGATGGCATCGCCCGCGTGGATCAGCGAAGCGAGCGGTGGCAGGGCATCAAGAATGGGCGGCAGCGTCATCGTTTGGGCTCGTCGGGTCGGAAGAAAGTGAGGTGGCCAATCGAAGTCCGCCATCGCGGAAGTTTCCGATCGGGGCGGCGATGCTGGCACGCCCGCGCCCAAGGCGTCAAACCGGCTTTCAGCGTCACAGCACACCGGGGCGACTTGCCGAGGTGTCGGGGGCCGGGTACCTTCGCCGACATGACCGATACCGAGCCTCGCTCCGAAGCCCGCGCGTCTGACCGGGCGAGCCGGCTGGCGATCGCGGTGCTTGCGGTGGCGTTTGTCCTGAATTTCGCCGGACGCGGGCTGGTCGAGGGGTTTTCCGCGTTTGTGCTGCCGCTGGAGCAGACCTTCGGTTGGCCGCGCAGCGCGCTCACCGGCGTGGTGGCCACGCAGATGCTGGTGAGCGGCCTGGCAGCGCCCGTCGCGGGCTGGCTGTTTGATCGATACGGACCGCGAACCGTCTATTGCGCCGGCCTCGCGCTGCTCGGCGTTGCTGTGCTGTTGGCAAGCCGAGCCGAGTCGCTCTGGGTCGTCTATCTGGGGGCAGGCGTCCTGGTGGGGGCGGGTGCAGCCGCGACCGGCATGGTGTGCGCGGCGTCGCTGATCGGGCGCTGGTATCGGGCGCGGCTCTCTACGGCAATCGCCATCGCCTATGCCGGATCGGGTTGCGGGGTGCTGGTCATGGTGCCGCTCTCGCAGGCGATGATCGACGCGATAGGCTGGCGCACTGCCTGGCTGTCGCTGGGTGCGGGCGCACTCGCCCTGGTGCCAGTGTGCGCGCTTCTACCCTGGGCGAAGCTGTCGCGGCCACCCGAGGAGTCCTCAAGTGACGTGGTGGCGCCCAGGGCGGCCGCTTCCTTGCCACCGTCCTCTCAATCCGAGCAGGCACGCGCGGCGCTCCGTGCAGCGTGGGTCGATCCCGCCTATTGGCGCCTGAGCCAGGTATTTTTCTTTACCGCGCTCGCCTCTTACCTGGTCACACCGCAGGTGGTGGCACTGCTGATCGAGGGCGGGTTTGCGCCACTGGTGGCGGCATCGGCTTATGGGCTTGCCGGACTGCTATCGACCATCGGGATCATCGGGTCGGGCTGGTTGAGTGACCGGATCGGCCATCAGCGAACAGCGCTGCTGTCGTTCCTGTCGACCGCCTGCGGGCTCTGCGGACTGATCGCGGTTGCCTTGACCGGTTCGCTGCTGGGGCTGGCGGTGTATGTCACCTGCTTTGGCGTGGCCCAAGGGGCGCGAGGGCCCATCGTCTCGGCGCTTTCGAGCCGAATATTCGCGGGGCCAGGGGTGGCAACCATCTACGGCACGATCTTCGGGCTGATGGCCTTGGGCGCTGCGTTGGGCGCCTGGGCCGGTGGGCTGCTGCATGACCTGACCAATGCCTACTGGCCGGTGGCCGTGGTGTCGAGCGTGAGTTTGATCGCAGCAGCACTGCCTTTCAGGCAAAACAGTGCGCTCATGAGCCGCGTGCGCGCGCTAGCGCGAGCGCGCTAGCGCGCCGCGCAGACCGGGCAGTTGGGGTCGCGCGCGAGCGTCACGCTGTCGATCTGGAGCGAGCGCGAATCAATCAGCAGCAGGCGGCCAATCGCCGGCCGACCGAAAACGCCCAGGACTTTCAGGGCCTCGGCCGCCTGCATCGTGCCGACAATTCCGGTGAGCGGCGCGAAAACGCCCATGACCGCGCATCGAACCTCCTCGAGGCTTTCGGTCTGTGGGAACACGCAGTGATAGCAGGGTGAGTCAGCCGCCCGCGGATCGAACACCGACAGCTGGCCGTCGAAACGGATGGCCGCGCCTGAGACCAGTGGGACACCCGCCGCGAAGCAGGCCCGATTGATCGCGTGGCGGGTGGCAAAGTTGTCGCTGCAGTCGAGGACCACCTGGCTGCGGGCGACCGCTTGCGCAAGCGCATCACCGCTCAGCCGCTCGCCGATGCACTCGATCCGCGTATCGGGGTTGAGTTCGGCCAGCGTGCGCGCCGCTGATTCGACCTTGGCAAGGCCTATGGAGTGTTCGCGATGCAGAATTTGCCGTTGCAGATTACTGGCGTCTACGGTGTCGCCGTCTGCAATGACAAGCGTTCCAACACCCGCTGCAGCCAGATACAGGGCGGCGGGTGAGCCCAGCCCGCCCGCGCCTACGATGAGCGCCGTTGCGCCGAGCAGTCGCGCTTGCCCCTCGATACCAATGTCTTCGAGCAGGATATGCCGGCCATAACGAAGCAGCTGCCGGTCATCCATGAACGAAGCCGGGCCCGCTTAGCGGCTGGCGCCACCTGCGCCGCCCGTCGGTTGGGCAGCGGCGGAATCGCCTGTGCGCGGCTTGGCGATGGCGACTGGCTGGCCTTTCAGATGATTCAAAGCCTGCTGCAACTGGTAGTCGTCGGCTGAGCCGAATTCGATGGGTTTGCGCTCACGTGCACGTTCGGCATCGGTGGTGGGACGGGGAGCACCTGAGGGCCGCTCCTGCTCACGAGAATTCGACAGATGCCGGTTCAGATCGGCCTCGCGCACACGGAAACTGGCGGGATCGCCGTCAGGTGTTTCTTCGACGATGAAGTCAGGCTCAATGCCACGCGCCTGAATGGACCGGCCGTTGGGCGTGTAATAGCGCGCGGTGGTGAGCTTGATGGCGGTGGAGTTTGACAGCGGCAGAATCGACTGCACCGAGCCTTTGCCGAAGGTTTGCGTGCCCAGCACCGCGGCGCGTTTGTAGTCTTGCAGCGCGCCCGCCACGATTTCCGAGGCTGACGCCGAGCCGCCGTTGACCAGCACCACCATCGGGACATTTTTGGCGGCGGCAGGCACCCGCGCAACAAAGTCTTCACGACTGCCGCGCAGATAGTCTTCGGGTATGGCGCTGTATTTGCGCCGCGCATCTTCGTTGCGACCCTCGGTGGTCACCACGGTGACTTTGGGTGGCAGAAACGCGGCCGACACACCCACCGCGCCGTGCAGCAGACCGCCCGGGTCATTGCGAAGGTCAAGCACCAGACCTTTGCCGATGGCGCCTTGACGGTCAAGGGTTTCCAGGTGGCGCACCAGCGCTTCGACCGTATGTTCCTGGAACTGGGAGATTCGGACATAGCCGATGCCCGGCTCGATCACTCTGGAGCGAACCGACTGTACGCGGATCACGTCACGAACGATGGTGACCACGATGGGTCGAGCCTCGCCCTTGCGCGAGAGGGTCAGCGTGATCGAGGTCTTGGGCTTACCCCGCATCAGCTTGACCGCGTCGTTGAGCGCCAAACCCTTGGTGGATTTATCGTCGATTCGGATGATGAGGTCGCCCGCTTTGACGCCGGCCCGCGCTGCAGGCGTGTCTTCGATGGGCGAGATCACCTTGATAAAGCCGTCTTCGGTGCCGACCTCAATTCCTAGGCCGCCGAATTCGCCCTGGGTGCCAACCTGCAGCTCGCGAAACGCATCGGCATCGAGATACGCCGAGTGCGGATCGAGACCGGAGATCATGCCGCTGATCGCCTCGGTGATCAGCTTTTTGTCTTCGACCGCCTCGACGTAATTTGCCTTGATTGCGCCAAACACATCAGAAAACTGGCGCAGCTCTTCCAGCGGCAGCACGGCACGCTGGCTGCGTTGGGCAACGGCCGAGAGGCCAACGCTCACCAGGATGCCGGCAAAGGCACCTGCGAGAACCAGACCGACTGACTTGAGTTTGAACTTCATGGGGCGCGCGGCGCTGAACCGCAATCTGAGAGGACGAGCGGAGGCTCTGACTTAACGAGCAACTGAGTATAAACCCCGCATCCTTGCCCAGCCCAGCCTCAGGGCTCTGTGCGCGCACGAATTTGTTGCGCGCACGCGCCGTCTGGCCGTTGATCAGGCCTGTTTCGCTCGCCCCTGTGCGGCGACCGCCGCCATGGCTGCCTCAATTTCGGCAGCATCGCCCAGGTAGCGGCGCCCGATCGGTTTGAGTGAAGAATCGAATTCGTAGACCATCGGACGGGCGGTCGGAATATTCAGGTTGACGATGTCGTCATCCGGCACGTTCTCGAGGTATTTGATGAGCGCCCGCAGCGAATTGCCGTGCGCCGCGATGATGGGCCGGCGCCCCGCTCGAAGCGCAGGCGCGATCGTCTGTTCCCAGAACGGCGCCACGCGAGCCACGGTGTCTTTCAGGCATTCGGTACGCGGAATGTCGGCGGCGGGCAGCGCCCGGTAGCGGGGGTCGAGCTCGGCGCCACGCGGGTCGCCCTCTGGCAGCGGATCGGGCGCGATTGCGTAGGCGCGCCGCCAGATCAGCACCTGGGCATCGCCGAATTTCGCTGCGGTTTCGGCCTTGTTCAGGCCCTGCAACGCGCCGTAATGGCGCTCGTTCAGGCGCCAGGACTTGACCACTGGCAGCCATAGCCGGTCCATTTCGTCGAGCACCGTATGCAGCGTTCGGATGGCGCGCTTGAGCACCGACGTGTAGGCGATGTCGAAGTCGTAGCCCTCGGCTTTGAGCAGTTCGCCGGCCCGACGGGCTTCGTTGAGGCCGTGGGGGGTGAGGTCGACGTCGGTCCAGCCCGTGAATCGGTTCTCAAGGTTCCATTGGCTTTCGCCGTGGCGAAGCATGACGATCTGGGATTTCATGGTGGCTCGAAGGGGTCTGGGTCAGACGGGGCAGCCGCTATCTTATAATTTCCGGTTTAGTTGTTCTCTGGAAACCAACTTGGCCTTCGTTACCGAAAACATCATCCTGATCGCGATTGCGTTTGCATCAGGCGCCATGCTGCTGTGGCCCATGGTCATGAAACGCACCGCAGGCGCATCGCTCGACACGCTGGGCGCCACCAGAATGATCAACGATACCCAGGCCATCGTGCTCGATGTGCGGGCCTCAGGCGAATTCGAATCGGGCCATCTGCCCAATGCTCGCAACATCCCTCTGGCCGAACTCGACCAGCGTTCGGGCGAGCTCCCTGCGGGCCGGCCGGTCATTGTGTGCTGCAACACCGGCATGACCTCGGCCAAGGGTGCGGCTGCGCTGCGGAAGTCGGGTCGGCAGGAAATTTTCAATCTCGACGGTGGTCTGAATGCCTGGCGCCAGGCCGGTCTGCCGATAGTCAAGAAGAACTGACCTCAGAAAGGCAGAGTTGCCATGGCTGCACGAATCCAGATGTACACGACGGCGGTCTGCCCGTATTGCGTGCGCGCTGAGCAGTTGCTGCGCCAACGCGGCGTCACCGACATCGAAAAAATCCGCATCGATCTTGAGCCTGAGCGCAAAGACGAAATGATTGCGCGCACCGGTCGTAGAACGGTACCGCAAATTTTTATCGGCGACCGCCACATTGGTGGTTGTGACGATCTGTACGCGGTCGACCGCGCCGGCGAACTGACGCCCCTGCTGACAGCCAGCTGAGCACACGTTCAGCCGCGGGGCGGTCGCCAGAGAAGCCCATCTTTCCAACCCCGACGGCTTGATGTCGTCACCCACCAGGATTTCCCGATGAGCGGACAGGAACAGGCTCCGGCATTTTCGATTCAACGCGTCTACGTGAAGGGCATGTCCATTGAAATGCCCAATGCGCCCGCGATTTTTCTTGAGTCCCAGCAGCCATCGGTCGAAGTGGCGGTCGATGTCGGCACGCTGCAGATTGTTGAAGGCATCTTTGAAACCGCAGTGACGGTCACCATCACCACCCGTGTGGGCGATAAGGTGGCGTTTCTGATTGAAACTACGCAGGCTGGCATCTTTGAGATCCGCAATGTTCCGGCCGATCAGATGGACGTGCTGCTGAACGTGGTGTGCGCGAACATCGTATTTCCGTATCTTCGCGCCAACGTAGCAGACGCCATCCAGCGCACCAGCTTCCCGCCTATTCACCTGGCCGACCTCGACTTCGGTGCAATTCACCAGCAGAGGCTCGAGCAGCAGCAGCCAGGGGCTTCCGCTTCAGGCTTGATCGTGCCGGGTCGGGCCTGAGTCGCAGCCGCGTCGTGCGCGCAGGTTTTTGGTTCCGGGAGCACGGTCGGCAGTGAAAGTTGCGGTCTTTGGCGCCGGTGCGTGGGGCACGGCGCTTGCCCAGCACGCAGCACGACGCCACGCGGTGCTGCTGTGGGCGCGCGATCCTGAGCAGGCGGCCGATATGCGTCGCGAGCGCGCGAATCAACGCTACCTACCTGGCGTGGCGTTCGAACCGACGCTCGAGGTTGAGGCTGATCTTCACGCTGCATGTGAGTGGCTGTCCGATCAGCCGTCTGTGGCCATCATTGCTACGCCGGTGGCGGGGCTTGCTCCGACACTTGATGCGCTCGCGGCCAGGCTGCCCGCCACATGCGCCGGGCTGGTCTGGTTGTGCAAAGGCCTCGAGCCCGCCACCCTGCAGCTGCCTCATCAGCTGGCCGCTGGCCGCCTGGGCTCTGTCGCTGGCGCGGTGCTCGCGGGTCCGAGCTTTGCGCAGGAGGTGGCAGCGGGATTGCCGGTTGCGCTCACGGTAGCCGGTGGCGGCGTGCGGCTGGGCGAACAGGTGGTGGCAGCGCTGCACCACGGCGCCGCTCGAATCTATGCGACCGATGATGTGATTGGCGTTGAGCTTGGCGGTGCGCTGAAAAATGTAATGGCCATTGCCGCCGGCATTGCCGATGGGCTTGAGCTCGGCATGAACGCGCGCGCCGCCCTGATTACCCGTGGACTCGCCGAGATGACTCGGCTGGGCGTGGCGCTCGGTGCGCGCGCCGAAACGTTCATGGGCCTGACCGGGTTGGGTGATCTGGTACTGACCTGCACTGGCGGCCTGTCGCGCAATCGCCGGGTGGGCCTGGCGCTGGCGCAGGGCGAGCCGCTCGCGCAGATTATCGGCGGTCTGGGGCATGTGGCTGAAGGCGTCATCACAGCACCCGTCGCTCGCGATCTGGCGGCGCGGCTTGCCGTAGACATGCCGATTCTGCAGGCCGTCTGCGCAGTGCTCGAAGGGCGGTCCCGCGCAACCGATGCAGTGCTGGCGCTTTTGTCGCGAGAGCCGCGTCGAGAAGGAATCTGAGAGCCAAGCGACGCGTCGCAAGGAGCAACGACCATGAACGCAAGCGATAACCGGTATTCGGTCTGCGTATTCTGCGGTGCAAAACCGGGCCTGGACCCTATCTACGCCGAGCTTGCGCGTGCAGCCGGCAAAGCCATTGCAGAACGCGGCTGGCGAATGGTGTACGGCGGTGGCCGGGTCGGCCTCATGGGCATCGCGGCCGATGCGGCGCTTGCAGCGGGCGGCGAGGTCATTGGCGTCATCCCCGAAGGCCTGCTGGTCCGCGAGCAAGGGCATCGATCGCTGACGCGGCTTGAGGTGGTGCCCGACATGGCCGTTCGCAAAACCCGAATGATCGCGCTGTCTGATGCGTTTCTGACGCTGCCCGGTGGGCTGGGTACGTTGGATGAGCTGTTCGAGGTGTTAACGCTCAGGCAGGTAAGGGTCATTGATAAACCCATTGCCCTGCTGAACGCTTACGGATACTTCGACCGGCTGCTTGCCATGTGCGAGGGGTTCGTACAGGCGGGCTTTGTGGCACCGCATGACATGGCGCCGCTGTTTCACGAGGCCGATCTGGAGCGGCTGCTGAACCGGCTTCATCCTGAGCGCGCCTGACGCGCTCCGCGCAGCGCCTGCTAGCGCGCGCCGGCAAAGCCGTGCTGACGCCAGGCTTCGTACACGGTAACGGCCACCGCATTCGACAGATTGAGGCTTCGGTTGTCGGGCCGCATCGGTAGTCGTAGTCGGCGTTCAGCGGAAAACTCAGCAAGCACCGGCGGTGGCAGTCCAGCGGTTTCTGAGCCAAAGACCAGATAGTCGCCCGGCTCGAACGCAATGTCGTGCGGCGCCCGCGTGCCCCGAGTGGTCAGCGCGAAGGCACGCTTGGGTTGCTCGCGATCGATCAACGCACGCCAGCTGTCATGGACCCGCATGGTGGCGAACTCATGGTAGTCGAGCCCCGCACGCTTCATGCGCGAAGAGTCGAGCGGAAACCCAAGCGGTTTTACCAAGTGCAGTGTTGCGCCGGTGTTGGCACACAGCCGGATGACGTTGCCGGTATTGGGTGGGATTTCAGGGTGAACCAGGACGACGAGAAACATCGGGCGGTGGCGTGAGATCGGGGGCAGGGGTGCGGGCAATGACCGCGCAGGTGACCGAAGGTGCGCCCGCTTCCAGGAGGGCACGGGACGCAGCGATAAGGGTAGCACCGGTGGTCATGACATCGTCGACCAGTAGCACTGGTTGACTGAGTGGCTGCGCCGCGACGAAGGCGTGTGCGATGTTGGGCTGGCGTGCGCCACGCGACAGACTTGACTGGGGTTGTCCTGCCCGCGTTCGGCGCAGTGCGCCCGGTGACAGCCCAAGACCGCATCGCGTAGCAAGCGAGCGCGCGATGAGCAGTGACTGGTTGTAGCCGCGCTCGGCGAGTCGCTCGTGAGCCAGCGGAATCGCCACCACGATGGGGGGAGGCCGTGTAGGTGGCCAATGCAGCAGCGCGTGACTAACACGGGGCGCGAGCGCTGCTGCCAGCGCGCGCCCGAGCGCCGGCTGGCGGCCGAACTTGAAGACGCGGATGATGCGGTCGAGGGGCGGCTGGTAGGCGCCCAACACCACGGTGTGCTCAAACGGCAGGGGCGTGGCCAGGCAGTGCAAGCAGGGTGTGTGGTGGGACTCAAGGCCACAACGTTGGCAACGCGGTCTTTCGCAGGTGATGGCGCGAAGGCAAGGCGAGCACCAGCCTGCGGTGGCTTGCCCCGGCGCGAAGGCTTGCGCGCAGCCGCTGCAGGCGCGCGCAAGCAGCAGGTCGGTGGCTTGCAGAGCGATACCGGCGATTGCACAGCGCCAGCGCCTGCCCATTTGGCGAGGGATGTTGATCATCCCGGCATTGATGCATGCGGGCCTATACTTTCGCCGCGATGAATGCCACAGCTGGCTTAGATCCGTTGGCCACCCGTCTGCAGACGCGCCGTCGTGCGCGCGCAGCAGCGCCGCATTTCCTCCAGCAGGCGGTTGAACGCGGCCTGCTTGAGCGCCTTGATCCGGTACGACTCTCGCCGCAGCGAATTCTCGTCACCGATGCCGGCGCCACCGCCGGCATGCTGGCACTTCGACAGCGTTTTCCAGAGGCCCATCTGCTTGCGATCGATGATGACCCGCCCGCGCTCGCGGCCACCGCAGCCGGGATCGCGCCGGCCCGCAGCGGTTTGCTGTCGCGGCTGCGGCTGCTGCGCGAGCAGCCCGTTGCGATGATGGCAGCGGCCGCGCGCGAGCAGCTTCCCCTGGGCACCGGTTCGATTGACCTCGCTCTGTCGGTATTGTCGCTCCATGCCTGCCTGCGGCTCGACCTGCAGATGGCCGAGTGGCGGCGGGTACTCAAGCCAGGCGGCGTTCTCGCATTTGCGTGTTTCGGGGTCGACACCCTGCTCGAGTTGCGAAAGCTGGGTGCGCGGATCCAGCCATTTCCGGACATGCATGATCTCGGTGATGCGCTGGTGTCGCAGGGCTTTGCTGAGCCGGTGGTGGATACCGAACGGCTGACCATTACCTGGCGATCGGCCGAGGCGCTGCTCGCCGACGTTCGGCACTGGGGCGGTAACGCGCTTGCCGATCGTTTTCGGGGGCTGCTTACACCGCGTCACCGACGTGACTGGCTGAGCGCTATCGACACGCTTCGAGGGTCGGATGGCTTGATCTCAATCAGCGTTGAATTGATTTATGGGCATGCCTGGTGTCCACCGGATAGGCGGCTCGCCGATGGCCTGGCGCCGATCCGGATGGTGCGCCGCGGTAACGCTTAAGGAACGTTGGCTGTCCGGTAGATTTGCTGCCCCTCTGTACGAGCCCCTATAATCCTTCCCACACCGGTGTGTTCGATCCGAATAAGACTCAAAAGTCATGCAGTACGAGTGGCAGTATCAGGTCCGGAGCCAGCAGCATTTCTGGATGCTGCGTCGCAACTGCGTACTCACGCCTGCTCAACTGGCGATCTGGTTCGTATCGCTTTCAACGGTGTCCCTGGGGATAGCGGCAGCCTTTGCAGCCTACGGTGCCTGGATGGTGGTGCCGTTTGCGCTAATTGAGGTGAGCGTCCTGGGCGTGGCTTTCTTCTGCTATGCGCGCCATGCAGGCGACTACGAGCGGATCGAAGCCAGTCCCGGACGGCTGCGAGTTGAGGCGAGCCACGGCGCAAGTCTGCGCGTCGAAGAAGTGAGCCCGCTCTGGGTGCGCGTAGATTACCGGGGGCGATCGAGTGAACCGATCGTGCTCGTGGCAGGGCGACAGAAGATTGCGGTGGGCAGGTTCGTTCCCGACCATCGCAAGCCTGCGCTGGTTCAAGAACTGCGTGGGGCGCTGTCGCAGGGGTAGGCGGCTGACGGATTTCCGTGTCTCGAGCTTGGAAGACAACAATGTTTGAAACATTCAGGAAGGGCGCAATTGGCGCAGGGGTGGCGGCGCTCGTGGGTGGCGTGTCGTCGATGGCCTGGGCGGTGAAAGACATGCCGGGGGGCCCGCAGGTCAACCAGTGGAACCTCCCCGAACCGGCCAATGCCATTGCACGCGGCCAGATCTGGCTTCACGAGATGTTGATGTGGGTCTGCGTGCTGATCTTCATTGGCGTTTTCGCCGTGATGTTTTATTCGATCTGGGCGCATCGAAAGTCGCGCGGCGCCAAATCTGCCGACTTCCATGAAAGCACCACGGTTGAGATCGTCTGGACGGTGGTGCCGTTCATTATCGTTGTAGGCCTCGGGGTTGCGGCCACAGGCGAGGTCATTGCGCAGAAAGACACCTCCAACCCTGATATCACCGTCAAAGTTACGGGCTATCAGTGGAAATGGGGCTACGACTATCTGAAGGGTGAGGGCGAGGGCATTGCCTTCCTGTCCAATCTGGCCACGCCTCGCGAGCAGATTGACGACCGCACCTACCCCGACGCGAAAGCCAAGCGCGAAGCCAACCCCACGTATCTCATGGAGGTTGATAACCCGCTGGTGGTGCCTGCCGACAAGAAAATTCGTCTCATCATCACCGCCAACGATGTGATTCACTCGTACTACGTGCCTCGGCTTGGTATCAAGCAGGACGCAATTCCCGGGTTCGTGCGTGACAGCTGGTTCCGTGCGGACAAGCCAGGGGTGTTCCGTGGCGCCTGCGCCGAGCTCTGCGGCAAAGACCACGCGTTCATGCCCATCGTCGTCGAAGCCAAGAGCGAAGCCGACTACAAGAAGTGGGTAGAAGAGAAGAAAAAGGAAATGCTTGCGCGCGCCGATGACCCGAACAAAGAGTGGGCGCTCGCCGATCTGTCGGCTCGCGGTGAAAAGGTCTATGCGGCGAACTGCGTGGCCTGCCATCAGGCCAACGGTAAGGGCGTAGCTGGCGCATTCCCGGCACTCGAGGGTTCAAAACTGGTACTCGGTAAGCGGGAAGATCACATTGCCATCATGTTGAACGGCAAGCCTGGAACCGCCATGGCGTCGTTCAAGGGCCTGTCGGACACCGAGCTTGCTGCGGTGATCACGTATTCGAGAAATGCCTGGGGCAACAAGGCTGAAGACAACTTGGTGCAGCCGCTGGCGGTGAAAGACGCCCGCAAGTAAGTCCACACGGATTTGCTGCCACCCGTAACGATCAAGGATTCAAGCAGGAGTCAGACGATGAGCGCAGTGATCGGTCACCATGATGACCACGCCCATGACCACTCACACGATCACCCCACCGGGTGGCGGCGGTGGCTGTACGCGACCAACCACAAGGACATCGGCACGCTGTATCTGTGGTTCTCGTTCACGATGCTGATCGTGGGCGGCCTGAACGCGCTGCTGCTTCGCACCGAGCTGTTCCAGCCTGGGCTCCAGATTGTCAGTCCCGAGTTTTTTAATCAGCTCACCACGATGCACGGACTGATCATGGTGTTCGGGGCGATCATGCCTGCCTTCGTGGGATTCGCGAACTGGCAGATTCCGCTCATGATCGGCGCCTCCGATATGGCGTTTGCGCGGATGAACAACTTCAGCTTCTGGCTGCTGCCTCCCGCAGCGCTGCTGCTGGTGGTGTCGTACTTCGTACCGGGTGGCGCCACTGCGGCAGGCTGGACCATCTACGCACCGCTGTCGGTACAGATGGGCCCTGGCATGGATCTGGGCATTTTCGCGCTGCACATCATGGGTGCCAGCTCGATCATGGGCTCGATCAACATCATCACCACCATCCTGAACATGCGCGCGCCCGGCATGACGCTCATGAAGATGCCGCTGTTCGTCTGGACCTGGCTGATCACCGCGTACCTGCTGATCGCCGTGATGCCGGTTCTGGCGGGCGCGATCACCATGCTTCTTACCGACCGGCATTTCGGCACCTCGTTCTTTAACGCGGCCGGCGGCGGTGACCCGGTCATGTTCCAGCACATCTTCTGGTTCTTCGGGCACCCCGAGGTCTACATCATGATCCTGCCGGCCTTCGGCATCGTGTCAGAGATCATCCCGACCTTTGCCCGCAAGCGCCTGTTCGGCTACAGCTCCATGGTGTACGCCACGGCATCCATCGCGATCCTGTCGTTCATCGTGTGGGCGCATCACATGTTCACCACGGGCATGCCGGTCACTGGCCAGTTGTTCTTTATGTACGCCACCATGCTGATCGCGGTGCCCACGGGCGTGAAGATCTTCAACTGGGTAGCCACGATGTGGCGCGGGTCCATGACCTTCGAGACGCCGATGCTGTT
>CAZORB010000039.1:0-29172 GCA_964581825.1 uncultured Bordetella sp.
AAAAGCGCTCCATGCGCTCGACCAGTGGCGTATCGAGCGGTGGCATGGCGAAGCCGGCCCGGATGCGATCCCAGATGTTGTCGAATCGGCGGCCCGGCAGCCCCTGATCGGAGCCCCGTATCGCGTCGTCTTCATCAATAACCAGTTCGAGCCGGGCGATGGCGTCGGCGCGTTGACGCTCGCGCAGGCTCAGCTGGCGAGCCGGGTCAGGTTCGGGACGCGGTAGCGCAAACGCCTCTGCGATCGGCGCCGGTGCTGCGGGTGGCGGTGCGGTGGCCGCCGGGTCGGTGAGCACTGCGCACCCGGACAGGATGCCAGCGAGCACAAGGACGACTGCTGCCGCCGTGGGGCGTGCAAGCGGACGCTGTGGCGCGGCGCAACCCTTGAGCGCGGTGTGCTGCAACAAAAGACTCCAGAAGGTGGTGCGGTGTCAGCGGACTGTGGCAACCCGGGGTCGCTGCCTCTTCACAAACCCGACCCTGTTGTTTTTTCGCAAATAGCCGCTGAAGAGCTAAACCTCCGAAATTTAGGAGAACCGCTGCAAACGGTCAAGTCAGGTGCCGCACAAGCTCATCGAAACTCGTTTTTCCACTGTCTGATCGCCGCAAACGTTTCAACGCGATGAGATGGCGCATGCCCGAGTCGCCCGGCGGCCTGTTGCACGATGCCCGGCTGATCGACTCTCAGAAAAGGATTGGTCGCCCGTTCGATACCGATTGTGCTGGGCACCGTGGCGATGCCAGCGGCTCGCATCGCCCCGGCCTCAGTGAGCCGGTTGGCAACCTCGGCGGCATCGGGGTCGGCCGCCGCCGCAAACCGCAGATTGGACAGCGTGTATTCGTGGGCACAAAAGACCAGCGTGTCGGGTGCTAGCGCCGCGAGTGAATCCAAAGAAGCCAGCATCTGCTCGGGCGTTCCTTCAAATACGCGACCGCAGCCTGCTGCGAATAATGTGTCGCCGCAAAAAAGCAGCGGCCGGGGATCGGCGCCCAGCGATGGAAACAGATAAGCGATGTGCTCCAGGGTATGGCCCGGCACCGCGAGCACTCGTCCGATGGGTCCGCCCAAGCCCGGGTCTACGTGGTCGCCATCGCCCACGGATTCGGTAACACCTGGGATTTTTTCGCTCCGCGGCCCGATCACCCGGGCACCTGTGCGGGCGGTCAGTTCGGCGACGCCGCCTGCGTGATCGGCGTGGTGATGTGTCAGTAGAATGCAGACCAGTTCGAGCCCCCGAGCTTCCAGCGCCTGGAGCACCGGCGCCGCGTCGCCAGGGTCGACGATCGCAGCGCGCCTCGCGTCAGGCGACTGCAGCAGCCACAGGTAGTTGTCACTGAAAGCGGGAACCGGATGCACCCAGGGATGAGAGGGTGCCGCATATCGCCAGGGTGTCATCGAAGTGTCCGAGCGTCAGAAAGAAGAGCCGCCCATTATAGAAAGCGATGCGCTGCGCGCCTCGGAGGCCGCTGCCGCGCGCCTGCCCGACGCGTCGGAGGCATGGCGCGCCTGGCTGGACTCTCCGCCGGGGCGGTACCTGCTCGCCTGGGAGCAGGCAGCGCTGGACGAAGCGGTGGTGGATGTCTTCGGTTACCACGCGCTCCAATGTGGCACCCCGGGACAGGATTTCCTGCGCAGCAACCGCATGCCGCATCGGATCGTCGCGCATGCCAGCAGTGTTCCGGCTCTGGCGGCGGGCACGACCCACTCGCTGCTATCCATCGATCAGTTCGAAGAATTGCCGTTCGCCAGCCAATCGCTCGATCTGGTTGTGCTTCCCCATGTGCTCGAGATGACGCCCGATCCCCATCAAGTCTTGCGCGAGGTGGATCGGGTGTTGCGGCCTGAAGGGCGGCTGATTGTGACCGGATTCAACCCGGTGAGCCTGTGGGGGCTGCGCGAAACGCTCGAGCTGCCGCTTGGAAGCGGATTCCTGCCGCCTCAGTCACGGCTGATTTCGCTGCTGCGGTTACGAGACTGGCTGCGACTGCTCAGTTATTCCCCCGATGACTCTCAGCATGGCTGCTTCAGACCCGCCTGCCGTAGCCAGCGCTGGCTCGATAGGTTCGCCTTCACTGAGGGGGTCGGTGATCGCTGGTGGCCGATTCTGGGGGCGGTGTATCTGCAGTCAGCCATCAAGCGACTGCCCGGCATGACGCTGCAGGGACCTGTCTGGCGTAAACGTTTCAGCGGTCGGGCGTCAGCGCCGGTAGCGACGCATCGCGGTACATGTAATCGCGAGTCAGCGGCAGCGGGCTCTGCAGACCGTCCTGATCCTCCGTGGGCCTGAAGGCCAGTAACTGGTACAGGTTGATCCAACCGTGCGCGAAAGCATGCGCGCAGCCCGCGAGATACACCCGCCAGATGCGCGTGGTGCGCTCGCCCGCGATTTGCTGAAGCTGCGCCTTGTTGCGCTCGAAGGCTGATGACCATGCAGCAAGCGTCAGTGCGTAGTGGTGCCGCAAGGATTCGGCATCGGCCAGCTCAAGCCCTGCAGCCGACAGTTCGCGAATGGCGAGCGAAACGTGGGGCAGTTCGCCATCCGGAAACACGTATCGGTCGATGAATTCGCCACCGCCAAGACCCACCCAACGGCTGTCTATACTCGCCGATGTAATGCCGTGATTCATCGCGATACCGCCAGGCTTCAGGAGCTCGTGGATTCGGCGAAAGTAGGCGCCCAGATTAGCGAGGCCCACGTGCTCGAACATCCCGATGGACGCGATTCGGTCAAAGCCGCCCTCTGGTGGAATGTCCCGGTAGTCCTGCAGGCGGATGTCGATCCGGTCACTGAGGCCCGCCTGCGCGACGCGCTCGCGCGCGAGAACGTATTGATTTTCTGAAAGCGTGATCCCGACCGCCTGTACGCCGTAGCGCTCGGCTGCTCGAATCACGAGCGCTCCCCAGCCGCAGCCGATATCGAGCAGCCGCTGGCCGGGTTCGAGTTTGAGCTTGCGCAACACATGGTCGAGCTTATGCAGCTGTGCGGTGGCGAGGTCCTCGTCGCTGCGTCGGTAGTAGGCGCAGGAATACACCATCCGCGGATCAAGAAACAAACTGTAAAAGTCGTTAGAAACATCGTAGTGATACGCAATGGCCGCCCGGTCGCTGCGGCGCGAGTGTCTTTGAAGCCAGCGTGGCAGTCGGCCGATCCGATGTCGCACCCCGGTTGTGCGTGCAAGGTGCGATGCGATGTCGATGGCCTCGGTCACGGGGCCATCCACGTCCAGCAGTCCCTCAACGTAGGCCTCACCCAGCGCGTGCAGCGACGGATCAAGCAGCCTGCGCGCTGCCGCCGGGCTGCGCAGATGCAGCGTGACCGACGGGTTGTCTGACATCGCGACCTCGTCGCCTTGCCAGAGCCGGACCCTGAGCGGCAGTGGTGCCGTGGCGCGCAGCGCCTGAAGCCGTCCGATCACCCGTTGTTCAAGTCCGAGCATCTGAAGCCCTCCTGTGCATCGGTAGCGCTGCCGTGGTGGCGCATTCGGCGAATCGGGAAACGACTGCCGCGCGGTTAGAATCCACGACCCCCATGACCCGATTCTGCGGTCGAACGCATCCCAAGAGCCTGAACCTAAATCAATGTCCGCACCGGTTGAGATCTACACCGATGGCGCCTGCAAGGGAAACCCCGGGCCTGGCGGCTGGGGTGCCTTGTTGCGTTGGCGCGGTCACGAGCGCGAATTGTTCGGCGGCGAACCCGCCACGACCAACAACCGAATGGAGCTGACCGCGGTGATTCGAGCGCTTGAGGCCTTGACGCGAGAAAGCGCGGTGGTGGTGCATACCGACTCGCAATATGTGCAGAAGGGGATCAGCGAATGGCTGCCCGCCTGGAAGGCCCGAGGCTGGATGACCAGCGATCGGAAGCCGGTCCGCAACGCTGATCTGTGGCGAGAGCTCGATGCGCTTAACCGTCGTCATCAAATCGAGTGGCGATGGGTGCGTGGTCATGCCGGGCATCCTGAAAATGAGCGCGCGGACGCGCTGGCCAATCGCGGGGTCAGCGAAATGGCTGGTGGCGCGCGCGCTTGATCGTCAGATTTGGTCGCCCACTCCAAGTCGCCAGGTGCCTTTGTGCTAGATTGGGGAATCCCCTAAATTCCTTATGAAACGATACGTAATCTACGCGGTAGTCATCGCTGGACTGGCAGCGCTCGGCGGGTGGGCGTATCACACCCAGCATGCGCCGCCCCGGCCTGCGGTCGAGATCGCTACGGCCAATTCCAGCTCAGGTGCGAAGCCGGGCGCTGCACCGTCGAGTGGTGCCGCGACAGCCAGCGGACCGGGTGGCGGTGGTTCTCAGCCCGCAGCCGCTGGTGGCCAGCGACCTGGCGCGCCAGGGGCAGCGCCAGCGGGTGGCGGTGGCGGCCCTCGTGGCCCGGTAGGCGTTGAGGCGGCGCGGGCGCAGACGATGGCGCTCACCGAAGAAGTCTTCGCAGTGGGTAATCTGCGCGCCAATGAATCGGTAATGATCCGCCCCGAGATCGCCGGCCGAGTGGTTCGCATTGGCTTCACCGAGGGGGCGCTCGTCAAGCAGGGCGATCTACTGGTTGAGCTCGATCGGTCGGTGCTGCTGGCGCAGGTTGAGCAGGCGCGCGCCGAACTTGATCTTTCCAAAGCCAACTACGACCGAACCGCCGACCTCGCCGAGCGAAAATTTGTCAGCGCGAGCGCCAAAGACCAGGCTGCAGCGAATCTCAGTGTTCAACAGGCGAAGCTTCGGCTTGCCGAGGCGCAACTGGCCAAGACCCAGATCTTCGCGCCTTTCAGTGGCGTCGTTGGCCTTCGAAATTTCAGCGTCGGTGATTACGTGCGGGAGGCCGCTGATCTCGTGCTGCTGGAGGACGTATCGAAGATGAAGGTTGACCTGCGTCTCCCCGAGCGCTTTCTTGGCGAACTCAAGCCAGGGCAGGCTGTCGAGATGCGGGTCGATGCGTACCCGCAGCGGGTCTTCCGTGCCGCTTTGTCGGCGCTGGACGTGCAGGTGTCTGCTGACGGCAGGGCGCTGGTGGCGCGCGGCCTGCTCGCCAACCCTGAGTCGCTGCTTCGCTCCGGCATGTTTGCCCGCGCGCAAATCGTACTCAAGGAGCGCGGGTCAGCGGTGATGGTGCCCGAGGAAGCGGTTCACCCGATGGGGGCTGACATCTATGTTTACCGAATCGTCGACGGCAAGGCGATGCGCGCCAAGGTCACCACAGGCCTCCGACGCGAAGGTCGGGTTGAGATCGTCGAGGGCGTGGCTGTCGGCGATCTGGTGGTCACCGCTGGTCAGATCAAGCTCACGCGAGACGGCACCGAAGTGCGGGTGCAAAATCAGTCGGCGGGAGAAGGATCACGCGGCGGGTCGGGCGGTGCGCCAGGCGGCGCAGCAGGGGGGCAGGGCGGTGCAGCCGGTCAGAGCGGTCCGGGCAAGGGTCCGTCCCAGCGCCCGGCGGGCTAGCGGGAATCTATTGCGATGAAAATCTCTGAGGTCTGCATCCGGCGTCCGGTCTTCGCAACCGTGCTGTCGCTCATTCTGATGCTGCTTGGTCTGGTGAGCTTCGATCGGCTCTCCGTGCGCGAGTATCCGCGGATCGATGAACCCGTTGTCACGGTGACCACGGTGTATCGCGGCGCCTCCAGCGAAATTGTCGAGTCTGCCGTCACCAAGCCACTTGAGGACTCCATCGCGGGCATCGATGGAATCGAGGTCATCACCTCGATTTCGCGCGCCGAGCGCAGCCAGATCACGGTACGTTTCCGCCTCGATCGCGAACCTGATGGCGCCGCAGCCGATGTGCGCGACCGTACCTCGCGCGTCCGGCAGAAGCTTCCCCAAGGCGTGGATGAGCCGGTCATTGCCAAGGTCGAGGCCGACGCCAACCCGATCATCCAGGTAGTCCTGTCGAGCCCGGGCCGCTCGCAGATGGAAGTGTCTGATGTTGCCAACCGCATCCTGAAACCCAGGTTGCAGACGCTTCCGGGCGCAGCCGATGTCCGGATCTGGGGCGAGCGTCAATTCTCAATGCGCATCTGGTTGGATCGCGAGCGCCTGGCCGGCTATCGGTTAACAGTTCAGGACGTTGAAGAGGCGCTCCGCAGGCAAAACGTTGATGTCCCGTCTGGGCGTATCGAGAGCCGCGAGCGTGAATTCACTGTGATGTCGCAGACCGATCTGCGTCAGACCGGCGAGTTCGATGACATCGTGATTCGGACGGTCAATGGCTATCCAGTCCGGCTGCGCGACATCGGCCGCTCGGAGATCGCGCCGCTTGACGAGCGCATCAATGTCCGGTTCAACGGCAACCCGGCTGTATCGGTGGGCCTGATCAAGCAGGCCACCGCCAACCCGCTAGTGCTCGCCAAGGCCCTGCGTGCCGAGCTGCCCCGACTTCAGGAAGAGCTCCCACCTGGGTTCCAGCTGAACATCGGGTTTGACTCAACGGTGTTCATCGACCGCTCGATCGAAGCCGTTTACAAGACCATTGCTGAAGCGGCTGCGCTGGTGGCGCTGGTCATCTTTCTGTTCCTTCGCACTGTTCGGGCCTCCATCATTCCGCTGGTCACCATCCCGGTCTGTCTGCTGGGTGCGTTCGCGGTGATGTATGCAGCGGGCTTTTCAATCAACACGCTCACGCTGTTGTCGCTGGTGCTGGCCATTGGTCTGGTGGTCGATGATGCGATCGTCGTCCTCGAGAACATTTATCGGCATATCGAAGAGGGCATGGCGCCGGTCGCGGCGGCCT
Source organism: uncultured Bordetella sp. (assembly GCA_964581825.1). Taxonomy (GTDB): domain Bacteria; phylum Pseudomonadota; class Gammaproteobacteria; order Burkholderiales; family Burkholderiaceae_E; genus SYIM01. The sequence continues at coordinate 6,726 of CAZORB010000039.1, forward strand.
TCCAGGGTATCCGCGAGGTTGGCTTTGCAGTGGTCGCTATGACCCTGACACTTGCCGCCGTCTATGCGCCCATGGCGTTCGTCACCGGTCGCACGGGGCGCCTGTTCATCGAGTTTGCGCTGACGCTTGCTGGAACGGTATTGGTGTCGGGTTTTGTCGCTTTAACCCTGTCGCCCATGATGTGCGCGAAGCTGTTGCGCCATGACCCGAATCCGGGATGGTTTAACCGCACCGTCGAGCGCGGGCTAAATGCGGTGACCGCTGGATATCGTTGGATGCTGACGGGGCTGTTGAGATTGAATGCGCTCTGGCGCTGGGTGTTGGCCTTAGCCTTGTTCGCTGCGGTGGGCGTTGCCGTTGAGCATTTCTGGAGCACGGGTAAAAAAGAGCTGTCGCCGATCGAGGATCGCGGCATGATCTTTACGATCTACACCGGCCCTGAAGGGGCGTCGGTGGCCTACACGCAGCGCTACGGTCAGGCAATCGAAGCGATCGGAAAACCGTTACTTCCGGAAGCTGACAGGATCTTTGTCGTTGCGGGCAACCCAACGTCCACTCAGGGATCGGTTGTGTTCCGGATGGTCGACTGGTCAGAGCGCGACCGCAAGGTCCAGGACATGATCCGTGTGCTTCAGCCCAGACTGCAGTCGATTCCCGGCGTTCAGGCGTTCGCGGTAGCCCCGGCCTCGCTTGGTCAGAGCCCGCGCGAGCGTCCGATCAATTTCGTCATTCTCAGCTCTGACACCTACGAAAACATCCAGGCAACGATTCAGCCCCTGATGGCCGAGCTGCAGCGTTACCCAGGTGTCACTGGAGTCGATTCCGATCTGCGCCTCAACAAGCCCGAGATCAAGGTATCCATTGATCGTGACCGCGCGGCCGACGTCGGCGTGCAGGTTGAAGCCATCGGCAGAACGCTCGAAACCTTCCTGGGCGGTCGACAGGTGACACGCTTTAAACGCGGCGGCGATCAGTACGATGTCATCGTCCAACTCGAGGCGGCCAACCGCAACAATCCGCAGGACATTTCGAACATGTTCATGCGTGGCCGCAATGATGCGATGGTGCCGCTGTCCAGCCTGGTTACCATCACTGAAACCGTCACAGCGCGCGAACTGAACCACTTTGGCCAACGTCGCGCGGTAACGATCACAGCCAGTCTGTCGCCAGGTACGTCGCTGGGCGAAGCGCTCGACTATTTCGAACAGGCGGCGCGGCGGCACCTGAAGCCGGGCTACGCAGTCGATTACAACGGCCAGACGCGCGAGTTCAAACAATCGTCGTCCACGCTGCTGGTTACCTTCCTGCTCGCGCTCGCTTTCATTTATCTGGTGCTGGCTGCGCAGTTCGAAAGCTTTGTCGATCCGCTCATCATCATTCTGACGGTACCGCTGTCGATGGCGGGCGCCTTGTGGCTGCTGAAGGAAGGGGGCGGCACCATTAACGTGTACAGCCAGATCGGACTGATTACGCTGGTAGGGCTTATCACCAAGCACGGCATCCTGATTGTGGAGTTCGCCAATCAGCTTCGTGATTCAGGCGGTGAGCTCATCGAGTCCACCATCGAGGCCTCGGCGCGCAGGCTCCGTCCCATCCTGATGACCACCGGCGCGATGGTGCTCGGTGCGGTACCGCTTGCGTATGCAACGGGCGCCGGCTCCGAGAGCCGCATGCAGATCGGACTGGTGATCGTGGGCGGTCTTACGTTCGGAACGGTACTCACGCTGTTCGTGGTGCCGGTGGTTTATTCGTTGCTTGCTCGCCGACGCACGGCGACCGCGGAGCCGAATCCGGTCGACGCACCCGATGTGCCCGCCACGCTGGCCGGAACACCTTCCACGGTAACGGCCGCCACCCGCGGTCCTGCTGGGGCCCACTGAGCACAGCCGCAGCATGATCGCGCGACAAATCGTTCTCGATACCGAAACCACCGGCCTGAGCGCGGAAGACGGCCACCGCATCATCGAAATTGGTTGCGTTGAACTGATTGATCGTCGGCCAAGTGGCAGAACGCTGCACCTTTATCTCAATCCTGAGCGCGACATTGATGAAGGCGCGCTGGCGGTGCACGGGCTGAGCCGTGAGCGACTGCGCGACGAGCCGGTGTTCGCGCAGGTCGCCGAACGCCTGGTTGATTTTGTCGCGGGCGCCGAGGTGCTGATTCACAACGCGTCTTTCGATATCGGCTTCCTCGATGCCGAACTCGGCAGGCTTGGCATGCGCGCTTTCCGCGAATGGGCTGCATCGGTGGTGGATACGCTGGCGTTGGCCAGACAGATGCATCCAGGCCGGCGTAATTCGCTTGATGCACTGTGCGAGCGGTACGGCGTTGCCAACTCGCACCGTACCCTGCACGGCGCCTTGCTTGATGCGCAGCTGCTGGCCGATGTCTATCTGGCCATGACACGCGGACAGGACAGCCTTGAAATTGCGCTGACCGCGCCCGATTCGCAGTCTGGCGGCAGCGGTTCCATCGCAGACCATTGGCCGCCCAAGCTGCTCAGGGTGGTCGAGGCGAACGCCGATGAAATCGCCGCTCATGAAGAAATCCTCGCTGCCATTGCCCGGGAATCAAAAAAACCAGCGCTTTGGAGCGATTCGGCTCAAGGTGCTGCTATAACCTCCAGTGCCTGATTCGACTAGAATCATCGGCTGTTAGGAGGCCGTCACGCCCATGAAAGAACATCGCAGCGCCCGCGGCCGTGATCGCAAAACCCATCTCTCCCCCGACGCCGAGCGGCTGGTTACAGCTGCGCTTGGTCTGGCAAACGCCGGTAGTCGCATCGAGGATCGGTTTTGGGAAGCACAACTGAACATTCGAATTGAGCGACTGCTCGATGGCGGGCACGCGCAGCCGCTTCACGAAGCGCTCGATAGGCTGCACCAGACCGATAGCGAAGCCTATGGCGCACTGATCGAATCGGTTGAAGAATGTGCCGAGACCGTCTCCTTCGAGCATCAGGGGCAGCGCTGGGAGGCACTTCTGGTTGCCGCACCCCTGATTGTCTGGACGCGGTTCCGGATTCCGGCGGGCCCTATCTCCACCGAACTCACGCAGACCCTGGCATCGCATTGGCAGGCGCACACGCTTGCGCGCGAGGCGAGGCTGCGGCTGGTCCCCATGCTCTACAGCGTTGACCAGCTGCCCCGCGAACATGTCGAGCTGCGACGCCTGACCCGACGGCTTGCCGCATCGATGGTTAACGGCGCAACCCCGCGGCTTGATCTGAAATCGCTGCCTGAAACCGCTGAGATGCTCGCCGATACCCGATTCGTGCTGGGCGTGGTGGCAGCCCCCGCAGGACAGCCGTTGTTTCGCTGGCAGGAATTCGATGCTGGCGATCACGCGAGCCGGGTGCAGTGTCTAGAGCATTGGGTGGGGCAGGCGCGCCCTAACCTCGAACCGATGTTGCCGGGCTGTGGTTTTGAGTGCCTGCTGCCCGATGCCTATCACCTGAACATGCGGGAATCCGATCGACGGGTTCGTCCGTATTCCATTCAAGCTGCGGTTCACTACCTGACTCATGCGCTCGATCTGGAACCCGCGGCGCTCAAGGCGTCCATCGCGGTTTATGGCAAAGATCGGGCCGATGAATATCGAATCGGGCTCTCCACGGGCAGCGACGACGAAGTGGCCTACGGCATCGTTTGGCCGCTGCTGGGTGCTGAATCAGACACCGATGAACCTTCACCCCTTGAACAGATTCGCGAGCTGCTTCGTAGTTTGGGGGTGGGCGATATTCGCAGCTGGCCGGATCTTCAGGAGCCCGACTTCTGCGAAGACTGCGGGGTGCCGCTCTACCCCAACTGCAAGGGTGAAGCGGTTCATGCAGAAATGCCTGCCGATATCGAGCCCGAGGCCAGCCACTTTCACTGAGTGGGTGTGCGCGGCGGCGACGCCCGCAGCGCACTGCGTGCCTGGGCGATTCGCTGATCCAGGTAAGCGCCGAAGAAATCGGGCGAACCGTATCCCACCAGCCGCTCGGCTACCTCACCGTCCGGGCCCAGAAACAGCACCGTGGGCGCGAGCCTGACCCGATAGAGCCGACTGAGTTCGCGCGGGCTGTCAGCGCGCAGCGATGCCGGCGTGGGGGTCTGCTGTGGGCTGGCGAAGGCGTGCGAGTCAGTCATGTCGATCTCGACCGCCAGGATTCCCAGCCGTTGCTGAGCGGCTATCAGCCCCGTGAAGTGTTCGCGCCGGAGCGCATCGCACCACGGGCAACCCCGCAGCGAAAACATCACGACCAGCGGCCTTCCCGCGGCGAACGACTCCGCCGCCATCTGCCTGAGTTCACCCGCTGAACCAGCGGTCGGATGCGCCGCCTGGCCAGACTCTGCCGGATACGTACCGGTCTCCGGGCCACGCGGGGTGCCTGGCACTGTCCCGGCCCGCGCGGGCGTGCGCGGTGAGTCCGCGACGGTTGGGCGGTTCGCCTGATCGGCGGAGGGTGTGGCACCGGCATGCCAGGCGCCAGATAGCGCGATCACGACGATGCTCGAGGTAAAAGCTGCGCGCAGGGCGCGCCGTACGACGCTGATACACCCAGGGCGAAACGACGAACCTCGATACGAGTCAGCAGACATGGGAAGCGCGGGCCTTGAGGCGGGACGAGGCAAAGGATAACCCTGTCAGCCATTGACAATATTTGGATGCGTACATATTCTTTTTTAGAATTAGCAGATAAACGATAGTAATTAATGAACGCACAGTCCGCCGTCTTTTCTGGCGACCTCGATGCGGTATTCGAGGCTGCCTCCAGTTACTTTGCGATGCTGGCTGAGCCGATGCGGCTCCGGATCCTTCACGCCATCTGTGATCGTGAACGTACGGTCAATGACATCGTGGCGGTCACGGGAGCCACCCAAACCACGATCTCGCGGCATCTGAACGCCATGCATCGTGCGGGAGTACTCACCCGTCGGCGCGACCGCAACTTCACCTGGTACGGCGTCGCAGACTCAACGCTGACCGAGCTGTGCCGGACGGTGTGCGTGCATGTCGCATCGCGAGACCTCTTTAGTCCAGCCGTCGCAAAAGCCAATCAAGTGAACGACGCGCCTTCCAGGCAGGAAAAAACTTCATGAGTTCCGACCACAAGATGGCTGGCCGCATCATGCCGGCGCCCGAAGCCCCCCGTCCGCCCTCGCGGCGCCGTTTTCTGGCTGGTGCGATTGCCGCCGGCGCTGGCAGCGTTGCCGCGGGCCGGGCCGCCGCGCAGGCAAGCGGCCCCGTCGAAGCATCAGGCGTTGAAGGCGCAGGTGAATCAGCCATTCTTAAGCTGCCAGAGCACACGCGCGGTCTGGGTCAACCGGTGGCCGCACGCGGCTATGGTCTGCCTTCCAAGTGGGAAAAGGGCTTGCAGCGGCGTGAAAGCCCAGGTCTCACGCGGGTCGCGGCTGCGTCTGTCAGCTTCACGCCGCTCCAGGGACTGTTCGGCATCATCACGCCGAACGGGCTGCACTTTGAGCGACACCACCAGGGCTGGTGGGACATCGATCCCAGCCAACATCGGTTGATGATCAATGGCCTGGTTCGCGAGGCGCGTGTCTTCACGATGGACGATCTGATGCGCCTGCCCTCGGTATCGCGCATTCACTTCATTGAGTGCGGTGCTAACACCGGCATGGAATGGGGCAACGTCGCGGTACCCACCGTTCAGTACACCCACGGCATGCTGTCCTGCAGCGAGTACACCGGCGTGCTGCTTTCCACGCTGCTCGAAATGTGCGGCGTTGATCTGAAGCATGGCAAATATGTTCTGGCCGAGGGTGCTGATGGCTCTTCTATGACGCGCACCATTCCAATGGAGCGTGCGCTCGATGACGTGATGGTCGCCTGGGCAATGAATGGCGAAATGCTGCGGCCTGAAAACGGGTATCCGCTGCGGCTGGTTGTGCCGGGCGTGCAGGGCGTGTCGTGGGTCAAGTATCTGCGCCGAATCGAGGTGGGCGACAAGCCCTGGCACACGAAAGACGAAGTGCTCCATTACGTTGATCTGATGCCCGATGGACTGCACCGCCAGTTCACCTCGATTCAGGAGGTCAAGTCTGTCATCACAACGCCCTCGGGCGGGCAGGTGTTGCTCGACAAGGGCTATTACAACGTCAGCGGCCTGGCATGGTCGGGGCGCGGTCGGATTCGTCGCGTCGATGTATCGGTGGACGGCGGTCGAAACTGGCGTGAGGCTCGGCTCGAAAGTCCGGTGTTACCCAAGGCGCTCACGCGTTTTAACTGCGACTGGGTCTGGGACGGCTCTCCTGCGATTCTGCAGAGCCGTGCGGTCGACGAAACAGGGCATATACAGCCCCGCATCAACCAGCTGCGCGAGGTACGCGGTACGCGGTCGATCTATCACAACAACGCGATTCAATCGTGGCGTGTGGCCGATAGCGGCGAAGTGTTCAACGTTCAGGTGTACTAAGGAGATCGGCGATGCAATCAACGATTCAATCGACGATCCTGAGCGCGGTACGCGCCACGGGTGTGGCCTTGACAGCGCTGATGATGGCTGCCCCGCTGGCTGCACAGACCTCTGCGCCAGCTAAGGCTGATCAGCCGACAGTCGCCCGTGCTGCATCTGCCCAGACCGATACGATCGCGCGTCCGTGGTCGGGAATCGGCCGGCCAGCCACCCGCAGTGAAATTCAAGCCTGGGACATCGACGTACGCGCCGACTTGAAAGGCCTGCCCCCAGGCAAGGGGTCGGTCGATGACGGTCTCAAGATCTGGGAGGCGAAGTGCGAGTCCTGCCACGGAACTTTCGGTGAATCCAACGAGGTGTTCACGCCGATCGTAGGGGGTACGACAGCCAACGATATTCGAACCGGGCGGGTTGCCAACCTGAAGCGGCCAGACTTTCCCCAGCGCACCACCATGATGAAGCTCTCGCAGATCTCAACGCTGTGGGATTACATCAACCGGGCGATGCCCTGGAATGAGCCCAAGTCGCTCAAACCCGATGAAGTCTATGCCGTGACTGCCTACATCTTGAATCTTGCTGAGGTGGTGCCCAACGACTTCGTGCTGAGCGATAAAAACATTGCGCAGGTGCAGGAGCGACTGCCTAACCGTGACGGCAAGGTACTGAGCCACGGCATGTGGTCGGTCTCAGGCAAGCCCGATGTGCAGGGCGATGGCTGCATGAACAACTGCCAGCTGGCGCTCGATGTGCGATCGATACTTCCGGACTTTGCGCGCAATGCCCATGGCAATCTCGCCGAGCAGAACCGGCCGGTGGGCCCGACCCGCGGTGCAGACACCACCCAGCCCGCCTTGCGCGAGCCGCTGGCAGCCGCAGCGGCGGCCCGTACGGTTAGCGCGGCGCCCGCTGCGGCCGATGCAAGCCGGGGGCCATCGGCGCTGGCGCGCGAAAGCAACTGCCTCGCCTGTCACGCGGCGGCCAGCCGCATGGTCGGTCCCTCTTTCCGCGAAGTGGCGGAGCGCTACCGAGGCGATGGCAAGGCCGAAGCACTGCTGGCTGCCCGCATCAAGGGCGGTGCGCAGGGTATCTGGGGCCCGATTCCCATGCCGCCGCATCCCAATCTTTCTGATGACGATGCCCGTTCGCTGGTCCGCTGGATTTTGGGCGGCGCGTCATAATGATCGGTTCTCTGTGTCGTAATCGCTTTCTTTCAGTCAATTTTCCACCAGGAGAGTTTCGATGAATCGCAACCGTCGCACTTCGCTGCAGGTCGCGGGTTCGGCCGGCCTGTATGGCGCGCTGCTCGCGATCGGGCTGCTGCGGCCTGGCCAGGCCAGCGCGCAGTCGCTTGAACAGGCCTTCAAAACCTCAGGCATTGCCGAAACGCTGAAGGCGCTTGGCGCCGCTGGCGCGCCGGAATCCAAAGATATTGTCATCAACGCGCCAGATATTGCCGAGAACGGCGCCGTGGTACCGGTCGGTATTCGAAGCGGCCTTGCCAATACCCAGATGATGGCGCTGCTGGTCGAGAAAAATCCCAGCGCGCTGGCCGGCGCCTACGACATTCTCGAAGGCGCAGAGGCTGATGTGAACATGCGCATCAAGATGGGTCAGACCTCGGACGTGTTTGCGGTCGTCAAGGCCGACGGCAAGTTCTACGTCGCAAAGAAAGAAATCAAGGTCACGCTCGGCGGTTGCGGCGGCTGATCGCCCGACCCGTTCAATAGCGAAGGAGAGAAACATGGCAGATCCGATGAAGATTCGCGCAGTGGTGCGCAATGGCGTGGCCGATGTTCGCGTGCTGATGGCTCACGAAATGGAAACCGGTCAGCGCAAGGACTCATCCGGCAAGCTGGTGCCAGCGTGGTACATCTCGGAAGTCACCGCGGCGCTCAACGGCAAGCAGGTATTGAAAGCCCATTGGGGCCCGGCGATTTCCAAGAATCCTTACCTGCAGTTCAAGGTGAAGGGTGCTAAGGCTGGCGACAAGATCACCGTCAGCTGGGTCGATAACAAAGGTGAAAAGCGCACGGACGAAGTTACCGCAAGCTGATCGAGGCTTGTCTGAAATCGCCCGGTTCGCTGAGTGCACACCAATAAAAGGGAGGAGACATCATGTCGATCGTTCGTCGCGGAGCAGTGGCGATAGGCGCTGCGCTGGCGCTGGCTGTGGCAGCAGGGCCCACGCTGTCGCAGGCGCAGAGCAACACGCAGGCTGAGCTCGAGAAGTACCGGCAGATGCTGGGTGACGGCAATCCTGCTGAACTGCTGGTCATGCGTGGTGAAGGCCTCTGGAAGACCAAGCGGGGTCCGAAGCAGGCCAGCCTGGAGGCCTGTGATCTGGGCAAAGGCCCTGGCGTCGTGCCTGGCGCCTATGCTGAGTTGCCGCGCTATTTCGCCGATACCGACAGCGTCATGGACGCTGAAGCACGTATCGTTCATTGCATAGTGACGCTGCAGGGCATACCGCGTGCTGATGCGGTTCGTAACCCTTATTCGGGTGCCGGACAGCGGCAAACCGATATGGAAGCGCTGGTGGCGTTTGTGGTGGAAGAGTCGCGCGGTGTCACGATCAGTGTGCCGCAGAAGCATCCCAAGGAAATCGCTGCCTTTCAGCGTGGTCAGCAAATTTTCTATTTCCGCGGCGGCCCCTACGATTTCTCCTGCGCCTCATGCCACGGCGAAGACGACAAGCGCATCCGTTTGCAGGATCTTCCCAACCTGAATAAGGATGACCCAGCGCGCCGTGCGTTTGCCACCTGGCCCGCTTACCGGGTGTCGCAGGGCGCCATGCGCACCATGCAATGGCGCATCTATGACTGCTTCCGGCAGCAGCGTTTCCCTGAGCTCGACTACATTTCGCCCGCGTCGATCGATCTGATCACTTTCCTGGGTGTACGCGCTCAGGGCGGCAAGATGGATTCACCGGCAATCAAGCGCTAAGGAGCCAGAATCATGACGTTCAAGTCTGTTGTTGCGGCAGCGGCGCTGGTGGCGGTAATGATTCCGGCCGCGCATGCGCAAACCTCGCAAGCCGACGTGCTCACCATCATGAAGTCGTCGTTCAAGGAGCGGGGGATCGCTAAACTCGATCGCCTGGATCAGAACGATCTTCAGAAGCAGTGCTCGGAGTATTCCACTAAGCCGATGCCTGCTCCGATGAAAGCTGCGCTGGAAAAAGCCGCGCTCGATGACGTGAAGTATCCGGCCGACGGTAAGTTTCTGGGTGACTGGAAGGCGGGCGAGCGAATCGCGCAAAGCGGTGTTGGACTGCAGTTTTCCGACAATGAACAAACCGTTAATGGCGGCAACTGCTATGCCTGCCATCAAATCTCGAAAGAAGAAATTTCGTACGGCAATATTGGCCCCACGCTCTATCAGTACGGCAAGCTGCGCGGTAACACCATTGAGATTCAGCGCTACACCTGGGCTCGCATCTGGAATGCGCATGCATTCAATGCCTGCAACATCATGCCGAGGTTTGGCGCGGCGGGCATTCTGAGCGAAGAGCAGATCCGTCACGTCATGGCGCTGCTGCTCGACCCCGCGTCGCCCGTGAACCGCTAATCGCCATGGATCGCCGCGAATTCCTTCAGGTGCTTGCCGCGGGCGCGGCAGCAGGGCTTAATCTGCAGGCCGCGGCGCAAACCGCTGCCACAGCAGGCCCGGCCGCCGCGGGCGATGCGCTCTATGAGTTGCCGCGTTTCGGTAACGTCAGCCTGCTGCACTTTACCGACTGCCATGCGCAGCTGCTGCCCATCTATTTCCGTGAACCCAACGTTAATTTAGGCGTGGGCGCCATGGCCGGCAAGGCGCCGCATCTGGTGGGGGAACACCTGCTGAAGGCGTTCGGCGTCAAGGCGGGTTCAGCCGAGGCGCATGCCTTCACTTATCTCGATTTCGAGGCTGCAGCCAACAGCTTTGGCAAAGTAGGCGGGTTCGCGCATCTGGCCACGCTGGTCAAGCGCCTGCGTGCCTCGCGCCCCGGTGCGCTGCTGCTCGATGGCGGCGATACCTGGCAGGGGTCGGCCACTTCGCTCTGGACCCGCGGGCAGGACATGGTGGATGCCACCAAACTGCTTGGCGTCAACATGATGGCTCCGCACTGGGAATTCACTTACGGCGCCGACCGGGTTCGCGAAATCCTCGACCTGCACCTGAAGGGTCACATCGAGTTTCTCGCACAGAACGTCAAGACCACCGACTTTGAAGACCCGGTATTTCAGCCCTGGTCAATCCGGTCCATCAACGGGGTGTCCGTTGCGATCATCGGTCAGGCTTTTCCCTATACGCCGATCGCCAACCCGCGCTATTTCGTGCCCGAATGGAGCTTCGGCATTCAGGACGACCGGATGCAGCAGATGGTCGATGAAGTGCGGGGCAAGGGTGCACAGGTCGTGGTGGTGCTGTCGCACAATGGCATGGACGTCGACCTGAAGATGGCCTCGCGCGTAGCAGGTATCGATGTGATTCTGGGCGGTCACACTCATGATGGCGTGCCTCAGCCCATTGCAGTGGCCAATTCACGTGGCCGCACGCTGGTCACCAATGCCGGGTCTAATGGCAAGTTTCTGGCGGTGCTCGACCTCGACGTGAAGGGCGGCAAGCTCGCTGACTTTCGCTATCGGCTGCTGCCGGTATTTTCGCGCCTGCTGCCGGCCGACCCTGAAATGAGCGCTCTCATCGATCGGGTGCGTGCGCCTTACCGCGCCCTCCTCGAAGCGCCGCTTGCAACCACTGAGGGGCTTCTCTATCGCCGTGGCAATTTCAACGGTTCATTCGATCAGTTGATCCTTGATGCACTGATCGAGGAAAAAAATGCCCAGATCGCGTTTTCGCCTGGCTTTCGCTGGGGTACCTCGGTACTGTCGGGCCAGGTGATCACTCGCGAACACCTGATGGACCAGACTGCGATCACCTATCCGCAGGTGACCGTCACCGACATGACCGGCGAGTTCATCAAAACTGTCCTTGAAGACGTTGCCGACAACCTCTTCAATCCGGATCCTTACTACCAGCAGGGCGGTGACATGGTACGGGTGGGGGGGCTTACCTACGCCTGCGAGCCGGGTGCGCGCGCTGGGTCGCGTATCTCGGACATGCGTCTTGATGGCAAGCCTATTGATGCCAGTAAGACCTACCGTGTTGCGGGCTGGGCACCGGTTGCGCAGGGCGTGAAGGGCGAACCGATCTGGGATGTCGTCGAGCGCTGGCTGAAAACTAAGCGAACGATCACGCCACGCACGCTTAACACCCCAAGACTGATCGGTGTGCAGGGCAACTCGGGAATTGCCTGATGCCAACCCGTCGGGCGCTGCTTCGAACGGGGGGCGTCGTCGCCACGGCCGGTACCTTGGCGCCCTGGTGGCTTGAGAGTAACCCTGCAGCGGCTCAAACGGGAACATCCGCTCAGCCCGCGGCTTCGACCCGGCTGCCGGATCGGCCCGCACCCGCGATCGGCTCTGTGATTCAGGCACCGCGCACGACACTGATCGATGGGCAGGTGCTTGAGCCAGGCTATTGGCGAGGCAAGGTGCTGCTCATTCAGCTGTGGGCAACCTGGTGCCCGTTCTGCAGAAAGCAGAATCCGTTGCTCGATCGGTTGTGGCGCGCCCGCCGTCAGGACGGGCTCGAGCTTCTGGGCTTATCGATCGATGAAAAGCCCGACGTGATCAACCGCTACGTTGCCGAACACGGCTATCGTTTCCCGGTGGCGCGTTTTGACTCGGCGTGGTGGGCTGTGATCGGCCGGCCAAAGGGTTTACCGATCCTCTGGGTGGTTGGCCGTGATTCTCGATTGAAGCAGATCGAGGTGGGTGAAATGTTTCCTGAGGACATTGAACTTCTGGAGCGGTGGATATGAGTCAAGTGAAACGATCAGTGGGTGCGGGTTCAGCGAAAAGCCTGCTGGTGGCCGGTGCCCTGACTGCAGCGCTGGCAGGACTGGCGGCCCCGGGCAGCGCCAGCGCGCAGACACAAGATGCAACTTTTGCAACTCGCAGCCTCACGGTTGAAACCGCGCTGCGCGCGGCGCAAGCCGCACTCGCTGCGTGCCGGAAGGCGGGCTATCAGGTGGGGGTTGCGGTCACCGATCGGAGCGGTGTCCTGCAGGTGTATTTGCGCGATCGTTTTGCCGGCGCACACACCGTCGAAGTGGCGGCGCGCAAGGCATGGACTTCTGCCTCGTTTCGCATGACCACGACTGCTTTGGCGGCCGAAACGCAGGCGGGTCGGCCGATGAGCGGAATTCGTCAGTCACCAGGCGTGCTTGCCATCGGCGGTGGCTTGCCGATCGAGGCAGCGGGTGCAGTGATCGCTGCCATCGGTGTCTCTGGCGCACCGGGTGGCGATGCCGATGACGCCTGCGCAAAAGCGGGTATCGACGCGATTCAGATGGATATCGAGATGTGACGAAGGAGCCGCAGTCATGCGCCGGTTGCTGGCAGTTGTCTGGGCGCTGATTACCTCGCTCGCCTGGGCGGGCGATCTTGAATTTGAGCCGGTCACGGTATCGATTCGGCCGATCCAGGTCAGTCCACGAGTCTGGATGGTGCAGGGTGATGTCGGTCCGGTATCGGCAGCCAACCAGGGCTTCAATGCCAATGCCGGCTTCGTCATCACCGACGAGGGCGTGGTCGTGTTTGATGCGCTGGGCTCGCCCGCGCTGGGCGCTGCCTTGCGTGCGCGGATTCGCGAGATCACGCCCCAGCCGGTCAGGCATGTGGTGATCAGTCACTATCATGCCGATCACTTCTACGGTTTACAGGCGTTCAAGCCCGAGGGCGCAACCGTCTGGGCGCATCGGCTCGCGCTGCCGTACCTTGCCTCTGAGGCGCCCGCGCTCAGGCTCGCCGAGCGGCGTGACTCGCTGTTTCCCTGGGTCAATGCGCGCACCCGGATCGTCGCCCCCGATCGAACCATTGAAGGCGAATCCAGTTTTCGGCTGGGTGGGCTCACCTTCCGCCTCATTCCGGTAGGGCCCGCCCATACGCCGGAAGATCTCATGATGCTGGTCGAAGAAGAGGGTGTGCTGTTTGCTGGCGATCTGATTTTCGCGGGTCGGATCCCCTATGTGGGCGACGCAGACAGCCGCGCCTGGCTCGAAGCACTTGATCGCCTTGCCAAGCGTCCGCCCGCTCGCATCGTCACGGGCCACGGGCCGCCTTCCAAGGATGGATCAACGGATCTGGCCATGACGCGCGATTACCTTCGGTTCCTGCGTACCGAGATGGCGCGTGCGGTAGAAGACATGCTGGATTTCGACGAGGCGTACCGGCAGATCGACTGGTCGCGTTTTCGCACAATGCCCGCGTTCGACGCAGCGAACCGCCGCAACGCATTCAATACATTTGTGCTGATGGAGCGTGAGGCGCTCCAGAAACGCTGAGCGGCGGCGAGGTTTAGGCCTCACGCGGGGCTCGCGTGCTGTCTGACTCGTTGGGCGGTTCATTGAAGTAGTGCCGCGCAGCCGCCTGGAGTCGCTCAGAGACGGCTGCGCGCAGCGCCTGTGGACCGACCACTTCGACGTGTTCGCCATGACGAAGAATGTCCATTTCAAGCTCAGCTGAATTGGCGTACGGAACGCGAAGCTCATACCGTCCATCGTCAAGCAGGCGGGCGCGCTGTCGCGGATGCCAGACTTCCGCGCGGACCCAGCGTGCGGCGTTTTCCGAAAACCTCAGAATTGCCCAGTGCTGACCGCGCCCCCGGTAAATACCATACCCTTCGCCGAGCGCACGCTCCACGTCATCGAGCGGGATGTCCTGCGCGGGCTTGTCGATCATTCGTACCCGCTCCATCGCGTCGAGTGCGAACACCCGCAGCGAGTGGCTGCGATGGCACCAGGCATCCAGGTACCAGGTGTTACGGTAATGGACCAGGCGCTGCGGTGACAGCTGGCGCTGTGAGGTTTCGCCGCGCGAGCGCGTGAAGTACACCAGATCGAGCCGCTTCCGCTCAACCAGCGCATGACCGATCAGCTCAAAGTTTTCCGGCGATACGGGCCGCTTGAGTGCGCCCATGATGCGCACGCGATGGCGTAACTCGCTTGCGCCGCCAGTCGCCGACCCCAGAAGCGAATCCAGTCGCTCAATCAGCGGCTGAACGTGCGGGCCCAGCAGGCCGCCGCCATCCAGGTCTTGCAGCATTCGGTGCATGGTCAGCAGGGCCAGCACTTCACGGTCGTTGAACCAGAGCCCGGGGAGTTCGTACTGTGGACCCGCATTGGCATGACCGAACCGGTAGCCGCCTCGTTCCCGGTCGAACACGATGGGGGCATTGAGCCGGTCGCGTAGCAATTGCAGGTCGCGCTTCAACGTGGCGCGAGAGACCTCCAGCTCAGTCAGCAGATCATCGAAGCGCACGCAGCCGCGCTGATGGATGAGCTGATCGATTCGGTAGATACGTTCGATCGGATTCATGAAACCGCGTGAAAGGCGTTCTGAGAGTCGACCCGTTAAACTCTGCCACAACTGCGGGCGGTCGGGTCGATGATGGTCCCGTCGCACGCGCCGGTGTAGGCCGAAAACCCCGACTCTCGCGTGCGGGCGTCTTGCCCCAGGAGTTTCCTTCCCATGTCGTCTGGTTCCACCACCGCTCCGGTCATTGCGCTGGCGGTGACGCTCGCGGTACAGGCGTTGGCATCGTTTTCGCTGGCGGTGCCGTCCGTATTGGCCCCGGCCGTTGCTGGCGAATTCGGCATGCAGGCGCAGCACGTGGGGTGGCTGGTCAGCATCGCTTATCTGTCGGCGATGTTGGGAGGGCTCGCCTGCGGCGGCTTCTCGCGTCGATACGGGCCAGTCCGGATGAGCCAGTTCGCGCTGCTGGCGCTTGCGCTCGCCATGGCGTGCTGTGCGCTCACCAGCGGCTGGCTGCTGCTGGTGGCGGGCGTGCTGATCGGAATCGGCTATGGCATTCCGAACCCAACCGCAGCCGACATCCTCAGCAGACACTCGCCACGGGAACGGCGCGGACTATATTTTTCAATCAAGCAGACAGGGGTCCCCGCGGGCGTTGCCATCACCGGCGTACTGATGCCCTTGTTAGTCGCACTGATTGACTGGCGAGCGGCGTTACTCCTGATGGCGTGCGTGTTGCTGGTGGTGGCCTTGCTGATTGGCCGGGCGCGGCGAACGCTCGATGCACCGCGCGATCTCTCAACGCATGCGCCGCAGGCAGATCAGGCGTCAGCGGGATTCCGGCATACGCTGGTGGTCAATGTCTGGCAGCCCCTGCAAGGTGTGTTTGCAAACCCAGCGCTGCGAAGGCTGGGGCTGGTGTCGCTGGTGTTCGCATTTACGCAGGTGGTGTACTTGAGCTTTCTGGTGTCGGCGCTGAAGCTTGAGCACCAGATGTCGCTTGCCGCCGCGGCGGCGCTACTGTCCGCCTCACAGGTGGTCAGCATGCTGGCGCGTGTGGGATGGGGTTATGTTTCTGATCGTTGGGTTGATCCCGGCCGCCTGCTCGGACTACTGGGCGTAGGGATGTCGCTCAGCCTCATGGCGCTGGCATTTGTGCCGGTCGGCGCATCGCCCGCTTTAATGCTTGCGGTCACCGTTGCCTGCGCGGGAACCGCTGTGTCCTGGAATGGCGTGTTCTATGCTGACCTGGTTCGCCAGGTTCCTCCCGGCGAGGTGATTCGGACAACCGGTGCCACGCAGTTTCTGACCTTTCTGGGTGGGGTCACCGGTGGGGCGGGCTTTGTGGGTCTGCTGTCGCTCACCGGGTCGTATTCGGCGGGCTTCATCGTGGTGGCGCTGCTGCCGCTTGCCACGGGCCTGCTTACCCTGCGCAGTGCGCGTCGTGCGCGTCAGGCGAGCATCAGCGGGTCAAGCTGAATCACGATTTCGCTGGCAGGCTGCAGCATCATCGGCGGAAGTCCCCACTGCTCGGGTTCAATTGCTCTGGCTTCGGCTAATGAACGAATGAAGCCCTCCGGCAACTCGGTGTAAGGATGCCCCAACGCGGGACGCCAGCTGCCATCGATATCGCCGCGCGCCAGCGCAATCCAGTTGTTGGCAGAGGCGTTAGGCAAGTTGTTGCTGGCGACGATCGCATCGTGTGCAGCACCCATGATGTTGAGCGCAGATGCGTTCTCGGCGACAAAGACCCACTGCGCATGAGTCGATGGCGCAGTGCTGCCAGCGGCTCGGCTGAGCAAGAGTTGCGCGTCATGGGCGGATACCGCGCCATCGCCATCGACGTCTGCGGCAAGCCGCTGGTAGGCGGCCACGAGCGAACCATTCATCGACCCGTTAACCGACCCGTTAACCGACCCGGCGAGGTCCACAGAGCGGCCTACAGATAGCTTGAGCGTGGCCAGGACATCGGCAGCGGTAATCGACTGATCGGTGACGGGCGCAGGGACAGGCGATGAAGGGGTGGTGGCTTGCAGGCCACCCAACACCGTGCGGCTGCCCAGGTGCCAGACGAGACCTGCACCCGACCCAGCCAGGGCGCTGGTGTCAACCGACGATATCTCAAGCGTGCGATCGGAAAACACCAGGCGTTCGATGCCCGACAGCATGGTGGTGGCCCAGCCAGTTTGCGCTCGATCAATGTGCCACTGCGGTGTGTCGCCCGCACCGAGCTTGCGGACCCGAAACTCGACTGAAGGCGCATCGAAAACAGCCTCATCGATTCCTGCGCCGCCAAACACGGTATCGCCCGAGCCTGTTTGCTCGAACCGATCGTGGCCGGGCCCGCCCGACAATTGATCTGCGCCCGCGCCGCCAGTGAACGTGTCATCGCCCGCGCCACCTGCCAGCGAGTCATTGCCCAGATGCCCCCGCAACAGATCATTGCCAGCGCCGCCGGAGATCTGATCATCGCCCGACCCGCCCTCGATCAGATTATCGAGTGCGTTACCGAACAGTCGGTCGTTGAAGGCCGAGCCGATCAAGGCTTCGATCTGAGTGCCAAAGTTGACGGTAAGCTGAGCCGGTGCGGTGATCGATGCCGCCCGCTCGCCAATCCATCCTCGATAGCCGGGCTCTAGCGAAAGTGTGACCGCGGCCGGAGCCTGTGCAACATTGATTTGATCGTATCCGCCGCCGTCCCAGATGAAGTTGGGTTGCGTCACGCTGACCGAGTAGGTGTCATTCGCAGCGCGGGTGTTCGGGCTGGGGCCGTACAGGTAGTGCAATGCAGCCACATCGAGCGGTCGCAGTTGCGCGACCCAAAACGCCCGATCGCCCTCACCCTGGTTGTCGTACGACATCACCGTCCAGCGCACTGACTCATCGGGCTTGGGAAGGCTGGCTTCAGTGTTGTCTAGCTCGTGCGCATCCTTGAAGGGATGTTTGAGCCCCAGTGCATGGCTGATCTCATGGATCAGCGTGAGCGCGCCATAGGTACCGTCCGCAGGGTTGTCATTACCCTGGCTGGACTCAAGATTCAGGAATACGTCGCTGCCTTCCGGCCGTTCCGAGGGGTAGCGCGCGTAGCCTGCGCTGTTATCTTGATTGTTGTTGGCGAGTGCAATGACATTGGCCGCATTGGCGTTGGGCACCTCCGTAAAGCGCAGGTTGACCACCCCTTCCAGGTAGGCAAACACTGCGCGCGCGGCGGCCTTTTGGACATCAGTGAACTTCGTGAAATCGCGAAGATCCGCTGCAAAGGTCGGGTCGGAGGAATCAAGATAAGCAGGCGCGGTTGAAGGGAACGCGAAGGAAATTTCGCGCCCACTGCCAATTAGCGAATCAAAAAACTTTCCCGAGGCATCCGATGGAGTGAGGCCGTCTATCCAGTAAGGAAGCCGTGCTACCCCTGGTGCGAATTCAAACGTTTCCAGTCCACTCGGGCGCTTGAAGAAATCGACTGCGACCAACGCACTATCCTGCGCGCCATCTTGCTCGATCACGCGGGTTTCCGCGCTACCAATGAGATAGCGGTCGTTGCCTGCGCTGCCAATCAGCAGATTGCGGCCCGCGCCGCCATCGAGGGTGTCGTCATCACCGCCGCCGTATAGCGTGTCGTCGCCCTGTCCGCCATCAAGGAGGTTGCCACCATCGTCAGCTGGATCAGTTTCTGCCCTGGAAAACAGGCCGTCGTTACCGTCGCCGCCGATAAGCGTATCAAGCCCCGCACTCGCGATCAGGGTGTCGTTGCCTGAGCCGCCATCAAGATAGTCATTGCCAGCGCCGCCTATCAAGCTGTCGGCGTCGGCGCCTCCGGTCAGGCGGTCATCATCGCCGCCGCCATCGAGCGTGTCATGACCGGTGCTGCCGTCCAGGCTGTCCTGCTCCTGTTCACCGAGCAGCAGGTCGGCTCCTTCGTCGCCGATCAGGCTATCTCGCCCTGACCCACCAATTAACGTGTCGGCTCCCTCACCGCCATGAATTGCATCGTCACCGTCCATCCCGGCCAGCGTGTCGTCGCCCGCGCCCCCGTCGAGATGATCGAGGCCAGCGCCGCCGATCAAGCTGTCGGCATCAGCGCCTCCAGAAAGGCGGTCGTCATCGACGCCGCCATCGAGCGTGTCACGGCCAGTGCCGCCATCGAGGGTGTCCGGGCCCTGGTCACCCAGGAGCAGGTCGGCGCCATCGTCGCCGACCAGGCTATCTCGCCCTGACCGGCCAACCAGCGTGTCGGAACCTGTTCCCCCGGCGAGAGAATCGTCACCATCGAGCCCGTCGATGGTGTCATCGTCTGCGCCGCCAGTGATCGTATCGTTGTTGCTACCGCCCGCGATCAGGTCCCGGCCGGCTCCCCCATTGATGAGCTTGGCGCCAGCGTAGGGGTAGAAAGACCAGTTGTCATTCGAGGCAAAGACAGCGTTGACCGAATCATCGCCTGCGCCCGCGTCGACCTGATCAGCGCCATCGCCGGTCCGGAACAGCTCGTTGGCGTCGGTACCGCTGAGCGTATCGTTCCCGTCGGTGCCGTCGATGGGGGCAACTGTGGATGATGATGGGTTCGACATGCAGTGAGGCCTGTTAGTGTTTCAGCGAATCGGGGCGACCCGTGGCAGGCATCGCACGCCACGCTGCCACCGCCGTCATCACCCATCCGGAAATCAGCAGCAGTCCTCCCACCGGTGTCACCATGCCCAGCATGCGCGGCGCGCCCAGTGCGAGCGCATAGAGGCTGCCCGAAAACAGCAGCACGCCTGCGCCCATGCAACAGGCTGCGATCACAGTCGTACGCGAGGGCCAGATTGCCTGAATCAGCCCGATTGCCACCAGCGCGAGCGCGTGAACCAGTTGGTAGCGCGCGCCCGTGTCGACTATCGCCAGCGATTCAGGAGCCAGGCGCGCGCGCAACGCGTGGGCGGCGAATGCACCGACGATGACGGCCAATGCACCCAGCGTCGCGCCGGCTGTGATACTGGCCCGGGCTGCGGTGGACCCCAACCCAGCGCGCGGTGTGCCGCTGAGACGCTCAGACTGTGTCACGCTGATTCGATTGCCTGAGTTACTTCAGCAGCGGTTCGATTGCAGGTGCGATGGATTCAGGCGAATCGGTGGGTGCGAATCGTTTGACGAATGCGCCGTTGCCGTCAATTAGAAACTTCGCAAAGTTCCATCCAATATCGGCCCCGCCGCTTTGTGCCTTTAACCACTGATAAAGCGGATGCGTGTTGGGCCCATTGACCTCGATTTTCGCGAACATTGGAAAGTCGACCTGAAACCGCGACTCGCAAAACTGCTTGATCTGCGCTTCGCTGCCAGGCTCCTGAGCGCCGAACTGATTACAGGGGAATCCC
The DNA here is from genome assembly GCA_964581825.1 of uncultured Bordetella sp. Lineage (GTDB taxonomy): Bacteria > Pseudomonadota > Gammaproteobacteria > Burkholderiales > Burkholderiaceae_E > SYIM01. The sequence continues at coordinate 26,853 of CAZORB010000039.1, forward strand.
AATACCGCGAAACCGCGGCCGCTCAGCCGCGTGTGGAGCGCCTGTAAGCCTGCGTACTGCGGCGTGAGCCCGCATTGGCTGGCCACGTTGACGATCAGGACTGCGTGGCCCTGAAAATCGGCCAGCGTGGTATCGCGGCCGTCGATGGTGCGAACGGCGATTGCGTGAAAACTCATGGAAGGCGCTCCGAAGTTAAGTCAGCGATGGGAAGACGCCCTATTGTCGCCGGCCATCAATGACCACGCCGGCTGCAGTGAGTTCGGCGAACTCGGCTGCGCTGACGCCGATTGATTCGAGCACCTCAGCGCTGTGCTCACCCAGCAGTGGCGCAGGTCGTCGAATGGAAGCAAACGCTCCGCTTGATTTAACCGGTAGCCCGAGGTTTTTCATGGGGCCGATGACCGGATGATCGATATCGACCACCATTCGCCGAGCCAGCACATGCGGGTCGGAGAGCGCCTGCTCATAGGTGTAAACCGGGCCGCCTGGAATACCCGCTGCGTCGAGACGCGTCACCCAGTGCGCAGTGGGCTGGGTCGTGAGTACCTGCTCGATGGTCTGTTCGAGCGCATCGACATTGGCGACTCGAAGCGAGTTGGTGCGAAACCGCGGATCATCGATCCAGGCCGGTTGCTGGCACACCTCAAGGCAGAACGCACGCCAGAGCTTGTCGGTATTGGCGCCTACCGTGACATAGCCATCCTGGGTGCGCAGCGCCTGGTAAGGGGCCGAGCGACGATGGCGGGTGCCGTTGGCCGCAGGTCGCTCGCCCGCGCCGAAAAATGCAGCGAACTCCCAGTGCGTCCAGGCGAGACCCGCCTCGAGCAGTGAAGTTTCAACATACTGCCCCTGGCCATGACGCAGCCGCCCGATGAGGGCGCCCAACACCGCGTACGTGGTGGTGATACCCGCTGCGATATCGTTCATCGCAATGCCAACCTTCACCGGCCGGCTGCCCTGCATGCCTGTCATCAGCATGATTCCGGACATGCCTTGCGCAATGATGTCGTAGCCGCCTTTGCTGGATAAGGGGCCGGTTTGGCCAAAGCCCGAGATCGACGCATAGACCAGCCCCGGGTTACGCGCCGATAGCGATGCGTAATCCACCCCCAGTCGTTTGGTGACGCCTGGACGAAAATTCTCAAGAACGATGTCGGCGCCGTCGGCGAGCTTCAGAAACGCCGCCATGCCGCGAGGGTCTTTGAGGTTGAGCGCGACACTGCGTTTGTTGCGATTGAGCACCGCAAAGCAATAGGACTCGCCGTTAATCAGCGGGTCGAATCGGCGGATTGCGTCGCCGTCGGGAACCGTTTCAATCTTGATGACATCGGCGCCGAGGTCAGCGAGCGTCATGGCACAGAATGGCCCGGACATGACCGTGGTCAGGTCGACGACGCGTAATCCTTCAAGGGGAAGTTTCATCGGCAGAGTTTCCGGACAGGGGCGTTTTGACATTGTGCCGCGATGCTGCAACGATCGCGCCCGACAACTGAAATGCGGCGGCAACGATAGTCGCCGATTTTTCCTCTGCCGTCATCCCATCCTCAGCTGGAGCAATGTCAACAATGGGCGAATTGATCATCCGTCGCGACGGGCCGGTGGGCCGCGTAGTGTTCTCGAATCCGGCCAAATACAACGCGATGTCGTATGACATGTGGATGGCATTGCCGAAGGTGTTGAAAGAGTTCGATGCGGATTCTTCAATCCGGCTGGTCGTGCTCGAGGGCGATGGCCCTAAGGCATTTGTTTCCGGCGCTGATATTTCGCAGTTTGAATCGCGACGGGGCGATGCCGATGGCCAGGCAAGCTATAACCGTGCGGTCGAAGACGCTTACCTGTCACCAATCGCGTGCAGCAAGCCCGTGGTCGCCAAGATCCGCGGCATCTGTATGGGCGGCGGCCTGGGGTTGGCTGCCGCATGCGACATCCGATTCTGCTCCGACGACGCCCGATTCCGCATGCCCGCCGCGCGGCTCGGGCTGGGTTACAACTCGATCGGTGTTCGGCGTTTCCTTGATGTGTTTGGCCTGCAAAATACTTTGGACATCTTCTACACCGCGCGCATTTTTGGCGCGGCAGACGCGCTGAAGATGGGGTTTGTCACCCGGGTCGAAACGCCTGCAGCGTTGGATTCGGTGGTGGACGAATGGTGCGCAATGGTTGCTGCCAACGCGCCGTTGACCTTGAAGGCGCTCAAACTTACCGTGAATGAGCTGGGGCGCGATGCAGCCGAGCGCGACATGGCAGCGGTTAACGCGGCCCTGGCCCGCTGCTATGCAAGCGACGACTACCGTGAGGGGGCTGCCGCATTCATGGAAAA
>CAZORB010000040.1:0-28939 GCA_964581825.1 uncultured Bordetella sp.
CGCCATCGATCTGCGCGTTCACCGTGATCGCGCCCGACACCGCCTCCAGCCTCACTGAGCCCGCGCCCGCTGCCTGCACCGGTGCGAGGATTCCGAGAGCGCCGGTGGTGGTGGCGCTGGCGCGCACCACGACTGCGCCACCGGCGGCGGCCGTGATCCCGGACAGGCTCGCGCTATCGCCCGTTCGCACCGGGTCAATGGTGCCGTCAGTACGCACCCGTCGTGCCGTGATCGCATCGATCTGCTCAATGCTCAGGCCGTTGTTTTCCGTGACAAACACGCCCCCGGCGTTGGCCCGGACCGCCAGGCGCGAAACGCTGATTTCCAAGGGGTCTGTGCTCTCACCGATACCCAGGGCAGACTCAAGGCGCAGGGCTCCGGCACTTATGTTGAGCAGCACCGGCGCGGCAGCGAGATCGGCATCAGTAATAGCGCCGGTCGTCGAGACGACGCTGACATCACCCGTGCCGGCATCGAGAAGCCCCAAGGCCACGGCGCCGAGCGCCTGAAGCCGAATCGATCCGGTATTAACGTTACCCGTGGTTCCGCGCGCGCTGATCTGGCTGCCAGGCGCCATCGCGATACCGCCCGCAACCGCCAGCAGCTCGATCGTGGAGGTGCCCCCAGCCACCTTCAGTTCGCTACTTGCTGCGCTGAGACTGATGCCATCGGGACCGATCACGCTGAGGTTGCCCTTCGCGGTCGTCACCGGTGCAGTGAACGCAACGGTGTCGTTCGCGTCACCGTCGCTGATTGTGGTGGTGCCCGCTGAGAGGCGCAGATTGCCGATCGCCCCGGTTGACGCGATCGTCGACAGCACGGACAGCCCACCGTCCTTTGCCTCAATCACCAGCGTGCCATCGGTGCCAGCCAGTGCGATGCCGTCGCCCCCGACAACTAGCGCCGTCGTTTCATCGACATACAGCCCGCCAGAGACGGTATTGACCGCACTGAGCGTTCCAATGCGCGTGCGTAGCGGCAACGCCGACGAGCCGATGCCCTGGCTCGCTTCCAGCGTGACCGTCGACGCATCGCCGTCGAGATGATGGAGGCCATTGAAACCCGCTGCCCCCGCAATCCGCCCGGTCTGGTCGGCTGCGGCTGATGTTCCCGCGGCGGCTCGATCAGCCTTCAACGCGATCGCGGTTCGGGCCTGAATCAGCGCGAGCGTAAGATTATCGCCCGCCTCCAGCGTGACCGTACCGGTGGTGGCGCCACCGAAGCTTGCGTCAATGGTGGCTGCGGCTGTCATGTCAATCGACCGCGCCGCGCGCACAGTCACCGCGCCCCCCTCGGAACGAAGTGCGGTTTGTAGCGATACGCTGCCACCCTGTGCGGTCAGCCGAACCTCAGTGGGGTCCTCGGCCCAGGCGATTCCCGCACCGCTCACCACAATGTCGCCCGCCGCATTCAGCGCAATACCGCCACTCAGCGATTTAACCGCCTGGAGCACATTGAGCGCACTGCCTGATCCGCCTGCGGAAACGGTAATCTGATTCGAGCTCGAGGTGCTGCGACTATCCACGCCCGTACCGGTGGCCGCCAGCGTGATTGAACCCGCCTCGGTGGTAATGGTGATGTCACCACCCGTGGCAGCCGTCTGCTGCACGCGCGATACCGTGAGGTTGCCGGTGATGTCACTGGAAAAGAACGTGTTGGTGCGCGCCAGTACATTGACCAGCGCCGCGTTCGAACCCACATTCTGCAGATCCAGCGTATTGATCTGCACATGCGGCAGCGACACGCCCAGGGCGGCGCGAACCCTAAGCTCGTTGGCTCGCAGCGGCTCGGTCAGCAGCGTATCGCCACCTGAGGGCGGTGCAGTCTGAGCAATGGCACCCGCATGCGAATACAGGTCGAGCAGGCCGGCGCCGTCGGCACCACGACGCCCCGCCTCAACGGTGTTCAGTAGCGTGATGCCGTTTCGCGTATCGAGCCGAATGGACCCATCCACCGCGAACACGTAATCGGGATTGGTGAAGTCTTCAACCCGAATTGAACCGCCGTACACCTCCAGATCGGTCTCGATTGTGTAGACATCGCGGCTATTCATACCGCCGATCCGAACCGGGTTCAGCGCATCGGCTCTGGCGTGACCATCCCCGCCCACATGCCCGACAATCACCTTGCTGAAGCTGCCGGTTTCAATCTTGCTGAGTTGAACGAGCGACAGATTCAGCGTGCCGGTTGCGCTGCCAGGCGGCGAGGCCAGCGTGATGCCCCGTGTCAGCGATGTGGGGCGCAGCGTAATGGTTGAGCCAGCCTCGGTCGCAAGAATCGCATCCTCGCTGTTGGGTAGTGTGATGCTGTCAGCTTCCAGCGTGATGTGGCCGGGTCCGCTCGACCCCTGCCCGGCGAGCGTCACGATGCTGCTCAGACCGAAGTTGATCTGCGAGGCGCCCTGCACGGTCAGTTTGCCGCCCTGATTGATCGTCACATTTTTTGCGAAGGTGACGTTGCCCGAGGCCTGAATCATCAGGTCGCCATTGACGACCACGCTCTCATCGAAAGTCACATCGGTCGCGCGAACGATGACCAGTTCATTGAGCGGGGTCGTATTACCCACCGGACCTTCGACCCGTATGAATGAGTTCGCACTCAGGTTCAGCACATCACGGGCTGTTCCCGAGGGATCGGCGTTGATGCTGCCGGACCCCGCCACCCCTGGCGATCGCTGGATGTCGAGATGGTTGGCCGAGGTGATCGAGCTCGTACCTTGTACGATCACCGAATCAAAAATATCCATGGGCCCCTCGGTTGCCGTCAGGCTGGAGTTATTCAGATAAGTGGTGTGACCCGATCCGTGAATCGTTACCGCGGTCGCGCGAAGCGCGGAGTGGTCCACCACAACCTCGCCCCCTGGCTGTGGCGTGATCAAAACCAGCGGGTCACTAAATTCAGCATTGGTCGTAATCGCGATTCGATGCGCGCCGGTCTCGCTGCCAATTTCGATTCGTTTGAATCCGTCCTGCAGTCGTGCGATCTCCTGCAGATTCAGAGACAGCCCGGTTCCGGCGCCTGTGGACTCGATCGTGATCGGATGACTGGATTCGGCGGGTCGAATCGCCAGGATGGCCCCCGCGCTGCGAACTGTCTGGCCAATATCAAGTCGATTGCCCGCCAGCACCACATCCTCGCCAGCGGCATCAATTGGCGCTGCGATCACCTGGCTTGAATCGGCACTGCGGTCGAGATTGACCACATCGGTGTAACCACCGCTCGAGCCCCCTGCGTATACCTTCGCGCTGCGCAAGGTGATGAGCGCGATGTCCTCACGCTCGGCACTGTCAACGGTGACCTGTACCGCATCCACGACCAGCGCGAGGGGGCTGGCGAGCCAGCCGCGCGAATCATCGGTGGGCAGTCGCTGAAAACGCGTGGTGAACACGCCATCGTTGACCAGGCCTCCGTCGACGCCAACGCGTTGACCGATCTCACCCTTCGCGCGAATCACGACATCGCCTGCGCTTGAGTAGATCATCGGAGTGTCGGCGGGTCTGAGCACCAACCCGTTGGTAACACCCTGCAGCTGCGCATTGACATCGTTTGGCGCAATCACCGCGCGCAGCGCGCCCCGTGCCTTGAACGCTATCTGTGAGCGACCCGCGCCGTCGGCAATGGTGAGAACACTGCCGGTCGCCAGCGCGGTGTAGAGCGGCACTCCACCACCATCGCTTGCGGCATTCAGCACATCAGCGAGCGCTGAGGCGATCCTCGCCTGGACAGCCGCACGGGACATCGTTGCGTCAAACGTTACCTGCGCACCGAAGCGCCGGATCACCGTACCCTCGGTCAATACAAGTTCAAAGCTTGCGCCGCTGTCTGGCAGTTCGGGCGCAAGCGCAGACAAATCGACAACGCGGTCATCGCTTGTGCTGCCACTGGCTGCGGTGGCATTCTGCGCCACCAGCAACTGGTTGACCGAGTCAGCGCCAGTGACCGTCAGACCGTATTTGCCCTGCCGCACCGTCCAATCGGCACGCGAGTCAAATACCGCGGGGCTCGCGCCGGCACCAGTGCGTACCCAGCTGTCTGTTGTGGGATCAAGCAGCACCGAGCCTTCTGGGGCACTGAGCGTTGCGCTGCCATGGCCTGCAAGCAGGATGCTCGCGCTGAACACAATATTGTCGGACTCAGAGGTGAGCGAGGCGCCGCCCGCCTTGAGCTTGAGGTCGTTCCGCAGTTGAATCGGTGCGTTGGACCCCGCACCCAGCAGGCTCAGATTTCCCTGCGTAATGCTCACCTCGCCGCTTACCGTCAGGGCGCCACCACGGCTCTCAATTGCCACATCCCCACGGTTCTGGGTGATGCCGTCGATGCTGAGGCTACCGAGGTCTGCGATATGAATCGACCCGGTTCCGGTATTGGTGATGGTGAGACGCGCAACCGAGGTTTCCACCGGCTGCGCTGCCGTCCCAACGCCCGATCCAGAATTGATCCTGAGCGTGGCGTTAGGCGCCACTATCGACTGGCCAGAATCAACAACGCTTTGCACACGGCCACCAGCGGTCAGCAGCAACTCAGTGTGGTTGCTCGCGACCTGCGCCACGGAAATGTCACCCCCCGCGGTCAGCGTGATCAGGCCGGTTCCTGAACTGATGCGCGCATCGCTCGCCATCACAAGATGGCCCATACCCGCGTTGATACCGATTGGGCCGGCTGTGCTGACAAGCCGTGCCGCATCGGCGAACGACACACCCCCCTGCGCCTGAATCGAGATACCACCTGTCGTGCCTAAAACGGATATCGGCTGACGAATTGCAACCGCGCCCGCTACCGACCTGAGTACTACGCTGTTGTCCTGGGCGAGAGACAGCGCACCATCCAGCGACAGCGCACCCTGGGTCTGTACCGATACAGGCGACTGCGATGCAATTGATACCAGAGACAGGTCGCGTGTCCCCGTGTTCACCAGGTTGATCGCACCGCCTGCGGTCAGCGCCATCGAGGTGGCATCGACCCGACCGCTCAGGCCGCCGGACGCCACAACCGTGATCGCGCCGAACTGCGCAGGCGTCGGCGTTGAACCGAACTCAACCGTACCGGTGGCGTAGAGCGTCAGGCTGCCGCCGGTGCCCGTGAGCGAATCAATCCGCAGGTTACCGGTGACCGACAGCGTCAGATCACCGCCCGCCATATCCAGACTGGATACGATCAGGTTGCCGGTCTGCGTGATCGACAGATCGCCCGGGCCCGTCATATCAATATCGAGCGATCCCACCTGCGACGTGATCGACAGCGACTCTTTCGATGTCACCTCAAGTTCGCCAGCGGTGATCAGTCCGCCTAATGCAATGCCGCCTGATTCGGCACTGAGGATCAGCTTGCCGGTGCTTCCGACGTCTATTGCATCGACCACGACCAGATCGCCCGACTGGGTGAGTGAGCCGGCGGTGAGTGTCAGCGTCTGTCCAGCGACGGTCGGAAGCGCCACCACGCTAAGACTGCCCGTTGCTGACAGCCCAGGGAAGGAGGCACCGGCGGGCAACTCTGGAACGATCAGCACATAGTCGCCCGTGATGGGCGGCGGCAGACCGCCGCTAGACACCGCAGGATCCTCAGAGCGACCTGTGGCCTGAAAGGCTGTATTGGCCGCTTTAGCCGTGAGCGTGAGCATTGCCCCGGAGGCCACCGCGGTTGCAGTGGCCCCCGCGCTGATCTGAGAGGCTAGCGCACCTGTCACCGTGGCCCAGCTCTGGCCAGCAAGCGCGCGGACGGTGTAGGTAGCACTGCTGCCGCCCTGGGACACCGTGACCTTGTAGTCGACGCCTGGCTTCACATCGCCGCTGAAGCTCACCGTAGAAACCTGCGTGGCAGACGTTCCCGCCGTGACCGTCGTGCTGGTCTGCACCACCCCCGGGGTCTGCTGCGGCTGACCGCGGACAAAGTCGATGGAGTCCATGACGAACCGGGTGTTCGTAAGCTTGGCGGTCAATACGATCCGAACCACTGACCCGGGCGCAGAGGTATCTCGCGCCGCCGTCATCGTGAGCGATCCGTTTGCGTTGATAGCGCTGATCAGGCGGTCGGCCAGCGTGATCATCGTATCGTTGGCGATCGCATTGACGGATACCGTCGTCAGTGCATTCACTGATGCGCCAAGAGCCACTGACAGTCGGTCGCCTGCCTGTGGTACGAGGGATGACGCCAGATCGAGCCGTCTTTGCTCGAACGCCGACTGACCAGCGATCGCGGTAACCGAGCCTACCGACAGTGCAGGATCACGGTCGCGGGCAGTCGACGCTGTGGTGAAGGCGGTTGTCTTTGCGATGTCGAGCCCCGGCGCGGTGCTGGCGGTTTGCGCCACCTGGGTGACCGTGAGGGCGGGCAGCGCGGTCTGAATTTGCGAGGCCAGGTCGGCCACCACATCGACCCACCCCGCAGTCTCGGTTCGCGTCACCTCAAGCGTTGCTGTGATATCGCGATTGACCGCTTTCGCCGTGAGCAGTAACGTGCGCGCCGCGTTGACATCGCCTGGACTGGCTGCGGCCGCGCTGACCAGCGCGGAGCTGGCATTGACTCGCGCCATCACCGAACCCGAACCAGTCTTCAGAAGTGAATCCCAGGTGCTTCCGGTGACCGGTGCAAAGCCGTAGGTTTCGGTGACAGTTCGGCCATTGATGACTGCGCTCAGTTTCAGCTGGAACACTTCCCCCGCTGCGATCGACGTTGACAGGGTATCCGCCAATTCGAAGCGAAGAATTTCCGCTGCCGCTGCGCCTGGCGCCTGTGTGGTGGTGACCGTGCCACGGCCGCTCACCGCACGGGTCGCGGTGCCGCTGGTGGTAAAGGTCTGCCCATCCACCGACACGGAGTATTCGCGCGCCGAATCGGGTGCGGCTGAGAGATAACGCAGGCTGGCCAACTGGCCGCTGGGTGACCCCGGTACCGTGGCCACCGATACCAGTCCCGCACCTTCCACCGACAGCGTTGGTACGAACACCACGTTGGTCTGGTTCGCTTCGAGCCGCAGACGCCCGCTGACGACCGAGACGTCGGCTTCATCAATGAGCGGGTGCGCCACTGCGAGCAGCCGTCCCAATTCAGCCAGAACAGCAGCGCGCGTTGGAAACAGCGCCGACGCGGTCACCGAAACCTGGGTTTCCGAGGCGACACCGCCAATCGCGGCAAGCTTGAGCCGATAGACGTAGCCCGGGCGAAAGACATCGACCTCGATATCGCTGATCTGTTCGGCGGTGGCGCTTGCAGCCTGGACGGTGGTCACGGCTGTGCTGACCGTCTCGTCAAAGGTCAGGTCTGCGCTGACAGGCTGCCTGGCGTTGGCGACTTCCGCGGTCATCGTCATCACGGGCACAGCGGGAGAAGGCGAAATGCTCTGAACGCCCGCGCCGACCGGCATCCCAAGCGAGAGCGTCACCGGCGGCACCAGGGTGCCTGCGCCATCGACATCCACGGTTACCTTCAGCCCTATAACCGCATGCCCGGTTGGAAGCGCGAGTGCGTTAAATGCTGTCTGCAAGTCGGCGAAGGGCACGACAACCTTACCGCTGCTCAATGTGTCGGTCAGCGTGAGTGTCCGTTCTGTAAGCGACGTACTCTGGTCTGTGGTGACAGTAGGCGTTGCGTCGACAAGCGCCTTATAGACTCGCGTCGCGGTACTGGTAAGCGCACCACCCGCCAGCGACAGCTCCAGAGCCGCACTCGTGGCGTTGTACTGCGCCGCCACGGGCATGCTCACGCTAACCAGCGTTGCCAGCCCATCGTAGAGCGGATGCGCCCGCACAAGCGCTGCCAGCGCACTCACCACTTCAGGCAGCGTATCCAGCGCGGGGTTAGCGGAATCCGCGCGAACGGTCAGTGTCTGAGCAGAAATCGATGACAGCGCTGGCGTCCGTGACCCAGCATCGTTATCCGCCATGGCGCCCAGCGTCAGCGTGTAGTCGGCGCCATCAACAAATTGCCCAAACGAGACCTCCGCCGCCTGCGTCACCGTGGTTCCCGCCTGCGTCACCACCGCGGTCCCGCTTACCGCTGTTGTGCGAAGCGAGGTTGGCACCAGGCTGTAGACACTCGGTGCCGATACGGTAAATGGCTGATTGGCCTCACCCGTCAGGGTCAGCGTATCGCCGCTGCGCACCGCGGTCGCAATCGCAGGCAGCGCGGCGAGTTTGCGGCCAAGGCCCTCCAGCAGCCCCGCACGGGTGGCGGCCACCACCACACCCTCCACGGTTTCGCCTACTGCGACTTCAACCGACGTGCCGTCAATGCTCACTGAAAGGCGGGTGGTGGGCGTTGCGCTCGGCGTAAGCGTCTGAGACAGGCTGATCTGCGAGACCTGGGCTCGGCTGACCCCCGCTTGCGTTGGAGTACTGCTGCTGGCAGCAACCGACGCGCCGGATGCGCCAAAGAGCGACTGCTGAATCTGCGAGGAGCCTTGCGGCGGGGTCAGCACGGAATCGGTAATGCGAACTTCGAACCCCAAGCCAGTGCCAGCGCCACGATCGCTGGCACTGGCAAGCTGTGCGTAGTCCAGTGTGCCGTCCTGGCGAATGCTTACATTAAAACCGAATGCGTCGGCGTCGGCGTCGTCATTACGCACCCACTGCGGGTCGGTGCCTGGAACACCCGTCAGATGGTTCACCAGGGTCTTCCAGTCGGAGGCGAGAGGCAGCTGGTCTGTCCCCAGCTTCAGGGCCGGCAGTTCCCGGACAACGCCGCGAGCATCGAGAATGACGCGGTTGTAAGCCTTCTGCGCTCCCGTGATGGCGGCTGCTTCAACACGATCGACATACAGATCGCGGGCAGCCGACAGCGTGATATCCGCGCGGGCTGAGGCGGTACCGTCTACGATGTTGTGTACATCGCGCACCCAGAGATAGCCGCCTGCAGCAATATCGATCGCGCCCTGCTCTGCCGCCACCTGCTCAACGTACAGGTTGTCGGACTCGTTGATCTGGATGCGTCCGCTGACTGATGAAATCGCTGTGACCGACTCGACCAGCGTGTTGATCTGAATGGCGTTGGTGGTTCGGACCTGCAGATCGTCCGCGATGAAAACCGAGGCGCCGTCGGAGCTGATCTGCTGAGCGCGGATATTCATGTCGTGGACTGCACCGATGATTCCACCGGTTACCGCCAGGCTGCCCCCCACCACCATGGATACGTTCTGAGCCCGGGAAAAGCCGCTCAGCCCGCCCACGAATCCGGACAGGGCGAGATCGCGAACGAACCCAGTCTGCGTGGGCTCGCGCATGCCTACGCGAACATCGATATCGCGTTGGGCGCGAAGCTCGAATTCGAGCGCTGGAAAGCTGATGACATCCACCCGAATATGTCCGGACGCCTGTGTAACCGGCGTGAGCAGACTGCCATTGCCCTGATACAGGTTGACCGCTGAGGCGGTGTCCGTGAGCCCACGCGCGATAATCGTCACGTCATCAATTCGAGCGGTTCCGCCGCCGCGATGGACCAGGTTGCCCGACAGCAGAACATCGCGCGAAGACACCAGTTCGACGCGCTTGCGCGCGCTGATGGTCCCGTCAATGGACAGTACCTCGCCGGTTTCCAGAATGATCGAGTCGGATGTGAGATTGCCAGGCACCCGTCCGGTTCGATTGGCCGCGTCGGTACCGAACAGGTAGCGGGTCCCGGCTCGGTACTCAATCGCCTCATCCGCATTGAAAAATCGGTATAGGTCTACCGTGCCTGCAGGCGCGACAAAACCGACTGACCGGGTGTACACCAGCGAATCGCTGGCATGCGGCGCCGTGCCGCCGCTTGGGAAGCTGGCCGGACGCGCAACCTTCACGTCTTCCGTGCTGCTTGCCAGACGAATATGTTCCGCGCGCACCAGCGCGGTCTCATCGACCAGCAGATTGCCCTGGGCTGCGATATCGACCCGGCTTGCGCCGCTCAGCGCGGTCTGCGCGCGCTTAACGATGAGACCCTGCGCCTGCTCGCGCGCACCCTCCCGGTCGGACAACTGAATGCTGCCAGCCGAACTCACCAGATCAACGCTGTTCAGCGCGACCTCAAGCCCTTCGATACCTGTGCCGGCGGTGGCCTGCAGATGGTCGGCCACCAGATCCACCACGTCATCGAGGCCAGCCTCAGAGATTTGCCCCGTGGCGGTCAGCGTGACGCGCCCCGCTGAGCTCACGCTGACAAGCGGCGCCGCCGGCACACCACTGGAGGGTGAGACCGAGACGGTCTCGCCCGATCCCAGGTAAATGCCCGCGATCAGCTCGCCCACCATGAGATCGCCACCGGTCTGAATCGTGACATCCCGGCCGGCCAGATTCGACAGCAGCTTGAGTGATGACACCATGACCGAGGCCTGCGCCACCAGCGAGAAATCGCCGTTCAATACGGTGGTCGCGCGAACATCGAGTGTTCGGGTACCGGTCTGATTGAGTTCGACATCAGCCGCCGACTGGGTTTGCGCACTGACACTTCGAACCGTCGTATTCAGCGTGATCGCAGAGCCTGCATTCAGAACGAGCTCATCCGCGACGATCGCGGGCGCGCCAGCGCTCGCCCGGCGAATGGCGCCTTTCGAGACAATCTCAACATCACCGCGGTCCGGTGTGCTGACGGTGCCAATCACCACATCGGGCTGGGTCGCGCCCATGGCAGCACCGGTGCTGACCAGGCGGATGTCATTGCCGTCGGAAGTACCGCGCGCTCTGACTTCGGTGGCCAGGATTGCGCCACGGTTGACGATGGCTATCGCGCCGTCGAAGGCGTCCGCTCTGAATACTTCCAGGGTTCCAGTGTTGTTGAGCTCCAGATCGCCTGAGGCGGTCAGCCGCGCATCAAGCCGCGCGATCTGCGTGTTAAGCGCCAGACCGATCGCGCTCTGCGTACTGAGATTGGCGGCTCGTACCTGGCCCTGCAGCAGCCCTGCAGTGGCGCTGCCACTTGCCCCTCGCGTCTGCGCAATCCGGCCTGCCTGAGCGGACAGATCGACGGTGGTGCCCTCCCCCTGCGCCGATATAAGCGACCCATCGAACTGCAGATGACCACCCAGCGCACCCGCCTGCACACGAATCAGGCTGAGGTCAGCGGTGGTAAGCAGCTGCGCATTGACGCCTGCTGCAACCCCGCCAAATTGTGTAACGGCATGCTGACCCGCCAGAACCCGGATGAGATCGTTTGCCCGCACCGAAGCGTTAAGCGACAGTGCGCCCCCCGCGCTGGTTTCGACACTCAGCGTATCGGCGAGCGCGGGTAGCACGGCGGTCGACGGCGCAGCATCCGTGCCGATGACCCCGGCAAGCTTCATCGCGGCGCCCGACTGCAGATCAATGTCGCGCGCACTCAGGTAGGCTGAATCGGCGAGCGCCAATGTTCCCGTCGCTTCCAGCCGCAGCTGATCACCCGCCAGCAGGCGAACCACCGACGGCAGCTGTGCGCTCTGCGCGAGCCCGCCTTCCACATTGAGCGCCCCGCGTGTCTGCAGGCTCAGATCATCGACGGCAGTGAGCACCCCGCTGACGCTTGCGTTGCCACCCGCCTCAATCGAGATTGATTGAGCACTGACCGCAATGCTTGAGTAACCCGCAGCCGATACGGTTTCAGACTGCTGACCGATCGAGGTGCGCGTGAGTGTTTCAGAGCCCAGCAGCGGCTGCCGCTCCCAGACGGTCTGATCTTCAAAGATGGGAATCAGCACCTCACGGGTGATCGGCGCCCAGACTTCGCGCATTCCCATCACATCCTCAGCACGCCAGGTCAGCTGGTAGCCGAGCTGCAGACGCTGGTCATAGATTTTTTTGGTTTTCGAGGTCCAGGTGTAGGTGTAGTCGTTGAAGTCTTCGAAGATTTTTCCGTCGATCCGGTTTCTACTCTGCACGTAGATGTACAGATCGTCGCCTTTTCCTTTCCTTGCCTCTGATCCTTTCATGTACTGAACGGTTGCCTGAATCTGATCGGCCCCGACCGCAATCATTGCGTCGAGCGAGTATTCGCTCCAGTCGGACTCCACGCCCCAGTACTCGCTTACGTCATGGCCACTGGCCACCACCTGAAGAATCCCGTCGGCCCATTCATTACTCTTCTGCGGATCGCTGAAACGATTGAACAGCTCCACGTTACTGAACGTGGGGACCTCATTCTCATCGTCGGCAAGATCGCCCCACTCGGAGCCATCGTCGTTGTCCACCCACTGACCGAGCGCGTTGTTCCACTCAGTCCAATGCTTAAATGTGAAGGCCTCCTGCTTAGGCCGCACCGAAGCGCTTCCTACCTGCACAAGGCTCTGCGTATCCAGACTGAGTGCCGACACCCAGTTGTTGTAGGCACGCAGCTCGTTGGTGGGGCGCGGCGTCTGAAAGGCCGTCGCGGCTGCATCGGCCTTCGTAAAGGCAGGCCCAGACTGCCAGAACCAGTCGGGGTCGCGGCGCTCGGTATTGGTATAGGTGACACCGCCAACGGTGGTGGGCGTGCGCCCCGCGACGTTGTAGAGTCGCTCGCCATCGAGCTGGTAGGTGACCTCCCAACGCGCTACGCCGTCCTCCACCGGATCGTGCGGGTCATTGAACTCGGGTACCTCGATGGTGACCGCCTCGAGGGGTGGAATGGCTGGGAAGATTTCCTTAGTGATCTTGTTTCCAGGCCAGCCATCTGTCGGATAGAAATAGGTCGAAGCCACCTGACGGTAGAAAACGGTGGCGCGATCGGTGTATTCGGCCACGAACTCGCCTACCAGCGGATCGCTTTCCCGCACGTAGCCCAGGTAGCCAATCACCGCCAGGCGCTGGTTTTCACTCAACGCACTGAAGGTGGTCGTGGCTTGCGGGGCGAGCGCGCCGTAGGCTGCCCAGTCGATCAGGCTGTTCTGATAGACCTTACCGTTGTACGTGGTACCCAGCGTGAAACCACTGACCTGCCCCGTGCCATCCGGTAGCTTGTAGACAATGCCGGCTGCGGACGCGGTCTGCCAGTTGCCATCGCTCGCGCCGTTCAGCGTGACGTCGCCCGTCAGGAAACGCGCTTCACCCTGGCTCACCAGCCTGAGAATCGACTCTTGGGCGCCAGTGGGCATGCGGATGTATTTGTCTTTCCAACCCTCGACGTCTATGTGATAAACCGTTGGCGCTCCGCCTGCCCAGGCTGGCACCACCTTCTCGCTGGTAGTCAGCGCACCCGACGCGGTATTGAGACTGGTATGCCGGTAAACCTTACCGGGCTCGGACGTATCGCTGCCGCTAATCTTGCCGCTCGAGTACGCCAGATCGTAAAGCGGCATATAGCCCAGGTGATTGAGCACCGCCTGGCGCTGCGCGTCGTTGAGCTGATTGAAGGTGCGATAGCCCGTGTCGAGATACGTGAGGCCCGGCGCGACTGCCTGACGGTTTGGCAGCGCCTCCGATCCGGCATCGCTCCAGTTGATTTCGCTGTTAAGGTAATCAACGCCTTCGACAAAGTACTCGCGGAATTTCTTATCGGGGTTCGCCTCGCTGGGGTTGTAGTAGCCCGCCTGCGTGAGCGTGACATCCATGCTCAGATAGGTGGAGCCAATCTTCACCTCAACATCGCGAACCTTTTCAATTGCGGTGGTGGTCTGCGTGGTGAACACCGTTCTTTGAACGGTTCCAATCGCAACGTCGCGGGTACCGCGTACCACCTGAACGTCCTCACTCACCACCTGCACCAGCGGGCGCAGCATGGTCACGTTGCCCAGCAGTTCGGTAGCCGACTGAAGACGGAACTCGCCGCCTGTCCGCACAGCAAACGCACCGCCCGCCGCGATCACACCCGCATCAAGCACTTCGACATCGCCGCGCCCCAGCTGCGCCAGGGAAAGGCCGCTCTCGAGCATGGCGCGCGGCAGTCGGGTATCGACACCGGCTTCCAGCGTGATGTCACCCGTTGCGCGCAACAGCCCGGTGACCGTGAGCTGCTGGTTGGCGTTCAGAATGATCTTGCCCGCTGCACGATCCGCGACCACTGGGCGACTGGGGTCTGCAACGCGTTTCGCCTCGACCATACCCGCCACAATAAGCACCGGCGCCACCAGATGGGCGCTGGCCCCAGCCTTGACGATCGCAAGCGGCGTCGCGCTTTGGGCCGCGGCCAGCAGCATTGACTGGCTGGCGTGCAGGTAAGCGCGCGAGTCAAGGCCGGTGGCGTAAGCATGCCCGCCAGCCAGCACGCCAATCTGTCGCGCCCGCATCGTCAGATCGTCGCGGGCGTCCACCGACCCGGTGACGCTGATATCCCCACCCGTGGAAGCAAGGCTCACCGAAGCCGCCAGCGCCTGGCCGGCGGACAGCAGGCCCACGGCCCCCGCCACCTCAATGCCGTCGATGGATGTCAGCGTGATCCGTCCGCCTGCGGCGACATCGAGCACACCGCCGGTACCCGCCGCCTCAGGCGTTGCGCCCGCCACCACCGGCTTCACCCAGAGACCGAGCCGGCTTCTGTGACTGCCCGCTTCGATCGACAGCGTGTCCTGAGCCGACATCAGACCGTCGACCATCACCAGACTGTCGGTTGCGAGCGAAATGTCTGCACCCTGATCGACTGCGCGAACGGTGCCTTCCAGATTGACCAGACCGGTGGCCTGCACCCGGATTCGCGACGAGGCCGTGGGCACCCAGGTTGGATCGAAGTTTGAGTTGCTGGTGATCGAGCTTGACCGGGTCAGGGTCATGCCCACACCGCTTGCGTCGGGCCCCGTGGCAATCTGCACGGTGCCGGAGGCCGCCAGATAGGCGCCGCGATCCACCAGCGCGCGATTGGCGTCCAGGCCGGTGCCGCCAACGGTCAGGCCGCGCAAAGCCTGCAGGTCGAGTAGCGCACCGGCGCCAGACCAGCGTGCCAAACCCGCTGTGGCATCCCATCGCGCCCCTGCCTTCAGTTCACCCACCACATGCAGGGCACCGGCAGCCAGCCTGAGCGTGCCACCCACCGATGCGACATACCCCGCTGCGTCGGCGGCGAGTCGAATCTCGCCATCGGCCTTCAGATCCAGCAGTCGATCGGCCGCCAGCACCACGGCGTGAGGGGTCGCATCCCCTGCGACGGGTGAAACATTACCCAACAGCAGATGGCGACCCGACGAGATCGCAAGCGTCTGACCCGCCGCGGCTGCGGTCAGCGTGGCGTTATCGACGCGGATATCGCGGCTGGCGGCAAGGCTGGCCGATCCTGCCACCTGGATATCGGCACGGATGTTCAGATCCTGCGCAGCAATGATTCGCAGTTCGCGATCATCGTCGCGTGACGTGGCGCGACTGCTGCGAATTACCCCCTCGAGATGGATATCGTTGCCGCGCAGCAGCAGCTCCGCACCGCTTTCAATGCGACCAGCATCGCGGGCCAGCGTCAATGACCCAAACTCCGCGGTGATGCTGACCGACTGGAGCCCAGGGTTGTCGAGCCCGACCCCGTTGTTAATCACGACATCATTGAGACCGGTGATTGAAATACGGCCAGCCGAACCCGTGGAAATCAGCTGAGAAGAACTGTGCGTGCGCACGCTGACCACGCCTGCTTCAATCAGCTTACCCGCCCGCACCAGGATATTGCGACTGGCGGTCAGGTCACCGCGCAGCTCAATGGAGCGACTGGCGTCGATGATGATGTCGGCATTGGCCCCCGCCGCGATCAGGCTGCCCTGCAGCACCGAATCGCCCAGGGGCCGCAGCTCGATATTGCCGCGACGCGTCTCAAGCGTACCCAGCGGGCCAAGATCCAGCCCCGCGCCTGTGCTGCCGGACAGGAAGCGCACACCGTCATGCCCGATCACATGGCGCTGAATCAACAACCGCCCCCCGGCCGCACCGGTTTTACCCAGGTTGATGACCGAGCCTGGCATGCCAGCGTCAAGCCCTGCTATGGCAGTTGAAACGATTTCGCCTGCGGCCGGCGCGATGAAACCAAGCTTATCGGCCGACGTGGACTGCGCGAGCTGCAGCGTCACTGGCAGGAAGCCCGTCATCGCGAGACGTCCGCCCTGATCAGTCACGGTGAGCTGCGAGGCCGTGATGCGCTCGGTGGCGCCCGTATCGACCATCTGCGCCTTATTCCACACCGCAAAGTCAGTGCTGTAGAGCGCGCCCCTTACATCGTTGATGAGATCGCTCAGCACACGGTTGTTGGCACTCGCCTGAGCGGTTATGGTGACCTGTCCACGCAGCAGGCGATCGCCCAGGTCAACATCCAGCGCGAGCACCACATCGCTGGTGAGATCGCCGCGTGCATGCTGAATGAAACCGTTAGCCAGCAGCCGCTGCGTCCAGCTCGCCGGCATCACCGAGATGTTGCCCGCCGAACTGAGGTTGATCGACGCATCCGGCTCAAGCACCTTCAAGCTGGCAGAGCCGTAAACGACCACGCCCTGATCGTGGCTCGCCGCAGCGGCCGCTTCGCCAAACCGGCGCGCGTACTGTTCGCGCGAGAGCACCGAGGTCTGCCCGCCACGCAGATCGATCAGCAGGCCTGCCGTCAGCTCGCGCCCGACTCGGATCTGGCCCGCCGAGGCCGATATTTCCAGCCGCCACTCGCCAGCGCTCTGAACGATCTCGCTGCCTAGATAGTCGCCCCGCGCGTCGTAGCGGTCGCTGCGTTCGCCACCCACCACGATCTCACCGAAAACATCCATGTCTTCGGTGGACGCGAGCCGTACGACAGCATCAGGGCTTGCCGCCAGAATGCGGCTGTTGCCCGGCATCCGCAAACCCGTGCCGTCGCTCGACGATGCGTTACCGGCCTCAGCCAGCCGGCCATGCCCCCCCTCCAGCGTTATCGTCTGCCATGCGGTGACGGAGGCACCCACCTCGACCGGCTGTCCGTCGGCTGCGCTGACCGTTGCCCCCAGCGCGAGCTGCCCGCCGGCGCGTATGCGCACATCACCGGGCTGCGCTGACCAGACGACCGCCGATCCTGCATCGGTACGACTGACCACGCCTCCCGCCAATACCGCGCCGGCCAGCTCAACATGCGCGATCGCATCGATCAGCGCGATACCGCCTGAACTGCCATCGCTGGACAACGCTCCCGCCGTGATAGAACCGGCACTGCCCAGACGCACCGAAATCTGCCCATCGCCACCACCAGGCGATTGGGTTGTGCTGACGCGCACCGACCCGGACGCTGCAAGGCTCCCATCGATGACCACGCGCTGCGCTGCGATGAGCGCGATATCGGCGCCACCCGCACCCTGCCATACCAGCCCCTGCGCGCTTGAGTTGCCGCCGGCAATGACCGTGCCCGCGATGATCGCGTCCTGCCCTGCCAGCAGGTGGATCGACTGCCCCTCGCGAGTGGTAACCAGCCGCGAGGTGGCATCGATATAAAGGCTCACGCCCTGCGAATTGGCCCCCCCCGTCTGCGCAACGGTGCTGACGCCCAGCGGCACGCCGCCATGCATGCGGATCGCGCCAGACACCTGGGCGCTGCCCTCCCAGTAAATCCAGGTATCAGACTGCAGTACCAGGTCTGAGCCTGCACCGAGCAGATTGATGTTGCCTCGGACAATGACCGCATCGCTGCCGGCAATCGTGATGCCTTCTCCGTCATCCAGTGTGGTGAGCGTGCCGGTGAGCAGAAAGCCATAGCCGCGTTGGCCGAACAGCTGATGCGGGCGCTGAATCTCCAGCCGCTCGATCACGCCGTTGCGATCGTCGTCGATCGCGACCGCGACAACCGCTTGGCCGGCATCACTCACCTTCCAACGAGTTTCGCGTAAATCAGGCGATGCCGATGCCAAGGCGGCATTGGTGTAGTGCAGGCCCTCAATGAAGCCCGTCATCAGGGTTTGCTGAAAGCGCTGGGTATCCGGTAACGCCTTGTGGTAGACGATCTGCTCAAAGCGCTCGAGGGCCAGTGCTTCGAGTACGCGGAACTGCTGACTGGCCGTGAGCTTGCTTCGGCCCTGATCGGCCAGCTGTTGGTCGCTCAGGTCGCTTGAAAACAGCACATCCGCTTTTGGTTTGGCCAGTACCGTCCAGGGGACTTCGCTGTTGCGGTAGTCAAAGCGCTGAGTAAGTGCCGGTTGATTATTGGGGCCTGGGCCCGTCTCACCCTGCACCAGCGCGAGCTTCAGCGCACCGGTGCCGGTATGTCGCCAGACCTGCCCATCGAACCGCCGCAGATTCAGCGAGTCAAGCACCTTCTGCTGCTGCTCAACCGTGTAGCTGGCCCAGGCCGAGGACGCGGCAGGTCGATCGACCGTGCCCCAGTCGATCTCGGCAACTCGGAAGTCGGTGCCGGCCGTTAATGAGGGCAGAACACGCAGTTCGCCCGACACCGGGTCCACCTTGTCTGCGACCAGGACCTGCTGCTGGTACAGGGCAAAGCCCGACGCCTCGGCCGCCCGCACACGCTGGGCGAAGCCAAGCGCCTCAAAGCCGGCAAACGCATCGGTTGGCGCGCCAGGCCCACCCCAGTCGAGCAGATCGACATCGATGCGGTTGCCCGTTGCAAAGCCCTTCACCATTCGGCTGTCAGGCGCCGCATCAGCCTTGAAATAGTGCGTGCCGCTGTAGACCTCGAATCCCAGCGAGGCAGCGACGTGCCGCTTCTGAGCGGGGGTCAGGCTGTCAAAACTCGCCTGATCGGTCGGCGGCTGCGAGAGCCAGAAGATATCGCGGTTCCGATAGTCGGTAACCACGCCCTGTTTGAACGACTGCACCACCTGCTTGTCAGGCCGCGCTGACAGGTTGATGAAGTCGCTGCCGCTGATTACCGACTGGTAACCCAAACTGCCTGCCACCACCGCTTTCTGCCCTGCAGTCAGCCGATCGAATTCGGTACCGGGCACCGCAGCATCAACCGTGACAGGCCACTCCACCTCGCGCAGATCGAAGTCGGGAAATGCCGACAGATACTTGGCCGCGATGACCTTCTGGTCGATGGTCAGTTCAGACAGCTTCTTGGCCGGCCCAGGGTCAGCACTTCCCCAGTTGGCCGTGGCGTCGTAGTAATAGGTTTGAAAGGTGCTGCGCTGATCGTCCGACTGATTGAGCGGCGTGATACGTGCAAATGTAATCACCGGCTCAACGGTGTAGCCGAGAGCCCGCGCAACCGCGGCCTGCTGCGCCTCCGACAGCGCCTCGAACGGGGTGTTGGCATCGGTCGGTGCCTCAACACCGAAGGTGGCCCACGTAATCGATGCGTTGCTGTAGTCCGCCGACTCGCCCTGAATCAGTGTCTGAGTCAGCGCACCGCTTGCTGGGTTGTAGTACCAGAGACCCACCCGCTTCTGGTATCCGCGAGAAAGTGCCGTAGCGTCGTTTACCGCTTCGTCGATCGGACCAATGACGATCGCGGTATGGAAAGCGCCCGTGGCCTCATTAAAGAAGCCGCCATCGGCGTGCCGCGTGTAGCCCAGGCTGGTCGCGATTGCTGTCTGCGTTGCCTCCGACAGCGCAGCAAACGGCGTGTTGTTGCTGACGGCCGTGACCACCGCCGCGCTGCCCAGCGTAAGCCCTGCGTCGCTCAAGGCCTGACGCAGGGTGTCGGAGACCCGGGATGCACGCAACTCTGACACCATCGCTGCCGCCTGCGTGGCGTCGCGAACCTGCGCCAACGGCGCGCCATTGAGCGTATCGAAGTAGCTCGCATGAGTGTTCTGCGTCTGCCCGTAGCGCAGCGTCATCTCGCCGCCCGTGGTCAGGCTGCCCGACAATTTCAGCTCACCCTCGGTATCAATCAGCAGCGAGGTATTGGTGCCGGTTTGATAGGCCACCGGCGAACCGCCCTCATCACGGAACGCCGCGCCCACCCGAATCGCAGCGCCACTGTCCAGAGTCAGGGCACCCTGCGAGCGAAGCGTCATCGTGCCGCCGCTTCCCTCCACCGCGAGACCCGCGCCCTCCAACAGGCGCAGGCTGGTTCCGGCTTTGATATCGATTGCGGCGCGCGCACCGCCCGCCACTACGGCAGTCGCCACAATGATCGAGCCCGTGCTGCCGATCTGTATCCGGCTGTCATTGCCGGTGGTCTGAATGACGCTACCGGCGTCGGCGGTGATGGAATTGGGCTCGGTGCCGTAGCTGATCAGCGCACCCGCACCGGACGTCGCCAATACATTCACATCGATCAGACGCTCGGCGCGCAGCCATCCCGCATGCACCCACTGCTCCTGCACCGTCAACCGGATCTCGGGCGCAGTGAGGCCTGAATCAGGCGGCCCCAAACCGTCATGAATATTGCCGCTCCAGACCTCAATCAGCCGCGCATTGAGCGACAGTGGCTGGGTTGATTGCGCATCGCCCACCACATTGATGGTGTCGGCCGTCAGCACAGTGGTGTCGTCAAGCCGCGCACTGAAGACCGACCCCAGCGCCGCCTTGTCCTCAAGGTCACCGATAAACATCACGGGAGCGATACCGGCCGCCACCTGACCGATCCGAATCTCGGAGAAGCCATCCTTCAGCGCCGACATGTCGCGCATCCCGAGCTCAAGAAACCCGGTTGCACCGTTGATTGAACGGTCGTTGCCGTACACCGACTGCCCCGCAGAGCCCAGCCTGTAACCCTGGTTGGGCGTGCGTGCAGTGATCGCCAGAACGCCAGGTGCGCTGACCTGATTGATGCCGGAGGCGAAGTCGAGATCGTCCGCGCGCAGCGTGATGCCGCCCGCCGACGTGCGCAAGCCGCCGCTCTCCAGCGTCAGCAGCGATTCAGGGGCTGCAAGATCAACGCTGATCGGCCCGGTTGCGCTGATGCCGCCCTGCGCGCCACGCCGCCCTTCACGCAACACCAGGCTGTCAGCCTCGAGCAGCTTGACCGCGCCCGATTCGCCCTGGCCGAGATTAACCAGCGTGAGCGCGGCAAGCTCAGTGCGCAGGTCGCCCACCACCCCCGCGGCCTGCAGATCAAAGTGACCGCGCGGCGCGGTCAGGCGCGCACCAGTCACATCCAGCGGGCCGTTGGCGGTCAGCGCCAGATCGGTGCGGCCCCAGCTTGCGCCGTCGGCAGCCTGCAGTACCGTGCCCGCGCTTGCAAGATCGGTGATGTCGACCCGATCGAACGCCTCATCGAAGCGCAGGCTGCGCCGGTCGTAAAGCAGGCCGCCCGCCTCGAGTACGAGTGGCTGCGTGCTGGTAAGCGGGTCCAGAACAACAACTTCTTCGCCCGCGCCCCCCTTGACCGTGAGCTGCCCTGACCAATCCGCGGAGACTTGATTTTGTCCGGTCGTGAAATTCAGCACCGCCTCGGCCGTGCGTTCAACCCGGATGCGGTTTGCGCCGCCCTGGTCGGTGAGCGTGGTCTGATCGGCATCGCGAATAGTGATGTCGTCATCGCCCGCGCCCGCATAAATGACATTGCGACCAGGGCCCAGATCAATGATGGCACCCGCTTTGCCGCCGGTAAACGTATCGTTGCCAGCCTCGCCGTGTACGGCAAGGCCCGGCACCAGTCCGCCCACGATCCGGTCGTTTCCTGGCCCGCCACGGACCACGCTGCCGGCACCGCCACCCAGTATGGTCAGTGTGTCGGCGCCAGGACCGCCCTCGATATCGAGCACAGCGTCGACGCCCGGCAGCACCAAGAGCGAGTCGTTGCCTTTACCGCCACGGAATTGGATTCGGCTAACGCCGGTATGCGTACTGTTCTCACCGAGCGCGTTGACCACCACCGTGCCGGGAATTGCGCGGCCCATGCTGTCGCGCTTCGGCTCGATACGGTAGGTCTCGTGGATGACATCGCCATAAAGTTCGCCATCATCGTCGCCATAACGATCTGCTTGATCGCCGGCGTGCAGATACAGCACGTCGTCGATCTGGTGGGTGATCACGGGCGGTGCGCCCCAGCTCCAGGAATAACTGCCCGATACGCTGAACCCTGCCACCGTGACTCGCGCCGCGAGCGATGCACTGGCAGCGGTCAGCTCAACCTCGCCGCTGAAGCCCGCCAGGGTGCGCTTGATCGAGAAAAATCCCAGATCGATATCGATGTCAAGCGATCCATAAACCTTAAGACCAAACTTGCGGTCGCTGAACACCACCGACATGCCGGCCTCGAGCTTGAGCACCTTCATGTCGACCTCGAGCTCCACTTCTCCCTGGATCAGGAACTTGCCATCGGAGCGGATGTAGCCGCTCACGTCGATCTGGATAAACCCGAAGAAATCAAAGCTGGCCTGATTGATGCGTAACTCGAGCACGTCATCGACGATACTGACGACGCCATTAAAGTCAGCTTCGAGCGCCAGAATTTTCAGCGTGCCATCGAGCTCCAGCCTGAATAGCGTATTCCCCGGGATGGGGCGGCTGCCGGCACTGATAGGCGTGTAGTCCTCGGATCCCGTGTTGATCTCGAGAATCGCTTTGGCACCGATATTGATTGCGGCGATGCCGAACGAAATATTGGTTTCGACACGCAGCGCAAAAATCACCTCGTCGCCATTATCGAAAATGGCTGCAGCACCCTTGAACGCCAGCTCACCAAAAGTTCCCAGGTCCAGCGAGACATCAAGCGCGGTCTGTATTCCTGTTTGATCAATCAACAGGTCGATCGATCCTCGTAACTCAACCGGGCCAACCTCGATCGAGGCCTTACCAGCGATACGAAGCGATCGCTCGGGAAGCGAAACCTGGTAAGGATTCCCATCCGGATCCAAGAAATTTCCCGATATCGGGTCACGCCCGCGCACGGTCCGTGCGCTATTGGTGGTGTTGATCTGCAGCAGGAACTGCCCGGCTACCGAAAAGGCCGCTGCATCGATCAGCGTTGCGTTGCTATTCGCCCCCCCGATCTCGAGACTTCCGTATAGCCCGGTATCTAAGCCATCGAACACAAATCCCAGCGTTCCGGTAACGCCAAGCGTCTTGACGACCGGCAGATCAAGCAGCGCATTGGCCCCGAGCTCAACGATCACTGCGCCATCTACCTCGGCAACAATCAGTGCAAAGTCTCCGACCATCGCAAGCGCACCGTCGAACAGGTCGAGCGTGCCTTCGCCGGCCAGCGCGGCATACATTCCGGTCCAGCTCGGGTCCTTGCCCGGCGGATACGCCGGTACCGTCAACGTGGGAAAGCCGACGGTGGCCTGAAACACCTCAGGCACCTCGTAGACGATCTCTTCACCAAAGCTGTTCAGTGTCAGCGTCAGTTCAGCGTCGAGCTTGACCACAGACCCCAGGTCAAGCTTCAACGCCTCGACGTCAAGCTGAAGCGCAATACCGCGGTCATTGAGCACCAGTAAACCGGTGGCGCGGCGGCTGATCTGCAGCGCGTCTGGTCCTACCTTCACCTCGACGTCGGCGAAGACCGTCAGGCCTTCCTGTTCATCGAGACGGAAGTCAACGACTCCGGTGAGACTTACTAGGCCGAACAAGTCGAGCTCAGCCTGTCCTGCGACCCTCAACCATTGTCTCGAGTAGTCGAGAACGATGGGTCGCGCGGGGTCGCCGGTCGCTATTGCAAATCCGGTGTTGAAGCGATCATCGGCTGCACTGGCATTTCGATTGACCTCGAGGGTTGTGTCGAGCCAGCGGCTACGGGAAAAATCGATGGCGGCCAGTTCGAACTGAACGTCGGTGGGGATGAATGCAATCGCGCCGGAACGGGAATCGCGATTGAATCCGGTACGCAGACTGCCGCGGGCCCCAGTATTGAGTTCAAGGCGCAGATCGCGAGCCTCGAAGGTGATTCCATCCGGCAAGCCCACTAGCCCCACCTGGCGAACATCCGCATAAGCCGCGAGGTAGAGCCCTACGTCCAGCCGGTCCGTGCTGATCGCGAGTTCACGCGCGATGACCAGTCCAAGATCGAGTTTTTCGATCGCCAGACCGAATGCCGACTCGTTGATCCCGGCAACGCCCGTTCCACCTGACCGGGGAGTCTCTCCCCGCACGAGCACACCGCCCTCATAGACCGAGCGTCCTTCGATCCGCCCGTCCCCGTCGGAATCGACGAAGTAGCCACGAGGCGAACCGCCCTCAAAGGACGGCACCCCAACAAAACCGTTGGCATTACTGATGCCGATCGCAATCGTGCTGACCGAGGTCTGTTGGCCGTTGCTTAAGGTGACGGTTTCGCTACCGCGCTTGGTGATCG
The DNA here is from genome assembly GCA_964581825.1 of uncultured Bordetella sp. Classification (GTDB taxonomy): domain Bacteria; phylum Pseudomonadota; class Gammaproteobacteria; order Burkholderiales; family Burkholderiaceae_E; genus SYIM01. The sequence continues at coordinate 23,977 of CAZORB010000040.1, forward strand.
CCATCGACGCGGACAGTTGCAGAAATCCGGCGACACTGAGCTCCGCATAGCCAACCTTGGCCTGAATGATCTCCTCGGCGTGATCGATGAAGACCATACGTGCGCCGCCTGCGGGAAGCGCGAAACCCGCACGGTCAATCAAGCCATTGGCGTTTCGATCTTCCCCCGTATCCAGCACACCATTGCCGTTACGATCTTCAGTGAAATCTTGGAATGACGGGCTTTGAGGAAAGTTGATCGATGGCGGTCCGAACAGCTGAAGGGCCGCGTTAACAGCTTTGCTTGTGGCTGGATCAGGCAGTGGCCAGTGGAAGGTGTTGATGTTGACTTCCACCGCTTCGGCCTTGCCCGCCAGGATGCTCTCGTCAATCCCCACCAGCGCTGCGCGCCCGATAGATGCCTTGGCACTGACAAACTGCGGAGCAAATTGTTTAAGGCTCGGTATCAGATCGAATGCAGCAGGCTTTAACAGCGCGATTCCGAAGTCCACCTGGTCAAGCGAGAGCCCCACTGCACCGTTGTTGATCTGGTCAGGAAGACCGTCTCCGTCGCTATCGGAACCATACCGATACGGCCCGCCTACCCCGGCAAACCCCGAAAGACCAGCGCCCCCCAGTGTGACGCCGGACACACGCATCGGAAGGAGCTCTGAGCCCAAGCTGATCGTCTGGCCAAGCTGCTCAGCGACCGAGCCAAGGCCTCCAACATCGACCGCCACCTCATAGACATCGCCCTTGCGAAATGCGAGCGAGCCGCTGAGGTGAAGAAAGTCGGCAACCGAAATTTCCGCTCGCCCAATGTCGAGCCCGAGAAGCTCGTGGCCTTCAAAGTTGAGGAAAACCGGCTCCCCGCCCGTTGCAATCGGCACGCCAGTTGCAGGCGCGCCGTTTCGATCCCGCCCCTGAACGCTGGAATAAACAGGCATGGCCCGCATGGCACCACCGAGCGCCTTGCCACCGGTGTTGACATCAATTTTGAGCGCCTCGCCCCGGATCGATAGCGCATCGCCCAGCCCGTAGACGCCCATCCGGTCTGCGCTCGCTGCGAAAGACAGCACATTGCCCGCCTTGAACCACTTCGGCAGATCCGCCTTGAAACTGCCGATGGCGATGTCAAGGCCCTGCATGCCAAAGCCAACCAGGTTGGACTGCGATGACAGCGGCTGATCGAAGTCAGGCAGGCCCATACCGATGAAGAGGTCGACATCGCTCGCGCCAAGCGACAATCCTTTAAAGCCGATGCCGCGTGCGATCGAGTAGTCGTCGCTCAGGTCCAGCACCGACTGCAGAATGTCGGAGGCGGGCAAATTGGGCGGAAGCAGGTTCGACTCTATCTGGCGGATGACCGAATCGGCGGCCCGGCCAAGTGCGGGGTCAAGCCCGGTGGCCATGTCCGCGGTAAACGACTGTCCCAGACTGAGCTTGAAGTTGCCGTTCAGATGAACGAAGCCGCCCATGCTGAGCGACAGGTCCGGAAGATCGATGGTGCCGCTGACGCCGAACACCCCGATTCGGATATCGATATTGCGAAGCAGATCGACACCGTTCAGCAGCCAGTCGGGCGCTGAGGCTGACAGGTTAGGAACCAGATCAATCAGATCACCCAGCCGGATCACCGGCAGCAGCATGGCCGGGTCGATATTGGGCAGAGCCGGCATCACGAAACCGGGCAACGCGATGCCAGACAGATTCAGGTCGACGCCCAGATCAAAATCGGGCAACTCAAGCCGGAAGGCCAGGCGCGGCGGGCTGATCGTGAACAGATCGAACACGCCAAGCTGACCGGACAGGCCGAGTCCGATCAGGTTATTGTCAAAATCAAGGGTCAGAGGTGGTGCAGCAAGACCAAACGGAATCGTGAGGCCCCCAGCATCCAGGCTGGAAAAGTCGGCATACACCGTCGGAAGCGGCTTACCGCGCGACATCGCGCCATTGAATTCAAACAGCAGATCACGGCCCTGCAGGGTCAGAAACGGATCGGTTCCCACCAGCCCTGCTGAAGCGGCACTCGCCTTGAGACCGTAGAAGTTGATCGGGAGCGCCTGACCGGCGCCCAACGACGGCCGCAACATGGCAAAGGCCAGATCCACATCGTTCAGCGCAAAGCCGATGGCCTGATTGTTGGGCGTTTCGTCATCAAAGCGCCCATTGCGATTGCTGTCGGTCAGGTACGGTCCGCGAACCCCGGTGAAGGCCTGCAGGTTATTGCCGCCAATCACCAAAGCCTCGGCAGGCAGGTCCACCGACATGCCGAGCCCGCGCAACGCGATTGCGTCGATCACCTTCTTTTCGAAACTGAGACCGCCTTCCACATGGAAGAGCCCCATCAGGCTCGCGTTCACATGGCCGGCCGACAGCCGTAACAAGGGCGAATCAAAATCGATCAGCACACGGCCAAGGCCGTTATCAACGGCATAGCCACCGTCCGGCAGCTTGCTGAAATCGATGGCTCGAGCCGGATTACTGGAGTGGTTGATAGCAAGGTCGAGGTCTGATACCGACAGATCGAACAGTTCGCCAAATCCGACAAAGCCCGCCTGACCGGCTTGTGCGCTGAGCGCGGTGAAACGCTCGCGACTCGATGTGTCGCGAAAGAGGCCCAGCGCAAAGCTGAAATCATCGATGACAACGCCGATCGCATCGGGATTGGCAATTGCGTCGGCACTCGTGACCCGTCCGTCGCGATTTGAATCGGTTCGATAAGGCCCGCCGACGCCCACGAAGGCCTGGACCTGCGACGCACCGATCGTGAACGCGCTGGTCTTAACCGTGCTTGAGGCGCCTGCCGGCGTGCGGGCGGTCAGCGTCGGGCGCGCGCCCATCTCCGCCGAAAACGATCCGTTGATCTGCGCAAAGCCCGCCACGCTGAGGGTTGCGCCGCTAAGGCTGAGCGAGCGACGCTCGCCCGTAAAATCAAGCACGACAGGCTGTCCGCCCGTCTGAATGGAATACCCTGCCGTGGCGCGTCCCTGCGCGGAATCCGCCGGAAAGCTCTGTGCGAAGTCGATTGGCCTGGCAAGCCCTGATGCGGTGTTCAGCGCGAACCTGACCCCGGAGGCTGACGCGGCAAAGTCAGCCGGATCAAAACCGTAGAGCTTGAGCGAAGCAGCGCTGGCGCTGACCGCCACATGGCGGCCGCCCAGCGCATTGCGCGCGCTCAGAAGGCCGAACCGCACCGACTCCGCACCAAAGCCATACAAGGTACTGTCCTGCTCGCTAAGCGGTCGGCTGGCATCGTAGCCACCGTCCGCATAGCCCATAAACAGATCGACCTCGTCCGCGCCGAGTGTGAACCCGTCGACATCAAAGGGCAGCGGCACACCGCCCGCGGCCACCGAAGACAGCTGTACCCGCGAGAAACTGAACGCACCCTGCGCCACCAGCGAGTCCGCGATCTGCAGACTCGCCCAGCCCATGCGGATCGCCTGGCGCGGTCCGTCGAAATCGAGCACCGGCCCGGCGCTCGTTTTCGAGGAAGTCGGCGAAAACAGCAGCACATCGCCATCGGGGGCAGACGCGCGATTGAGTTCCACCGTGATGTCTCGTGCCAGCGCCGAAACCTCTGGCAACCCTGTGACAGTGGCCTGTGCAGCCTGCGCCTTCAATGCCAGCCAGCTGCGGGGCGACGACAGCGACAGGCCCGATGACTGCGGTTCGGCCGCCACCCGCAGCGCAAGTGCGACGCCAGTCATACCAAGACCCACCGCCTCGGTGCCCGTTCCGATGCCCGCGAACGCGGACAGACTGTTTGCGTTGAATTGCAGAACCTGTCCGCCCGCGAGCTGACTCGGGTTGCCGTCCTCATCGACGAGGCGGAGCGTTTCTGTGGACCGGACCACTGTCAGATTGCCCGACAGGCGCACGAAGTCGGCGATCGCAAGTTCCGCGCGGTCAATGTCCAGCTGGAACGATGCCTCAGCCGGCATCTCCCGGAAACGGTAAGACACCCCCCCTGCACTGACCGTATCGCCAGCGCCCCACGCCCGACCCGACTGGTTCAGCGCGAGTGTGGCGCCCTGCGCGGACAGCGACATCGCCTGGCCCAGCTGGGCGTGCAGGCCCCCATCGACCTGGAAGGCCCAGGCCCCTTGCGAATCGAACACCAGCGCGGCATCAGCCTCGTCAACACCGACAGAAAAGGCCCCAGCGCCCAGCCGCGCCGTCACATCCTGTGCGATCAGCGCCAGGTGGTTAGCCGAAACGGCCACATTGAAATCGCCGCGGATGGTCGCTAATTCGCGGAAGTCGAACGCGATGTCTTCAATACGCAGCGCGCCCGACAGAAATTTGAGACTGTCCACACTGTCGATCACCAGCCCGGCGATCGGCGCGTTCGATGCGTCAAACAGCCCCGCCTGCGCCACGCTCAGCGTGCCGCTCCACCCCCCCGAATCGAGCGTGACCGACCCATCGATACCAGAGGCCTGAAGTCGCGTATCGCCCGTGCCGAGCGACACACTGCCATCGGACACGCGCAACGTGGTTGAACGCGGCGAACCGATTGAATGGGTCAGCTCGAAGTCACCGGCCCAGCGCTGGCCCGCCACCGCGCTTTCCAGGCCGCTCGCCGACAGAGAGATGTTCTGCCGATCTGGAGAGGTCTGAAGCCGGAATGCGCCGGCGATGTTGAATCCCGGCACCGACAGCTCAGCCTGCACATCGACCGACACGTCGGTTTGAAAGTAGTCGGCATTGAGCGCGGTGCCGATCCGATCAAGATCTATCGCAGGCATGCCCCCAGCCAGCAACCCGACGGCCTGCCCGCCAACCAGCTCGCGGGCAACCAGTTTGAGCGCTCCCGGCGTCTGCGCGTCACCGGTCTGCACCAGTTCGAGCCAGACGTCATCGTGAAGCCCAAACAACCCGTCTGCTGCAGCGAATCGGCCCTGAACGCTGCCATAGCGGAGGATCACAAATTCGTCGCCGGCCTTGGGCTTGAAGTCGCCCCAGAGGCTCACCTGAAG
>CAZORB010000041.1:0-28630 GCA_964581825.1 uncultured Bordetella sp.
GGCGCACAGTCGTTTGTATTTGACCAGGCCGATACGAACTCAATCAACGAGATGGCAGCCGCGGTGGGTACGGTTGATGTGCTCATTAATAATGCGGGTACGCTGGTCGCGAAACCCCTGCTCGACACCAGCGAAGCCGAGGCGCGCCATCTGATCGACACCGATTTCCTTGGCGTATTCCTTCTCACCCAGCAGTTCGGTCGCAGGATGGTGGCTCAGGGCCGCGGCGTCATTGTGTCGGTCGGGTCGCAAACGGCGTTTTGTGGCGGAGAAAACCGGGGTATTTACGCAGCCGCCAAGGCTGCCGTGTCGCAACTGACCCGCGCCGCCGCCGTTGAGTGGGGGCCGCATGGGGTGCGCGTGGTGTGTCTGGCCCCTGGCCGATCCATCACTCGCATGACCCAGCAGACCGCGGCGCCGGGTTATACCGGCGACCGTGGCCTGGCGCGGGTACCGCTGGGTCGCTGGGGCTCGGCGCAGGAAATCGCCGACCTCATCGTTTTTCTCGCGTCCGACGCGGCCGCTTACATCACAGGCGAAACCCTGATCGCCGATGGCGGTTATGTCATCGGCTGAGTGCCTCGCTTAGTCGAAGATTTCTCCCAGCCACGATTTGGCTGGGTGCTTTCGCTTATAGCCGTTGTCGTGGTCGCGCCGCTCTGCGGTAGCCGGATAGGCAGGGCTTGAATATGCTTTGCTGCGCTCGATCAGCTTGTCGAGTTCGCCACGATCAAGCCATACGCCTCGACACCGCGGGCAGTAGTCAATTTCAACGCCCTGACGCTCGGAGAGCAGCAAAGCGGTATCAGCACAGCTGGGACAGTTCATTGTTGAGTCCTTTCAGTGGGAGGAAACGCGAGAGCGGTGGTGAGCGCCTGAGTTGGGTGGCCGCCTGACGCTGATCAGCATCGTGATAACAAGAATCGCAGCGACGATCGCCAGGGATACGCCCACCGGGATCTTGAACACATCGATCAGCATCATCTTGGTGCCGATGAACACCAGGACCACTGCGAGCCCATAGTTGAGCAGGTGAAAGCGCGACGCGACCGACTGAAGCAGGAAGAACATCGCGCGCAGCCCAAGAATCGCGAACACGTTACTCGTCAGGACAATGAAAGGATCAGCGGTGATGGCAAAGATTGCCGGAATCGAGTCCACCGCAAAGATGACATCGGTGAGGCCGACCATGCACACCACCATCAGAAGCGGGGTGGCAATGCGCCGGCCATTTTCCAGCGTGAAGAACTTTTCGCCATCAAATGTTCGGCTGATCGGCATCACGCGGCGCAGTAGTTTCAAGGCCGGGTTGTCGTCGAGGTCTGTCTCTTTGCCCGCTGCCCACCACATCTTGATTCCTGTGAGCACGAGGAAGGCTCCGAACACGTAGAGCATCCAGTGAAACTTGGCGAGTAACCAGCCGCCGACCAGAATCATGATTGTTCGCAGCACGATCGCGCCGATCACCCCGATCATCAGGACCCGCTTCTGGTAGGTCGGAGGTACCGAGAAGTAGGTGAAAATCATCAGGAATACAAACACGTTGTCGACTGCCAGACTTTTCTCGATCAGATAGCCGGTCAGGAACTCCAGCGACTTTGCGTTGGCCGCAGCGCTCGATCCCGAGGTCTCCCAGACCGCCCACCAAAGCAGACCGTTGAATACGAAGCTGAGCGCGATCCAGATCAGCGACCAGTTAAGCGCTTCTTTGAAGCGCACGACATGCGCGCCCTGGCGCGCCAGAACAATGAAGTCGACAAACAGCGCTGCCAGAACGAATCCGACAAAAACGACCCACAACCAAACGGGAACGATGGTGTCCATGTGCAAGCCCTCGAGGTGTTGAACAACACCATCAAGGTCTGGCGGTCGGTGTCGCAGTGGCGCGGCACCGGCCAGGACCGGCTCGGGCGTTTGCCTTCGCGTATTGACGATCCTGGGCGACCCTTGCGCGCTGAAGTTGCACGACGGCAGGGCCTGGCTACTCCCCTTGAAGGAGTGAACGCAGTGTAGATCGAAGGCGGGGTGCTAATCCCGCGTTCCGCCAATGGCTGGGCGATTGAAGGGGAATCGACGGCAGTTCGCCGCGCCATCTTGGGCCGAGTTCTAACGGGGACGTATGCCGTTTCATCGCGCGCAGATAGGCCAGGTTCGATCGGGCCCGGTATCGTAGCGCCATGACGGTTTGGGAGATCGTGCCATGGCTTCGCCTATTGACCTCTACACCTGGAACACGCCAAACGGACGCAAGATCAGCGTCGCACTCGAAGAAATGGCGTTGCCCTATGCGGTACATCCTGTGGACATCACCCAGGGGCGCCAGTTTGATGAAGCGTTCCTGCGTATCAGTCCAAATAATCGCATTCCTGCGATCGTCGATCCTGAGGGGCCGGATGGGCAGCCCATCAGCGTATTTGAGTCGGGCGCCATTCTGATTTACCTGGCCGAAAAGACTGGTAAGTTTTTGCCGCGCGATTCGCGCTTGCGAATCCAGGCGCTCGAGTGGTTGATGTGGCAAGTGGGCGGATTCGGGCCAATGCCAGGGCAGGTGCACCACTTCCTGGGCGTCAGCAACCCTGAGGATCAGCGCTACGGGCTGGAGCGCTACAGCAAGGAAACCCGCCGGCTGTATGGCGTCATGAATAAGCGGCTGGCAACGCACGAGTTTTTCGCAGGCGAGCTGTCGATTGCCGACTTTGCGATTCTCGGCTGGGCGTGGCGGCACGAGCGGCACAAGGTGGACTTGTCCGAGTATCCAAACGTCAGGCGCTGGTACGACCAGCTGATGGCGCGCCCAGGTGTTCGGCGCGGTTTCGAGGTGGGAATGAACTGAAGCGGCTGCGCGATTGCGCGGTTAGCCCAGCAGCAGCCGCGCCGCCCAGCTGTACAGCGGAATGCCGACCAGCAGGTTCAGCGGAAAGGTAATTCCCAGAGACAGGCCGCAGTAAAGTGCTGGATTCGCTTCAGGTATGGCCTGCCGCATCACGGCTGGCACCACGATATACGACGCGCTCGCTGACAGGACCATGAGCAGCGCCGCATCGGCAGCGGCCAGGCGCAGCATGAAGGCCAGCCCCAGCGCAATCGACGCGTGCAGCAGTGGCGCGATCACCGCATAAACAATCAGCAGAAACGGCGCTTTGCGGGCGTCACCGAAATTTCGGGCGACGGTCAGTCCCATATCGAGCAGGAAGAAGGCCAGCATGCCCTTAAACAGGTCGATGGAAAACGGCTGCATGACCGCCCTGCCTGACTCTCCGCTCATGATGCCAACCAGCAGCGCGCCGATCAGCAGCATGTGTGAGCCGTTGGTAAGCGACTCATGAATGATTCGTCCGATTTGGTGGCCAGCGGATCGGTGGGCCAGGGAATCGGCAGCAGCAAGGCCTCCCGACACGGTAGGTGAGACTGTGCCGGCAGCGCGCAGCGCGTTAGCGATCAGCACCGCCACCAGGATCGCGGGCGATTCCATCAAGACCAGTGCAACCGCCATGTGGCCGCCTGCGGGCATGCCAGCATCTTCGAGGTATTGCGCTGCTGTTAGAAAAGTGACCGCGCTTACTGATCCGTAAGACGCTGCGATGGCGGCCGCGTCGTACCGGCTGATCCGATTTCGCAGCGCCAGATAGCCGATCGCCGGGGCGATGAGCGCCATTGCAACAGCACCAATCAGGCTTGCCATGACTGCAAGGGTGAGGCCCGACTCCGCCAGCGCGAAGCCACCCTTCAGACCAAGCGCCATCAAGAGATAGAGCGACAGAAAACGCGCAATGGGCGCTGGAATTTCCAGGTCTGACTTCACCAGACCTGCGAACAGACCAAAGACAAAAAACAGAATAGCGGGATCGAAGAGGGCGCTCATTACGACTCGGAGTATTTTTGTTATTGTCGTCCCCAGCTTATTCCCAAGTAAAATTGATTAATCCTTACCAGGTCATAGATAAAAATCTATCTAAGTGCTGATGATGCATCCGATCACTTTCAGACAAATGCGGCTGTTCCTTGCGCTTGCGCAAGCGGGGAGCGTCAGTGCAGCGGCGCGATTGGTCAATGTCACGCAGCCCACCGCATCAATGCAGCTGCGCGAAATCACTGAAACGGTTGGCGTTCCGCTTTATGAGGTGATCGCCCGAAAGGTTCGTCTTACTGACGCGGGCCGTGAACTCGCCCGTACCGCGCGCCTTATCAACGAGGAATGGGATCAGTTTTCGCAGCGAATCGATGCGATGAAGGGCCTGCGGCGCGGTCGTCTGCGGGTGGCCATCGTAAGCACCGCTGAATACTTTGTTCCGCGCCTGGTTGGCACCTTCTGCCGAAAATATCCTGACATCGAAGTCTCGCTCGAAGTCCTGAATCGCGACGGTGTCGTGCGGCGCCTGCGTGAGTCGCTCGATGACCTCTATGTCATGTCGATGCCACCCGATGACATCGAGCTCGACGATCAGGTGTTCATGGCCAATCCGCTGGTGCTGATATCGGCAACGGGCAGTCCGCTGCTGCGACGAGACGACATCACGCTCTCGGATCTGTCGAGCCAGCGCTTTATTCTGCGCGAGTCGGGTTCGGGTACCCGAATGGCGGTTGACCGTTATTTTCGCAGGCGCGGTTTCAAGCCCCGGGTAAGGCTGGAGCTGGGCAGTAATGAGGCGATCAAGGAAGCGGTTGCGGGTGGCTTGGGCTTGGGCGTGGTGTCGCGCCATGCCTTGCACGGTCGCGAGCGCGAAGATGGGGTGGCCGTATTAGCCGTTGAAGGATTCCCCATCAGTTCGTCCTGGCACGTGGTGCATCCGCGCCAGCGGCACATCTCGCCAATCGCGTCGGTGTTTCGCGAGCATCTGCTGAGCGGCGAGCGGGTGTTGCGTCGCGGGGCGCGGTTTGGTTAGCGTATGACCATCGAAAACTTGAGCCAACCATCATGAAGTCAGTGCACTCAGAACCGATTCCGCAGAGCTTTGAGGCCTGCCTGGAGCGCGACCGAGTCGATCCGCTTGGCGGGTTGCGAGACCAGTTTGCGCTTCCGAACGACCTGATCTATCTCGATGGCAACTCGCTTGGCGTTCTGCCAAAGCAGACAGCCAGGCGACTCAGCGATGCCGTCACGCGGGAGTGGGGGCAAGGGCTGATCCGCAGCTGGAACGATGCAGGCTGGTTCGACTTGCCACGCCGGGTGGGCGACCAGATTGCGCGTTTGATCGGTGCGCGCGAAGGCGAGGTGCTTGCAGTCGACGGCACCTCTATCAACCTTTACAAGGTGCTCTGCGCGGCGCTTGATCTCGCAGGCTCGCGGCGCAAGGCGCCGCTCACGGTTCTCAGCGAAGCGGCAAATTTCCCAACCGATCTATACATCGCAGAAGGGGCTTGCCGGGAACGCGGCGCGCGTCTGCTCGCGGTCAACACCGACGGGCTGGTCGAGGCCATTGATGCAGGTGCTGATGTGTTGTTGCTCACGCACGTCAACTACCGAACAGGCGCCATGCATGACATGACCGCGATCACTGAACGTGCGCATGCTGCTGGGGCGCTCGTCATCTGGGACCTTGCTCATAGCGCAGGCGCGGTACCGGTTGATCTGCATGCTGCAGATGCCGATTTCGCAATTGGCTGTGGCTACAAATACCTGAATGGTGGGCCGGGTGCGCCTGGGTTTGTCTGGGTTCATCCCCGCCACGCGAACAAGGCCCTGCAGCCGCTCTCCGGCTGGTGGGGACACGCTGCGCCATTTGCTTTTACACCAGGCTATGAGCCGGCGCCGGGCATCCTGCGATATCAATGCGGCTCGCAGCCTATCCTGAGCCTGATCGCGCTCGATGAAGGGGTGAGTACCGTGCTTGCTGCCGAGAGCGTCGGTGGAATGCAGGCGTTACGTGCAAAGTCGCTCGCGCTCACGGATCTGTTCATCAACCGCGTTGACCAGCTGGCAGGCGATCACGGGCTGGGCATTGCCACGCCCAGGGTGCATTCGGCAAGGGGCTCACAGGTCAGTCTTACCCGGCGCGAGGGCGCCTACCAGATTGTCCAGGCGCTGATTGCACGCGGAGTCGTCGGCGATTACCGTGCAGGAAACGGTTCAACCACGCCGGACATTCTGCGGTTCGGGTTCACGCCGCTGTACCTGGGCTTTGCCGATGTGTGGCGCGCAGCAGAGCATCTGCAGCAGGTCATCGAGCGAGCAGAGTGGCGCGAGCCCCGTTTCGAAGCGCGTCGCGCCGTGACCTGAACTTATCGATGATTACTGCGACAGCGGCGACACCTGAATGCTTCGCACCAGCGAGTTGAAGGGCCCCCCGGCGATCGCCGGGGTGTCCTGAGTAATCGAAACATCGCTTCGCGTGCGGAAACTGGCGTAAAGCGTCACGCGCACCCGCCCGACGACAGGCTGATTGGTGTCGGCGTCTCGTATCGTGACCGATCGAACGGGTCCCAGATAACTGTAGACGATCGGACTGTCATCTGCATCGAGGCGGGTAATCGCGCACGATCCAAGTCCGGAATAGTTGGTCCACCAGTACACGCAGATCCGGGTTGCTCGTTTGGTGATGGTGTCGACGCCTTCGCTCGATCCCGACCCAGATCCTGTTCCTGTTCCCGACCCGCTTGACGAGCCACCGGCTGTCGTGCCGGAGCCTGTACCGGAAGAGGCTGATCCCGACGCGACACCGCCTGACGCTGTGGTGCCAGCGCCTACCAGTCGCTCGGCACTGGGCGTCAGCCGCAACGCGGGGACCGTGATGCCGGAAACGGTGAGCGACCGGGCGCGCGAATCGGACCCGGAGAGGTTGGTGGTCAGCGCAGCCTGAACCTGGGCCGCGTTGGGCGCGCTTTGCAGGCTGTGCAGGGCAGCAACCGCACCCGACACCATGGCGGTGGCAGGTGATGTACCCATCGTTGCGGCCCAGCAGTCGGTGGTACTGCTGCTCGAACAGGGTACGGGTGCGCGATAGGCGCCCACCGTATCGCCGCCGATCGCGACGATTTTCACCTGACTGCTGAAGTTGCTGTAGGAGGCCAGGCCGGAATAGTTGAGACGCGCGGCGGCAACGGGCAGTGCGTTGCTCACGCAGGCGGGGAACGCGATCGCACCCATCGTGCCGCTATTGCCCGCGGCGACCACCGGTACGACGCCTTGCGCGCGCAGCCGATCAAACGCGTTGCGAAACAGACCGCCGAGGTAATCACTATCGCAGGCTGCCGAATAGGCGCCCGCGCCCAGGCTAAGGTTGAGCGCAGCAATCGGGGCCTGCCCCGATGTGCGGCGCAATCGCGCCTGTTCGGTGATCCACTCGATTGCCGCGAGCAGATCGCCTGAACTTGCGCTGATCGCGCCGCGCGAATCGGCATTGAACACCTGGACGGGAAGAATGCTGGCGGATCGGGCGATGCCGCCGCGGTCGGCAGCGACCTGTCTGTAGTCCATTGCAGCGACAGCGGCCATGCTGGTGCCGTGTCCGCAACCAGCCGACAGCGCTGCGCTCCGATTGGCGAAGCGGTCTACGCAGCTGCGACCCGCCGTACCGCTGGTGGTGTCGACGCTTGCGCCGTTGGGGCAGAAGCCGGTGCCGCCGTTGGCTGCGGTGGAAAAGCATGCGCCCGGAAGCACCTTGGTGCCAGCCAGCGCCGGATGTCGCTCGTCCACGCCTGTATCGAGGACGGCGATGACCCGCGAGCCACCTTCCAGGGCTTGCCCGGAGAGCGAGGGCCAGGCGGTCTGGCCGTCAAACGACTGCACGATGGCCTGATGCAGCGCGGTCGCGTCGCTGGCAGCCTGGGTGGTGAGCGGTCGGTCGGCATGAACGCCCCGAACGATGGATAAGCGCGGCAGCAGATCAAGCTCGCACGAGGTCAGTTCGATACGAACCGTGCTGCCCGAGACCGGTCGCTGAGCCCGTTCGAGCCGCGACTGCAGATCCGCGCTACTGCATCGGTTGGTGGAGACTCCCGCCAGAGGCGTTGAGGCGGCGGCGCTCAGGTCGGAGAGAAAGCGCTGCTGCAGCCAGGCGCGCCGGCCATCCGTGTCGCTGACTGCGGCGGCAGCCAACGGCGCGCCGTCGTTCAGTTCGACGAAGACGCCAACGCTTTCGCTCTCATCTGCGGGGCGGATCTCATCGACCTGGGCTGCAATGACTGCGCTGGGTTCGCTTGCGACGGGCGAGGTGCCGCCCGACGAACCCGAGCCGCCGCATGCGGCCAGGATCAGCGGAAGTGCGATGGCCCACAAGAACGGCGTGGCGCGGGTGAATCGTGGCGGGCGTTTGGGCATGGTGTTCGCGTTCATTGAAGGCGGCGATGGTCTAGGTCCTGAACTGCGAAGCATATCGAATTCGGGAAGTTGACTTGCATTGTGTGGGAAAAAATCCCAGCATCAGGGGGTCTTTTTTCGGGTGGTACTGCGAGCCTGAGCGGCTCGCATTCAAAGCAATTGACAGGTCGCTGCGCCGACGCAAACCTGATAGTGTCGGCCGCTGGAGTCACGCGCATCGCATCGCTCGTGGTCCGGCAATTGTTACCCTTGGAAACGGAGTTCCCTTTGTCGAATTTGGCATCGCCCCCGATTTCAGCCGCGTCGTCGCAGGATGCAGGTCGCCCGATTCGCTACGCGCGCCGCGAAGACCACCGTCTGATTACTGGCGCGGGTCGCTTCACCGCCGACCACGTCGCGCCCCAGACGCTGCATGCATTCGTGATCCGTTCACCGCACGCGCATGCGTGGATTCGCCGGTGCGATCTGTCGGCGGTTGCCGCGGCACCCGGTGTCCGGCTGGTGCTGACCGCGGCCGACATCGAAGCCGATGGTCCGAAGGAGCTCCCCAATCTGATGGCGGTCACCAGCCCGGATGGCGCGCCTCAGCGTGTGGTGCTGATGCCGGTGCTGGCGCGCGACCGGGTGCATTTCGTCGGGCAGCCCGTTGCATTTGTGGTGGCCGATACGGCTGACGGTGCACAGGATGCTGCCGAGCTCGCGCTGATCGACTATGAGGAGCTTCCCGCGGTTGCAAGCTTTGACGAGGCCACTGCGCCCGGCGCGATCGAACTGCATCCCGGTGTGCCAGGCAATCTCTCAGTTCACTACGAAGCCGGAGACCGTGCTGCGGTCGACGCCGCCTTTGCGCGCGCCACCTATGTCAGCCGTCTGAAGATCAACAGCCAGCGACTGATCGGTGCGCCGATGGAGCCGCGTGCGGTGCTGGCGGTGCATGACCGCAACGCTGATCGCACCCGGCTGTTTGCGCCGACGCAGGGCGTGCCAAGCATGACTAAGCAGATGTGCGCAGCCACGGGCCTTGCACCTCAGCAGCTCGACATCATTAGCCAGGATGTGGGCGGATCGTTCGGCCTTCGCGCGAGCCCATATTCCGAGCATGTTCTGGCAGTGCTTGCAGCGCGCAAACTGAATCAGCCAGTGCGTTGGCTGGGAACGCGCTCTGAGATCTTTCTGAGCGACTGGCACGGCCGGGCGCTGACGCTCGACGGTCAGATCGCGCTGGATGCGGAGGGCAGGATTCTCGCGTTTCGCTTCGAAGATACCGTCGACCTGGGCGCCTACATCGTATTTGCCAGCACGCTGGTGGGCACACGGAACCTGTCGGTATCAATGGGTGGTGTGTATCGGGTGCCGGCACTGCACATGAGCTCGCGCCTTGCCTACACCAACACCGTACCGGTGTCCGCCTATCGCGGCGCAGGGCGTCCCGACATTGCCTATGCCATTGAGGCGCTAATGGATCATGCCTCGCGCGAGCATGGGTTTGATCGAATCGCGCTACGGCGTCTGAACTTCATCGAACCCGAAGCGTTTCCTTATCGCACGGCCAATGGCACGGTGTACGACCACTGCAACTTTGCGCGATTGCTTGACCGGGCTCTTGAGCTGTCCGAGTTCGCCAGTTTTCCTGCCCGCCGCGCAGCGGCACAGGCTCAGGGCCGATTGCGAGGCATCGGGCTTGCAAGCTGGCTGGAAGTCTCGGGGTTGGGCTCGGCGCCTCACGACGCGGTGCGGGGGGAGTTCGATGCTGACGGTAATCTGATCATATTCGGTGCCACCGGGGCATCCGGTCAGGGGCACGAAACTTCATTTGCCACCATGGTCGAAGAGGCGCTGGGTCTGCCGGCTGAACGGGTGATGTATCGGGCGGGCGATCACGGTGTGTCAGTGGTTGGCAACGGCACCGAGGGCTCGCGAACGCTCTATGGCGCGGGCAGCGCGATCACCGTCATGTGTGAGCAGATTCGCGAACGTGTCAGCAGCCTTCGCGAAGCGCGTGGCGAATCCCCTGATCCGTCGTTCGACCTGGCCGCCTGGGTACGCACGCTTGGCCCGCAGGAGCGTGCGCAACTCGCCATCGAAGGGCAGGCCAAGTCTGGCCCCACATTTCCCAATGGCTGCCATGTCGCCGAAATCGAAATCGATCCCAGTACGGGCATGACCGAGCTGATTCGGTATGTATCGGTCGATGATGCAGGCCGGCTGATTTCCGAACAGCTGGTGCATGGCCAGATGCAGGGCGGGGTGGTGCAGGGGTGGGGCCAGGCTTTCTGCGAGAACGTGGTGTATGACGCGCGCGGCCAGCTCAGCTCGGGCTCGTTCATGGACTACGCCATGCCCAAAGCCGGCTGCGTGCCCGAACTGGTCAGCGCCAATCTGCCGATTCCCACCACGTTGAACCGAACGGGTGCGAAAGGTGTTGGCGAGTCAGGCTGCACCGGGTCGCTGCCGGCGCTGGCCAATGCAATGAGCGATGCGCTTACCGCGAGCGGCGCTGCTGCGATCGATATGCCGTTTACACCAGCCCGCGTGTGGGCGGCGCTCAATCCGGAGGCGCACTGAACATGGCTGCGCAAGCGATCAATGAACTGAGCGGCTTCGAGGCTGCCCGACTTCTGCAACGGCGCGAACTTACAGCAGAAGCCTATGCGCAAGCGAGTCTGGCCCGGATCCGGGAGCGCGAGCCGCTGATCGGCGCGTTTGCCTTTGTGGCGGCCGAACGCGTTCTGGAGCAGGCCCGCGAACTCGATCGTTCCCCTATTCAAGGCCCGCTGCACGGACTCACCGTGGGCATCAAAGACGTATTTGATACGCGCGACATGCCTACGCAGGGCGGGTCAGAGGCGTTTCGCGGGCATCAGCCTGCCACCGATGCTGCCGTGATTGCGCTGCTGCGCGGCGCGGGCGCACTCATGATCGGCAAAACCGTTACCACTGAACTTGCAACCTTTCCGCCCAATGGCACGCGTAATCCGCGTGATCCGGGCCACACGCCTGGCGGCTCGTCATCAGGATCAGCTGCCGCAGTGGCTGACTTCATGGTGCCGTTTGCCACTGCCACGCAAACACTGGGCTCCACCATTCGCCCGGCAGGCTACTGCGGGGTCTGCGGCTACAAGCCCACCTATAACCTGCTTCCTCGGCGCGGCGTCTGGCCGAATGCCGACTCGGTTGACACGGTGGGCCTCATGGCCCGCGATGTCCGTGATGTGGCGATGTTTGCTGCGGCGGCCGGTCACTATCCGGCGCTTGGCTTCGATGATCATGAAGCTGCCACGCCACTCGTGATTGGTTTCTGTCGCACCTGGGAGTGGGAGCGTGCTGACGCTTCGATACACAACGCATTCGAAGATAGTCGGAAGCGCCTTGCAGCCGCGGGTGCCCGTACTGTCGAGATCGTGCTGCCGGAATCATTCCGTGGACTGCTTGAGGCGCATCGGCTGGTTGCCTGGTACGAGATGGCCCGAGGCTTTGCCGATATCGTCGCGCACGATGGCGAGCGCATCCGCAAACCTCTGCTCGACCGAACGCTGGCGGGTTTACAGGTAGAGCCTGCACAGTATCTGGCGGCGCAGGTGTTGGGTCGTGCATGTCGGCAGCAACTCGCCGATGTGTTCGGATCGTGTGATGTGCTGTTTGCGCCGGCCGCTACCGGCGAGGCGCCTGCTGGACTGGACAGTACCGGGGATACGTCAATGAACCAGATCTGGACCTTCCTGCACGGCCCCAGCGTATCGGTTACCGGTGGCTTCGGGCCGAACGGCTTGCCACTCGCGATGCAGGTGCTGGGGCGGATTGGCGACGACGCGCAGACCTTGCGCGCGGCGCGCTGGGTGGAGCGCTGTCTGGGGCGCTGACCGCGCGCTGCCCCAGAAGCGACGCCACCAGCCCATCCAGCGTTCGGTCATCGAGCGGACGTTTGCGATCAAGGTGATGAAACATCAGATAGCCGTCGAACGCCATCACCAGGAAGTGGCCGAGATCCGATCCCTCGAATAATCGCCGCCTGGCGGGTGGCAGACAGTCGAGCACCAGCGCCTGCATCTGCGCTTCCATCCATCTGAGCAGCACCGGCTGATAACCCTCGCCGCGCTGCATGGTGGAGATGGCCTGGATGATGTTGTTGCCGAAGCCGCTGTTTTCCTTGGGGATGTCGCGCCAGAAACTGCCCAGCACGAAGCGCAGCCGCTCGCGGCGGTCCGAGATGGTTGCCGCCTCGCTCGCGAGCGCCTCAATGCGTGCGCGCAGCCAGGGGTCGTAAAGCTCGTACAGAATTTCCAGCTTCGATCGGAAATAGACGTAAACGTTAGCGGTTGACGTACCAGCGCCCTCTGCGATTTTCGGCAAGCTGGTGGCGATATAGCCATGGCGGGCAAAGAGCGTTCGTGCTGATCGCAGGATCGCTGTTCGCACCTCGTTCTTTTTTGTCTGGCCCATGTTGGAGAACCCGAATCGTTTGCTAACCCATGAAGCCGGGTAGCCACAGCGCAAGGGACGGCACTGCCACCAGTAGCGAGACGCGAATCAGGTCGGCGGTGACAAAAGGCGCGAGGCCACGGAAGATGGTTCGCGTGGCGATATCGGGCTGTACCTGATGCAGTACAAACACGTTGAGCCCGACCGGTGGGGTGATCAGCGCAACCTCCACCATGGTGACCACCAGGATGCCGAACCACACCAGGTCGTAGCCCAGCGTAGCCACGATTGGGTAGAACACCGGCACGGTCAGAAACAGCATCGACATTGAATCGAGGATGCAGCCGAGCACCAGATATACGACCAGAATCACAACGATGACCATCCAGGGCTCAGAGGCCATCGACTGAACCGAAGCGCCTAACGCTTTGGGAACGCCGGCAATATCGATGAAGTTCGAAAACACCAGCGCGCCAATAAGCAATATCAGAATCGAACACGTGGAACGCGCGGCATCCAGCAACACCTCGAGCAGGCGCCCGCCACCCAATTCACGCCGCGCAGCGGCAAACAGAAAACCTGCGAACGCACCAACGCCGGCAGCCTCGGTGGGTGTAAACACGCCCAGATAAATGCCGCCGATGATGAACATAAATAGCGCGGCAACCGCCCAGACCTTGCGGAGACTGCGAAGCCGCTCACGGGCCGAGGTGCGCTCGCCGGGCCGACCGCTGTCGGGATTACGCCAGACCGACCACAGCACCGCGCCCACATACAGCAGTGTTCCGAGTAATCCGGGAATGATGGCGGCGATGAACAGCTTGCCCACATCGGTCCGGGTCATGAAGCCATAGATCAGCAGCGGCACCGAGGGGGGAATCATGATGCCGAGCGTGGCCCCCGCCGCTACCGATGCTGAGGCCAGCGAGTCGGTGTAGCCGAACCGGCGCATCGGGGGTAGTGACACCTTAGCCATCGTTGCAGCCGTGGCGAAGCTGGATCCGCACACGCTGGCAAAGCCTGCGCTGGCAATGACCGACGACATGGCCAGACCACCCCGCATATGCCCGACAAATGCATTGGCTGCACCGAACAGTTCGTCGGACAGACGAGACGCGGCGATGAATCCACCCATCAGAATGAAGAGCGGAATCACCGACAGCTCTTCATTCATCACGGTGTTGAAACCGACCTGGCCCACCATCGCGAGCGCCGCCGGCACGCCTTGCAGTAACGCGAATCCGCCGAAGCCGATCAGAAGAAGACCAAAGGCGATGGGCAGCCCCGCGAATAGCAGTGCGAATAGAAGGATGAAGGCGGTTAGCGCGAGAGCCATGTCAGCGTTCATCCTTGGCAGCGGGATCGCTTACCAGGCTGTGCACCGCGAGGGCTGCCAGCATTAGCGCGCCAACTGTCGCTGACGCGGACATCAGATAGCCAAGTGGCGCATAGGGAAAGTTAAGAACAGGCGTGCTTTCGTTCATCGCGCCCAGCTTGCCGGCATGCACCCAGATCCGCCACGCCAGAAATCCTGTCCCGGCTGCGCTTAACAGATGGATGAGAAACAGGCGGATGCGCTGCACCCAGCCCCGAAACAGGTGGTCGAGCAGGCCCAGAGATAGGTGTTCATTCGTTGCACACAGCAGGGGAAGCGTCGTAAACGCGAGCGCCCCCATCTGCACCTGAATCATTTCGTAGCCCGCCGGGAGGGGGCTTAGAAACAGATAGCGGCCGCCGACATCAATGGCCACCGTGAGCATCAGCGCGAAAAGCTGAAGCGCCACCAGCAGGCTCAGGGCCCGCAGGATGGCGCTACGAAGTGGCAACAGCACGCGGCAGATCCGGAGCGTCGCGGCGTTTACTTGTAGGAATTGATGATGGATTTCAGGTCGGACAACGCCGCTTTGGAGTCAACGCCGGCACCCTGCGCAGCCTTCAGCCAGTCTTCTTCGAATGAGCGAAGCGCGTTTTCAAGCTCGGCCAGATAGGCGCCTGAAGCCATCGTGACCTCGACACCCGCCGCTTTGACGTTCTCGCGGGATTTCGCAGCCTCGGCATCCCAATTACGACCGGCGATGGCCGACAGCCGCTCGCCCGAGAGCTTCAGGATGGCATCTCGGTCAGCCTGTGAGAGCTGGTTCCACCGAGCCTTGTTCACGCCGAAGAAAAAGGTGGCGGAGTACATGCCTTTCGGAAAATCGAGCATGTGGCGGATGGTTCCCTGCAGCGAGAAGTCGGTGAAGGATGAGGCATCGATGAAAAGCCCATCGGTGACACCTCGGCGAACCATTTCCGCTGCCTGCGGGCCCGGCGCGCGGATACCCACACCCCCTAGCGCCTTGGCAATGTCAACGTTGATGGCGGCACCGCCTGCGAGTTTGATGCCGTTCCAGTCAGCCATCGTTTTGAGCGGCTTCTTCGACGTCCAGACGCGTCCGGGTTGCGCGGCCCACAGCGCGAGCAACTGCATGCCAGCGTGTTCATCGCGCGCGGCGAAGTGCTTTTCGGTGACGCGCCACAGCGCGACCGACAGCGGCTCAGACAGGTCGGACAGGAAGGGCAGTTCGCCCACGCGCGCGAGCGTGAAACGCTGCGGCGTATAGCCGTGGACGCTAAATACCGCTTCGACAATACCGTCTTTCACCATATCGATCTGGGTGGGCGGCGGTCCCAGCGTGCTTGCCGTGACCTCAAATCGCACACGACCCTGGGTGGCCGCAGCGACTTCGTCGGCCCAGGGCTTAAGCGTGCGGGTCATGATCGGGTGGGTGGGCGGCAGCCATCCGTTAATACGGAACACGGTTTGCGCCTGCGCTGCTCCCGCAGCCACGGACAGCGCCAGCGCGAGGGCCGCGCCAGCCGAGAAACGTTGCAGTCGGATCATCAGGAGTTCCCCCAGAGGCTGGTGTAGACGGGCATTGAAAACGTCGGCGGATATTAGCGAACAACCTTCCGCTGTCAAGGATCTTTGCGAGATTGTCGGACCCTGGTCTTTAAACAGCGGTTTCGGCTCGTTCTGAGCCCGGGCCAGTTGCAAGAAATCGCCAGCCATGGCCAGAATAACGAATGGCGTTCGCTGAAACAGGTTCAGCGTCCGGCCCCCGTTGTTCAACCCTTATCGCGGTTTCCCAGATGCCCCTTCACGATACGCAGGGCCTGCGATCGCTGGTCCGCCCTGACCGCGTCCACCCCTCCGTTTACTCCGACCCCGCGCTGTTCGAGCTCGAGCTTGATCGCATTTTCGGGCGGGCATGGCTTCTGCTGGGACATGTTTCCCAGGTGGCGCGGTCCGGCGACTGGTTCACCACCCGGATGGGGCGTCTGCCGGTCATCGTGTCCCGCGATGCGTCGGGGTCGGTGCGAGTGTTAATCAATCGATGTACGCATCGCGGCTCGCTGGTGTGCCACGACGCCAGCGGACATTCGCGCCACTTTGTCTGCCCGTATCACGGCTGGGGCTTCGAGCTCGATGGCCGACTGACCGGGGTGCCCGTGCCACAGGGCTACGGCGCCGAGCCGCAGCGAACCTTTGCCGAGCTGGGACTTCGGGCCGTACCTCGGGTCGATCTCTACCGCGGCTTCATTTTTGCAAGTCTCGCGTCATCCGGGCCTGGCCTGACTGAGTTTCTGGGGCCACTTGCCAGTTCGTTTGATGATCTGGTTGACCGAGCGCCCGAGGGCGAGGTGGAGGTCGCCGGCGGCGTGTTCAAACACACGTACGAGGGCAACTGGAAGCTGGTGCTTGAAAACCATCTCGATGGCGTGCATCCCAACCATGTTCACATCTCGTCGGTGCATGTCGCCCGCGACGCGCCCGATCCTGGTCAGCCAGAAAAATATTCCGATATTTCAGTACGTCAGATGCGCCAGAACGGTGCGCCTGAGCCGGTCTGGGAGGCGATTGGCATGTGGACCAGTGACTGGGGTCACGGTTACATGGGCGACTACCACTCCGACGGCCGGCTGGTGGTGGGGTTGAACAATCCGGTATTTGCCGATTACCGCCAGCGGCTCGAGCAGCGCGTGGGCGCCGCAGAGGCACAGCGTATTCTGGGCGTCACTCGTTGGAACACGATCGTGTATCCCAACGTGTCGTTCATGAGCCAGTTCCGGCAGCTCCGGATTGTTCATCCTTTGGCGGTGAACCGGACCGTTGTGTACACCTACAACCTGCGGCTCAAGGGTGCGCCCGAGCAGATGTTTCGCGACACGATTGCTTTCTCCAACGTGGTCAATGGCACGGCATCCTGGGTGCTCACCGATGATCTCGAGGTATACGGGCGCGTGCAACAGGGGCTGGCCGCGGCGCAGCCCGAGTGGGTCAACCTTGCGCGCGGTGTCGGTACCGACGTGCCCGATGGCGAATTGCTTCGTGGCGGCACGGGCACCAGCGAAATTTTCATTCGCAGGCAATTCGATGCGTGGCTTCGCTACATGTGTGCCGAGTCGGCGGAGGACATGGCATGACTCGTACAACGGATTCCTCGCACGTACTCACCGATCCCGCCATGGGTACGCTTACCGAAAGCGTGCGCGCGTTTCTCACTCACGAGGCGCGGCTGCTTGATACGCACCGCTTCGAAGACTGGCTTGCGCTTTTTGCTGACGATGCCCATTACTGGGTGCCGCTCGAGCAGGGGCAGGCCGATCCGCTCAATACCTCGTCCATCATCTATGACGACCGCACGCTGCTGGAACTGAGGGTTCGGCAGATCACGCATCCGCGTGCGCATGCGCGGCGGCCGCTTGCGCGTACCGTGCATCAGGTCAGCAACGTTCAAATTCTCGAACATTCGGACACTTTCACTCGGGTCGCTTCAGCGCTGGTGCTGATTGAGTATCGGCTTGAGCAGCAGCGCACCTGGGCGGCGCTCGTCGAACATCGGTTACGGCAACACCAGGGGCGCTGGCAAATTGCCGACAAACGTGTCGACCTGATCAACTCCGAGGCTGAACTGCCCGGCATCGCCTTCCTGCTCTGAATCCGAAGCCCGTTTCTATCGCGCCACGCGCCCCGATCACCATGACTTCCGACTTTCTTGGCATCTCTGGGCGCACGGCGCTCGTGACAGGTGGCGCTCGAAACATCGGGCGCTCCTGTGCGCTCAAACTGGCCAGCGCGGGCGTTCAGGTGGTCATTGGCGATCTGCTCGCTGATCAGGCTAACGAGGTGGCAGACGAAATTCGCGCGGCCGGTGGTTCAGCGATCGGTTGTGTGCTCGACATCGCCGATCGGGCCTCGGTTGAAGCGTGTGCGGCAAGCGCACGTGATCACTTTGGGCAAATCGATATCCTGGTGAACAACGCCGCCCTGTTTTCGGCGCTCGGCTATCAGGACTTCGATCAGATCCCGTTCGAAGAATGGGATCGCGTCATCCACACCAATATCACCGGCACCTTTCATTGTGTTCGAGCGGTCACACCCGATATGAAGTCAGGTGGCTGGGGGCGCATTGTCAATGTGTCGTCAGGTACCTACCGAATGGGGCGCCCGCACTTTCTCCACTACGTGACCAGCAAGGCCTCGCTCGCTGGCATGAGCCGCTCGCTCGCACGGGAACTCGGTCAGCACGGTGTCACTGTGAACACAGTGTTGCCCGGCGTGGTGCTGCATGGTCTGCAATCAAGCCGTCTTCCTGACACCTACAAACAGATGATCCTCAACATGCAGTGCGTTCCGCAGCCGCTTGACTGCGAGGCCATTGCCAATGCGGTCACCTTCCTCTGCTCGGAGGCGGCTCGCTTTGTCACCGGCCAGGAACTCGCTATCGACGGAGGGCTGACCCATGGCGGATAACGCTACCGGCGCGCCCAAGGTTTGGCTCGACCTTGATCAGGCTGCGCTTGACCGGGCCTATGATCAGGCGCAGCACGCGCCGAACATGCAGCAGGTGCTCAAGCGCTATGAGTTATCGAGTGAGCGGGCGCGCGAGCGGCTGGGCCAGCCTTCGCGGCATGCTTACGGTCCCTCGGCCGCTGAGGCACTTGACTGCTTCCGCCCCACTGACACTCAGGCGCCTGCGGTCGCTCAACCTAGGCCTGCGCTCCTGTTTATTCACGGCGGCGCCTGGCGCGGCGGACTGGCACGCCACTATGCGTTTGTGGCTGAGCCGTTCGTGGCCGCTGGCTATGCGGTGCTCATTCCCGACTTTGCACCGGTCACTGAGCTCGATGGTGACCTGGGTCGCATGACCGACCAGATCCGCCGGGCGATTGCCTGGGTCGCATCGAATGCCGCCGCCCTGGGCATTGACCCGGCCCGGGTGCATTTGTTCGGCCACTCGTCGGGCGGGCACCTTGCAGCGGCTGCGCTGGCCACCGATTGGCGCAGCGCTTTTTCGCTCGCATCGAATTCGCCCGTTGCCAGCCTCAGCGTCTGCAGCGGCATTTATGACCTGCTGCCGGTTCGACTGTCGGCCCGAAGCAGCTACCTGCGGCTCACCGACGAACAAGTGGAGCGACTCAGTCCCGTCCGACATCTCAATGGGTTGAGTGTGCCGCTGATGGTCGCCTGGGGATCTCTCGAGAGCCCCGAGTTTCAGCGGCAGGCGCAGCACTATGCCGATGCGGCGCAGGCCCACGGCGTGCACGTCGCGCGCCTGATCGCTGAAGGCTACAACCACTTTGAAATTCTTGAAACGCTCGCCAACCCCTGTGGTCTGCTGGGCCGTGTCATGCTCGAGCGGATCGCTCGCGATTGTGAAGGGCGAGTGGTCAGTGCGGAACCGTGCAGCGTCGCGCCATCAGAGTCGGTCACGCCGTCCAGTGCCTCTGGCAACGTGAGCGCCACCGACGATCCTGACCGCCATTGGATGCGCCTGGCGCTGGCCCAGTCTCAGGAGGCCTTCGAGCGCGGCGACTGGCCAACCGGCGCCGTGCTGGTCCGCAACGGGCAGCTGCTGGCCACCGGGCAGAATCGCCAGGTATCGCAATGCGACTTAACCGTACACGCGGAAACCGATGTGATTCGGCGGGCGATTGCAGCGCATGGCACCGGTGTCACCCAGGGCGCGACGCTCTACTGCACGATGGAGCCTTGCCCGATGTGTGCAGGAGCACTCAAGAACGCAGGTGTCTCACGCGTCGTGCTCGCGCTTCGCCATGCTCGCCTTCGGCGCACCGACCTGGGGCGTTACACGCTGGAAGCGTTTTCTGACTTAACCGGGTGGGCACCCGAATTGCGCTCGGGTGTGCTCGAAGAAGATTATCTGGCGCTGCGGCTACGCTGGGGACGGGACCCGGTGAGGCCCGACTGAGCCCGCCCACTACTAGCGGCCGCGCCGCCTCGACGAGGCCGCGCGGGCACGCATGATGGCGCTCGAGCCTTACTCGAGTGACAGCTTCTGCTGCGTGACCACCTGGCGGTACACCTCGAACTCGGCCTTGATCTGCGCGGCGAACTCTTCGGGGCTGTTGCCAATCACGAGCGATCCGGTGTCCTCGATACGCTTACGCACAGCGGGATCTTCGAGCGCCTTGCGGGTGGCTGCGTTGATGCGATCGACCACCTCGCGCGGCAAGCCCTTGGGCCCGAGAATGCCGTAATAGGCCATCCGATTCACAGGCTCAAGACCCACTTCCTTGAAAGTGGGGACGTTGGGCAGTACAGCCAGCCGTTGCGGTGCAGCGACCACGATTGGCAACAGACGGTTCGCCTGAACGAAGGGCAGTGCGGAGGGAATGTTGTCGAAAATAATCGGCACCTGACCCGCGACGGTGTCATTCAACGCAGGGCCTGCACCGCGGTAGGGAATGTGAATGACGAACACGCCAGCGAGGCTCTTGAACAGCTCGGTCTGCAGATGCCCGATGCCGCCGGTACCCGATGAGGCGTAGGAATACTTGCCCGGCTTGGACTTCAACTCATCGATGAAGCTTTTGTAGTCGCGCGCCGGGAAGCTCGGGTGAACCGCGATCAGGTTCGGCGTGGCGGCGATGTTGATGATCGGCGTGAAGTCGGTGATCGGGTTGTAGGGAATCTTTGGGTTGATTGCTGGATTGGCTGCGGTGGTGGAAACCGTTGCCATCCCGAGCGAATAGCCGTCCGGCGTTGAACGTACGGTTTCTGTGGCGCCCACCACACCGCCGCCCCCCGCCTTGTTCTCGATGACCACTGGCTGGCCAAGGGCTTTGCCCAGCGGCTCAGCGATCACGCGAGCAATGATGTCGGTGGTACCGCCCGGTGCAAAGGGCACCTGCAGCTTGATGGTTCGAGTGGGATATTGGCCTTGCGCGGCGGCATGGGCGCCCGCAAGCGCGACGGCAGCGGCCGAAGCGGTAACGAAAACACGACGAAGGAGTTCCATTGAATGACTCCGATTAGGAAGGAATAGGGTGGAGGCCGCGAAAATGTACTTGAGTTCGCGACCCGCGCAAAACCCTTCCTGGTTGCGAGACTGGGAATTGTCGAGAAGCTTCAATGAAAAAAACGGAAATTCACTGCGTGACCGAGCAGGTCACCTCCATCGGCGAAGGTCCGCTTTGGGTGGCCGCCGAGCAGGCCCTCTACTGGGTCGATGTGGGCCTCGAGCCCAAGACACTGCACCGCTATGCGCCTGCCACGGGCGCCACCACCACCTGGAAGCTGCCGCAGCGCGCATCCGGGCTTCGCGAGCGCGCCGATGGCAGTCTGCTGATTCACTTCCAGCGCGGCCTGGCGGTTACCGACCCCACGCCTGACCAGCTACGGATGCTGCCGCTTTGGGGCATTGATTTCTCGATTCAGCGCCTGAACGACAGTGCGGTCGACTCCGCAGGCCGGCTCTGGATCGGATCCTATGAACGCACGCTCAAGCGGCCGCTGGGCGAGTTGTACCGAATTGACGGCAGCCTGATCGCTGCAACCATCGACCGGGGCTTTGAGATATCGAATGGCATTGCGTTCAGCCCGGATGGCCGCACGATGTATCACACCGATACCCATCCCGATGGCCGCATTTATGCCTGGGACTTCAACCCCGCCACGGGCGAGGCTGCGAATCGTCGTGTGCTGATCGATTTTGCAGGGCGCCGCGGTCATCCTGACGGCTGCACGATCGATGCCGAGGGCATGCTCTGGGTTGCCGAGCTGGGCGCCTCGCAGCTGATTCGAATTGATCCTGCCGGGCGCATTGAGCGCGAGGTGCCGCTGCCCATCAGCCGACCCACCAGCGTTGCGTTCGGCGGCCCCGACCTTCGTACGCTGTACGTCACCTCAATGACCTTCATGCTTGACGAAGCGGCGCTTGCGCGCGAGCCCTATGCCGGGCGCCTGCTCGCCTTTGAACCCGGCGTGCAGGGCATTGCCCTGCCAAAGCTCAGTTTCTGATTGCCTAGATCGTCGCCCAGCCGGGTGACTCGCGATCCAGCATTCGCTTGATCGATGCGAAGAACAGATCCGATTGCTGGCGTTCGCCAGCAATCTGCGCGCCCACCCTGGCACACAGCGCTTCGGGCACCTGCCGCAGGGGCTTGCCCGCAGCCATCTGTGTGGCCAGCAGCTGGTGCATGCAGGCGCGCTCGAGGTAGTACAGGTCATCGAAGGCCCACGCCAGGTTAGCCCCCACGACGGTGACACCGTGACTGGCCATGAACAGCACATCATGGTCTTTAAGCTGTGAGGCAATGCGCGCGCCTTCGGCATCGTCGAGCGCGACCCCGTTGTAGTGGTCGTCGTAGCCGATTCGCCCCCAGAAACGTAACGCGTTCTGGTTGCACCATGCGAGCCGCCCGCCCTCGATCAGCGTGAGGGCTGTGGCATGCGGCATATGCGTATGCAGCACCGCCTTGGCGCGGGGACTGGTGCGGTGAATCCAGCTGTGAATGAAGAAGGCGGTCGGTTCGAGCGCGTGCCGGCCCTCCAGCACGCGGCCGCTGCCGTCGATCAGCAGCATGTCGCCCGCGGTGACTTCTGACCAGTGCAGGCCCTGAGGGTTGATCAGATAACGGTCGGGCGCGAGCTCGAGACTGAAATGGTTGCAGACCCCCTCGTTAAGTCCCAGGCGCGCAGCCCAGCGCAGTGCTGCGGCAAGGTCAATCTTTCCCTCCCGCAGACGAGCTGGGTCGAGCGAGACGGATGGGGACTCCGTGGGCTTAAACGTCGGTGCATTCATGGCGAGTGCTCTCCTTTGTCACGATTATTGCCGAGGACAGCCCCGCTGCTAAAGTGGCGGGTCCATTGATGGTTTAGCCGCCCCGGTGGCGGCTCGCTTTTCATGCCCACCCGAATCGTCCAGCTCCGTAATCTGATCCTGAAAGCCAAGCACGCGTATTACTTCGGTCCGGAGCCGCTGATGTCCGATGCCGAGTACGACTCGCTGGAAGACGAGCTACGCACGCTATCGCCTGACGATCCCGTGCTGGCGCTGGTGGGGGCACCGGTGCCCGCTGACAGCATTCTCACCAAGGCCCGGCACGCCATGCCAATGGGCAGCCAGAACAAGGTCAATTCCGAGGCCGAGTTTCGCGCCTGGGTCGAAAAGAGCGGCGGGCCGCCGCTTCATGTCAGCCTGAAAGGCGATGGCGCGAGCGCGGCCGCCTACTATCGCGATGGCCGACTGATGCAGGCGATCTCGCGCGGCGACGGCGTGGTCGGCGAAGACATCACCGCCAACGCGATCCGTTTCAAAGGATTGCCTGCCTGGGTGGGCAGCGGCGCTGAACGGTTCACCGGTGCAGTGCGCTTCGAGGTGATCCTGACCGTCGAGGACTGGGCCAAGGTCGACCCGACCCGCAGCAAAAATCCTCGTAATGCCGGCAGCGGCATCATGGGTCGTAAAAATGGCCATCAATGTGAGCATCTCACCGCGTTCGCGTTTGACATTGATGAGCAGCGCGATGGTGGTTCAGTGCGCTTCGCATCCGAGTCAGAGAAGCTCGCACGGCTGGCTGAATTAGGTTTCAACCTGATCCCGCACGCCTTCTGTTCCGGGGTCGATGAAGCCGTTGCGTGGCATCGCGATGCCGGAGCGCGGCGCGATGCGCTGCCGTTCTGGATCGACGGCGTGGTCATCAAAATTGACGATGTGGGTCGGCAGGAAGCGCTTGGCGTCACCGCTGGCCGGCCCAAGGGGCAGGTGGCGTGGAAGTTTGATTCGGCAGGTGCCGAAACAGTGCTCGAAGACGTGGTCGTGAGCGGTGGCCATACAGGGTCGCTGGTGCCCACCGCGCAGCTTCGACCGGTTGAAATTGGCGGCACAACCGTCAGCAGTGCATCGCTTGCGAACTTCGACGAGATCGCCCGACTCGATGTCGCCATAGGCGACTCGGTGTGGCTGATCAAGGCCAACGACATCATCCCGAAGGTGATTCGGGTCACGCATCGGCCGCCCGATCGGCGCCCGATCATGGCGCCCAGCGCCTGCCCGTTTTGCGGCGGCGAGGTGGGCCGTCGGCGGATCACGTCGGGCGAAGAGGGAGTGATCCTCGAATGCCGTAACGCAGCCTGCCCCAAGAAAAGCACGGGCAAGATCGACCGGTGGATCACCAGTCTCGATATTCAAGGTATTGGCGATTCCGTGCTCGAGGCGATGCTTGAGCGCTTTGGGATCGAGGATGCCGCCGATCTCTATGCGCTCGAGGCCCGCAGCGCCGAGCTGGCCGAACTGGTGATCAATGACGAGAAGGGCATTCGGCTGGGTGACAAACGCGCCCGATCCATTCTGGATGCGATCGACGCCACCCGCACGCTCAGCCTCGCCCAGTTTCTGGGTTCGCTCGGGATAGAAAGCGCAGGTATTCGCCGAATTGAACTGATGATCGCCGCTGCGGGCGGCGAGCTGGATACGCTCGATCAATGGCGGTCGGGGCGGCTGCGCGATCCTGACTTTGCAGAGCGCGTGGGCGTGCCCAACCTGGGGGCTCCGATCCAGGACGGCATCGATGCCATGAGCGGCGTGATCGACAAGATGCTCGCCAACGGCGTGGCGGTGATAGCGCCGCAGCGCGATGTGGTGGGCGACAACGCGACGGGTGAGCCGGTGAAAACCGTCTGCATCAGCGGCAAGCTGCCCAGCGGGAAAAAGAAATCCGACTACGAGGCGCCGCTTGCGGCGGCAGGCATGAAACTGGTGGATGCCGTAACGCGTGAGACCACCTATCTCGTGCTGGCTGATCCGAACTCAGTGAGCAGCAAAGCGGAGAAGGCGCGCAAGCTCGGCATTGAAGTGATTTCCGAAGAGGCGCTGATGGCGCTTTTGGGCGAGGCGCCCCCTGCGGGCTGAGCATGCTCCGCGACCGTGACGGCAGAGGTCAGGCGATGAGAATGTCGCCGGGGTAGCCGGCGAACGCAGAGTCTGAGGTGAGCAGGGTGAAGCCTTCGCTGATTGCCTGGGCAACCAGCAGTCGGTCGAATGGGTCACGGTGCAGTGGCGGCAGACTGCCAGCGGCGATGACATGGCTGCCGCTGATGGCGAGCTCGGCGTAACCGTTATCGATTAACAGGCGGCGAAAGACCGAGGCATCAAGCGTGAAGTCGGGGCGCCCCAGTTTCGCCTTGATGGCGATTTCCCAGAGGCTTGCCACGCTGAAAAAAAGCGTATGGTCTTCGTTGCTGATGAGCTTTCGCAGTTTGCCTGGGATGCGTTTGCCACCTTCGGCAGCCCAGAGCAACAGATGCGTATCAAGCAGCAGCTGCATCAGAGCGAGGTGTTCTTGTCGTCGCCCCTGTAGAACAGTGTGTCGATCTCGGTGCTGCCCATGGCGTTAAAGTCATCGGGTACCTGAATGCGACCGGCCATGAAGCCCAACCGCTTGGGTTTTGGTGGGGATTCGGCAGTGAGCGCAGTGACCTTGACCATGGGCTTTCCCGCTTTGGCAATGACGAAGGGCTCGCCAGCGGCAGCCAGCTCGACCAGCCGCGACAAGTGTGTTTTCGCTTCGTGAATGTTGACGGACCGCACAGAATGTCTCCTGCCAAACCAGACTCAGTGAACTAAGTTTAACAGACTAAGGCGCTTAGTGACCGTGTCTGCCGTCAGCCCGACCGCCGGCGCAGCCGCCCAGCTTCAACCCGCGCGCTTGCGATACTCAAAAGCCTTATCGAAGCGCCCGAGGATGTATTCGCCGCAGCTTACTTCGGGGTATTTGGCAGCCACACCCGGCTCGGTGACTGGCACGATGGGCGTGTCGTAGTCGGGGTCGACAAACACCGCGATCGACAGCCGCTCGCGCCCCGAGGTGTTGATGACACGATGCGGGTTGGACTTGAACACATCATTGGACCACCGCCCCATGAGGTCGCCCGAGTTGATGACCAGCGTGCCGGGAATGGGCGTAGCGGTTACCCATTCTCCACCGCGGGTGGCGACCTGAAGCCCGCCTACTGGATCCTGGTGGAGCAGCGTGATCACGCCGTAATCGGTGTGCGGCGCGACGCCGTACTGCCGGTCGCCGAGCTCCGGCGGTTGCGGCGGGTAATACACCAGAGCCCCGCGTGAAATGGGCTTGTCGAACTTGCGCGTGAAGGCGTCGTGCGGTGCGTGAAGGCTGACCGCAAGCGCCCGCAGCAGCCGCTTCGCGCATGCGTGCGTTTCATCGAGGTAGCGGTTGAGCAGCGGCCTGAACTCTGGCATGAAGGCCGGCCAGCGATTGGGGCCGATCATCCGGTTACCGGCGATGAAGTCGGGATCGTCTTCGCCGACATCAAGCCCCCAGATGAAGCTTTCCTTCAGATCCGGCCTCGCGCGGTCACTCATCTTGGCCTCACCCTGCTTGATGTAGCCCCGGTGACGACCTATCGGCTCGATGGAGAGCTTGTCAGCGAGTGGCGCCGCAAAGAAACGTCGGGCGGTGGCGTCAACCTCGTCGATAAGCGACTGGGCAATGCCATGGCCGCTGACATAAAAAAAGCCGATTCGCGCTGCGGCTTCGCGCATTTCAGCACCGACCGCTTCGAGGGTGGCCGGACTGGGATCAGCCAGGCCCGAGACATCGATGACCGGGATCTCGTCGACCGATACGACGCGCGCACTGTGCCGGTTCATTCGTCTTCCTTGTAGTAACCGATTACGTCACCCTCAGTGGTGACACC
Source organism: uncultured Bordetella sp. (assembly GCA_964581825.1). Taxonomy (GTDB): domain Bacteria; phylum Pseudomonadota; class Gammaproteobacteria; order Burkholderiales; family Burkholderiaceae_E; genus SYIM01. Next base: position 26,685 of record CAZORB010000041.1, read on the forward strand.
GAGCCCGTTGAGCAGACGGTTCGAGTAATTGAAGTAGGCGCAGACCTGATTGACTTCGAGAATTTCGCCATCGTTGCAGCCTGCTGCGTGCAGCGCATCGATATCAGCCTTCACCATTTTGGCGACGCTGGTAGTGAGCTTGCCCGCGTAGCGCAGCAGCTCAAGCTCTTTGCCCTCAAACGCCCGCTCGGGCGCGCGAGCCGACAGGGCCGCATGAATGGCATCGGAACGCGCCTTGTCTCGAATCAGTCTGCGCGCATTCGACCAATGGTGGGTGAGGCTGTAAGCGCAGTCATTGAGCATGCTGACATAGGACGCCACCACTTCCAGATACCAGAAGGGCAGCGTGTTGTCGGGGTTGTGCAGCACACTGCGATACAGCGAAACATGGCCTTCCATCGTGTGCGGCCGCAGGCTGTGCGCCTTCATGACGTTATCCACCGTGCCGTGCGGCGTACGCACTTTCTGGTAGGCGGAGGCGAGTGAACCCTCAGCCTCTTCCAGGGGAATCATTCGGATCCATGCGGACATCAGCAGTGCTCCAGGGATAAGTCTTGATTGATTCGTCAGTCGGGCATCGGCGCTCGCCGCGGCGGGCGTGCAAAGACACGGGCGACCATGGGTTCGAAGAAGCTGAGCGGCGCACAGTCGTAGCCAGGGTCGACCGTGGCCTGGTCGTAGCGCGCAACAAAGGTGGCCGCCCACTCGAAATGCGGGTGGCCTCGCCAGCGCTCTCGCGCATTCGGATCGACATCAGGATGGTGGTGGGCATGGACATCCTGAAAAATCGCATGTCGTCTCAGCATCCACTCGTTTCGCTCGCTGACGTAGGCGCCCAGCAAAGCCGCAGCGAACTCACCGTGCCGCTGCGGGCAGGCGATAAAGCCGATGTCGTGCAGCAGTGCAACCACCACATCTTCCTCGTCGAGCCCATCACGGTGCGCCATCGTTGCCGACTGCAGGCTGTGGCGATAGTTGTTCACCTGATAGCCGAAAGAGGTGTCGTGCTCGGAGTCTGCCAGCATGCGCAGCACCTGCCGCGCCTGCTCCTCGGCGTAGTACTGCGAGCGCTGAGCGTTGAGCAGCGCCCAATCCCCGCGGGTGAAATCTTCGAGCGAGATCTTGTCGACATAGTGCCAGTCGGGCTTCAACAGCGGACTGGCCTTCGGATGTTTGCTCACGATTGCGCTCCCATGGCCTGGGCGAGCCAGGCTTCGGTGGCCGGGCGCCATGGCGCGAGCCCCGCAGCCACATCGGCATGGTGCGTGCTGCGCGCGAGCCAGCCCTCCAGAGAGGCGGGCAGCGCAAGTGGTCGACCCAGGGCGAGGAGAAGTCTTTGCGCTAACGGCAGGGTGACCGCGAAGCCACAGTCAGCGGTACTGAAATCGGGTCCGGCCATCCAGGCCGAATCAGCGCCGCGCAGGCGCTCGAGTTGCGTCAGGCGGTCATGCAGCGCATCGGCCAGTGCGGGCAGCGCGTCGCGCCGGGCTGGGTCGCGAATCAGGGGGAAGAGCGCGCGAACTGCGGGCTCGACCGCAAGATCATGGACGCGCGCGAGCATCCGGGCGCGGGCACGTGACTGCGCATCGCCTGGCAGCAGCGACGGACCGTCGAAGGCCTCGTTCACGTATTCGATGATCGCTTCCGATTCAGCCAACATAAAACCATTGTGATCAATGGCGGGGATGGTACCGGTGGGAATGATTGCCCGCCATGCCTCAGATCGATAACCGCCAGGCGGGGCCTGTTCGACAAAGTCGATGCCTTTCGCATGTAACGCGATACGAACCTTGGTGGTGAAGGTGGAAACCGGCACACCGTACAGAATCAGCATCTCAGTGCTCCGCTTCGAAAGCCGCCAGATCGCGAGCCGCATCCGCCACTGCCGCGGCGATCAGCGCCTCGCCATGTTCGCGGGTAGCGAGTATTGAATGCGAGCCAACCCG
>CAZORB010000042.1:0-13646 GCA_964581825.1 uncultured Bordetella sp.
AGGTTGCGATGTCCGACGCACGCCCCATCCGGCTCTGGTATCAGCTGCTCTCATCCGAGACCCGCTTAAAAAATTCGATTGCGGCCACGCAGGCGGCCGCCGATCGCGTCGCCGCCCCCGGAACGACCATCGAAGTTCGCGGAACCTCGCAAGGGGCTCTTGGTGATCAGTATCGACTCTTTTGGCACTACGACGTACGCGAGGTTGTTGATAACGGCCTTGCTGTTCGCGAGCGCGGCGGCTATGACGCCTTTGTCATCGCCAATTCACTCGATCCCGCTTTAACCGAGCTACGCGAGATCCTCGACATACCGGTGCTGTCCTTTATGGAAGTGTGCTGCTACACGGCTTGCACCATGGGCGAGCGATTCGCCCTGATCGCGCCCAACGAGCGATTCATCCCGCACTACGAGGAAATCGTACGGGGCTATGGAATCGCTCACCGGCTCTCTAGTACGGAGGCGGTTCGCTTCGACAATATCGGCAGATTTGATGATGTGTTCACTGACGAAAAAGTCGGCGACGAATTGCTGGAACAAATGCAAGCCGCATGCGTTCGCGCGATCGAACGTGGCGCTGAAGTAATTATCCCGGCGGGGCCATCGGCCGCATTCATGGTCAGACGCAAGATCTTTGAGATCGATGGCGTACCCATTCTGGATGCGTACGGGCTGATCGTGAAGGCAGCGGAAGCCATGGTCGCGATGCACCGGGCTACCGGCGTTTGCGTGAGCCGAAAGCGCCGTTACCAGACACCGCCACGAAGTCTGATCCTGCAGTGCGCAGAGGTTCGCGGAATCCCGGCGCTTCGTAACGGTTAACAAAACACACTACGGGATACGTCACCATGACCGACCAGTCTTCACTCAACCGATTCTCACTAGAAGGGCGCGTTGCTCTGGTAACCGGCGCGGCGCAGGGCATCGGACGCGCAATCGCGATCGCTTTGGCAGGTGCTGGTGCCCGCGTGGCGTGCTCCGACATGAAGGCTGACGCGTGCGCCGCGACAGCGGCTGAGATACGCGCCAAGGGCGGTGACGCCATCGCGGTGACCACCGATGTCTCAAAGGAAACCGATACGGCAGCGGCGGTTGCAGCGGTGAAGGCCCGGTGGGGAGCGCTCCATGTGCTGGTTCATGGTGCCGCTGCGGCCGACCCCAGTGGCACCGTCGTCGAATACAGCCTGGCCGACTGGAACCACGCGATCGCTGTGAATTTGACTGGCGCGTTTCTGGTGAGCAAAGCCGCGATCCCGCTGATCGCCGAGTCAGGCGGCGGGTCGGTGGTTCTCATCGCCTCGCAGTTAGCCAGGGTAGGCAGCGCCCGCCGCGCGGTGTACTGCGCCATCAAGGGCGGGCTGTTGAATCTGGCGCGCGCCATGGCGATCGATCATGCCAGCGAGCGTATCCGCGTGAACACGCTGTCGCCCGGCGCAATCGAAACCGACCGGATGGTGCTTCGGTTTGGAACGATGGAGGCCGCCAGGCAGGCACTGGGGCCGCTTCATCTCACTGGCACACTTGGCCAGCCCGACGACATCGCCTCAGCGGCCATTTATCTTGCCAGCGATGCATCCCGCTTTGTCACGGGCTCTGATCTGCTCGTTGATGGTGGCTACACCGCACACTGAAAGGGCTCGCGATGCGTGTTTCCTACGACTTCACCGGGAACGTGGTGTTGATCGCCGGTGCTGGCTCGGGTCTGGGGTTGGCGATGACCCGTTCGTGTCTGGCGGCTGGGGCACAGGTGGTTGCCAGCGACATCGTGACCGACGAGTTGGCCCGCATTGAGCACCCCAGGCTTGCATGGAGCGCGCTCGACATCACCGACTCTCGCGCTGTCACCGCACATGTCAAGGACTGCGCTGCGCGGTTTGGGCAAATCGATGCAGCGGTTCTGGCTAGCGGCATTCAACGCCGCATCCTGGTCGAGGACATGCGCGACGAGGACTGGCTTGCCCACATCAATGTCAACCTTAACGGCATTTTTTTCCTGGTTCGCGCGCTGTTTCCCGAGATGAAGCAACGCCGCCGCGGTTCTATCCTTGTGTTCACCTCAGGGCTCGCCACCGCGGGCTGGCCTGGTGCAACCGCTTATGGAGCATCCAAAGCGGCCCTGATTGCCCTGGTGAAGTCAGCCGCTCAGGAGCTTCGCCCGCACGGGGTGCGAATTAACGCGGTGTCACCGGGCATCATGCACACGCCGCTCTTTCACGACAGCGCCAATCAGGAAGAGGTTCACATGTACGAGAGAAGCCTTGGGGTGTCGCACCCCGAGGACGTCACCCCGCTACTGATGCACCTGATTTCCGACGGCGCTAGCACAGTCAGTGGTAACGTGGTCGAGCGTCGCCTTATTCCTCAGGCGAATCCCTGACGCGGAAGATGTTCGTCTTGCCTCCGCGGTGGTTTGCCCCATAGAATCCGCGCACATTTGGTTTCAGCCTCGAAGATTCATAACAACAACGCTGGAGACCAAGGTTCGAAAACAGGCTTTTGGCACTGAACGGAGGATGACCCCATGATGTCGGCCGCAGACAAGGCGGACGCCCGATGAATTCGCGCCTGCAATCAACGTCGCAGACCGGAGGCCTCTGGCAATGAGTGCCGTTATATTTTTCGAAAACCTGCTCCAGGCGATCATCGCCGGGCTCCTGATCGGTTCCGTTTACGGGCTGATGTGCGTGGGGCTTGGTCTGATCTTCGGCCTGATGCGCGTCATCAACTTTGCGCAGGGTGAATTCCTGATGCTGGGGATGTATGGCGCCTTTTACCTCTGCACCTGGTTCGGCCTCAGCTCGGCGCTCGGGCCCGTGCTCGGTGCAGTCTTCTCCGGCGTGCTGCTTTACCTGCTGGGCATGGGTCTGCACAAATCGCTGCTTACCAAGGCCACCGGCATCAAAGTGGCTGGAACCGAGGGCGAAGGCCATTATCCACAGCTGATCCTGACGCTAGGTATCTCGCTGGTGCTGGCTAATGGCGCGCTGATCCTGTTCGGCAACACGCCGCTGTCGATCCGTACCCCCTACGCGGGTTCTGCGTGGGAGCTGGGTCCTCTGCTCGGCGACGACATGCTGCTGTTCTTCAATAAGGCCCGAACCGTGGCGTTAGTGGTGTCGGTACTGGTTGCGATCGCCGTTTATCAGTTCGTACACCGTACCCGCATTGGTAAGTCACTGCGAGCGGCGGCCGACAATCCGGCGGCCGCCACCTACATGGGCATCGATGTCGAGCGCTCTCACCGAATCTCATTCGGTATTGGCGCGGCGATCACGGGGCTTGCGGGCGGTCTCATTGCCAGCTACTACCCGTTTCAACCTTACATTGGGCTCGACTTCGTCGTGATCATGTATGCAGGCGTGGTTCTTGGTGGTCTCGGAAGCATGATCGGTGCTTTCTGGGGCGGCCTTGTCATCGGGCTCATTCAGCAAGTTTCAACGCTGTTCCTGCCGCTCCAGTTGCAGAACGCGATGATCTTTCTGGTGTTCCTCCTCATTATTCTGTTCAGGCCTCAGGGTCTGTTCGGCAAAAACGTTGAAAGGGTCTGATCGTGAAGCTCGATCAAGAACCCAAGCTGTTGCGCACCATCGTCATCGTCGCGATTGCTTACCTTGCGTTCGCATGGCTCATTGACGACAAGTACTACCAGCTGATTCTTACCATCGTGCCGATCTGGGCGATGATGGGAATCGCGTGGAACGTCTTCTCCGGGTATAGCGGGCTGGTCTCATTTGGCCATGCTGCATTCTTCGGAATTGGCGCCTACACGGTGGCACTGGCGATGATCGGATTCAATCTGTCGCCGTGGTTTGGCATTCCGCTCGGCACTGTGGCAGGCGTGATCGCCTCAGTGCTGGTGGGATACCCCACCTTCAAGCTGCGCGGGGTGTACTTCTCCCTGGCGATGCTGGCGTATCCCCTGACGCTGCTCTACATTTTCGAGTGGCTGGGATACCAGGAAGTCGCGATGCAGATGGTGCGCGAGAACAGCTGGATGTACATGCAGTTCTCGAGCCAGTACACCTACATCATCGTCTCCACCGTGCTGGTTGCGATTGCGGTCTACGTGTCAGGTCGCATCCACGCCTCCCGCTTCGGCCTGTCGCTCACCGCGATCAAGCAAAACGAGGCTGCAGCCGAGGGCGCTGGCGTCGATGCAGCAGCCTGGAAACTGCGGGCGATCATGGTCTCTGGCGCGATCGCGGCAGCTGCCGGTGGCTACTACGCAGTGGTGCTGATCGTCGTCACCCCACCGTCAGTGTTCGGCATGATCGCTTCTGCCCAGGCAATGATCATGGCGCTGTTCGGCGGCGTGGCCACGGTCTGGGGCCCGGTGATCGGTGCGGCCGTGCTGATCCCGCTATCCGAGATCCTGCATGCCGAGCTGGGCAACCAGGTGCACGGTATTCACGGTGTGGTGTTCGGTCTGGCCATCATCGCGATGATTCTGTACGCACCGGAAGGCCTGCTGCCGCGGCTGCGCGATGCCTGGCGTCGCCGGAGCGGCGCAGCGGACCAGAGCGCAGCAGAAGCTGCACGCCGCACCATCCAACTGCCTGATGTTGCGGCTGGCGCTGAGCGTCCGCCAATCGGTGATCGCAGCGTTCTCAAGGTAAGCGACCTGTCGCGAGCCTTCGGAGGACTGAAAGCAGTCTCCAACGTCAGCTTTGAGGTTCGCCAGGGTGAGGTGCTGGGTATCATCGGTCCGAACGGTGCGGGCAAAACCACCTTGTTCAACCTGCTCAACGGTTTCATTCGCGCAGACCAAGGTTCGGTCAAGTTCGGCGAACATGAGCTGATCGGACTCAAGCCTAATCAGGTGTGCCGCCTGGGTGTGGGTCGTACCTTCCAGGTGGTTCGCCCCTTCCCCCGCATGACCGTGCTCCAGAACGTGGTGGTCGGTGCTTTCGCGGCTGAGCAGCAGAACGATGATCGCGCGGTTGAGCTGGCGCGTCAGGCGCTTGATCGGGTCGGCATGCTGGCCCACGAGCAGGTGCTGGCGGGCGGTCTCAACAGCCTAGAACTTCGCCTGATGGAACTCGCGCGCGTGCTCGCAGGACAGCCGCGCTTACTGTTGCTCGACGAGACACTGGCGGGTCTGGGCAGCGAAGAAGTTGAGGTGATTCTCGCGGTTATCCGGCGCTTGGCTGATGAAGGGCAAACCATCGTCATCATCGAACACACGATGCAGGCGATGGTTCGTATCGCCGACCGCTTCCTGGTGCTCGATCATGGCTCGGTACTGGCCGTCGGCAAGCCCGCGGAAGTCGTCCGCGACCCGGCCGTGATCGAGGCCTATCTCGGCAAGAAGTGGATGGACCATGCTAAGCATTGAGAATCTCAACGCCGCTTACGGCGGCCTGAAGGCGCTCACCGATGTATCGGTGAAGGTTGGCGAGGGGCAGTTCGTTGCGATCGTCGGCCCGAACGGAGCCGGTAAGTCCACGCTGTTCAAAACCATTTCCGGAACCGTTACCCCGGTTTCCGGGCGGATCACCTGGATGGGGCAGGATCTGCTCTCCATTCCGCCGTCACGCCGCCCACTGCTGGGTATTGCCCACGTACCCGAGGGTCGGCAGGTTTTCAAGGAGCTTTCGGTTCTTGAAAACCTCGAGATGGGCGCCCAGTCGGAGCGTGCTCGCACTGACTGGGATCGTAACCTTGAACAGATGTTTGCGCTCTTCCCCATCCTTAAGCAGCGGAGCAGCCAGCTTGCCGGCACCTTGTCGGGTGGCGAGCAGCAGATGGTTGCGATTGCGCGTGGCATGATGTCCTCGCCCAAGCTGATCATGCTCGACGAGCCCTCAATGGGGCTTGCTCCGAAAATTACCGACATGATTTTTGAGCGGATCGAAGAAATCCATTCGAGCACGGATGTCGCCATTCTGCTGGTTGAACAGCGGGTGGCGGAAGCGCTCAGCTCGTGTAACTATGGTTATGTTCTGCAAACAGGCCGGATCGCGTTGGAAGGCCCCCCGAAGCAGCTGATGGAAGACGAACACGTTCGCGCCATCTATCTGGGCATGTAATTCAAATTCACCTCAAGAGGAGACTTACGATGGTCAATCGTTCAAAACGCAAGATGCTGACGGCGTCTTCGGCGGCGATCGCCGCCGGTGCAGCGCCCGCAATCGCTCGCGCCCAGGCAAAAGAAGTCAAGATCGGTCTGATCGTTCCGCTCACTGGCCCCTGGGCCCGCAGCGGCGATCTGATGCGTAAAGGCGCCGAAATGGCGATCGAAGACATCAACGCGGCAGGTGGTATCAAGTCGATGGGCGGCGCGCGGATGCGGCTGGTCGTCATTGACGCCGGCGAAAACGTCGAGAAGGCAAAGAACGCTGCGCAGCGGATGCTGTCCCAAGAGCCGGATCTCACCGGCGCAACGGGCGCCTGGCTGTCTTCGTTCACGCTCGCCATCACCGAAGTCACCGAGCGCGCTGAGCTGCCGATGCTCACGCTGTCGTTCGCCGACTCCATCACCTCGCGTGGCTTCAAGTACATTTTCCAGACCTCGGTAACCGCCGGCCAGATGTCCACTCTCGCGGTGCCAGCGCTGGTTGCGCTGTCGAAAACCGCAGGCAAGGGAATCCAAAACGTCGGCATCATCAGCGACAACACCGCAGCGCCGATGGCTTTTGCCAAGCCCATGCGCGAAGGCGGCCTGACCAACATGGGTCTGAAGCTCGTCATCGACGAAATCTTCACCCCGCCGCTGGCCGATGCAAGTTCGATGATCCAAAAGGTCCGCACTGCGCGGCCCGACCTGCTGATCAACCTTGCCACCTCACTGCCCGACTTCAAGCTCACTCTCGAGAAGATCAACGAAGTGGGCCTGGGTCGCGGTCGTCTGCCCATCGTTGCCAACAGCGGTGCAATCGGCGCCCCCGAACTGCTCAACATCATGGGCAAGGACATCCTCGAGGGCGTGATGAACATCACCGCCAACTGGGGTGGCAAGGGCCACGACAAGCTCATCGCCGACTTCAAAGCGCGTAAAGGCGAGCCCTGGATTCCGCAAGACCCGATGTCGAGTTACGGCGACATGTGGATCTTCAAAGAGGCCTGCGAAATGGCCAAGTCCGGCGACAAGAAGGCGGTGGCTTCCGCGATTCGTGCCATGGACTTCAACGGTGACGGCCCCGCGCGTTTCTTCGCAGGTGGTCGGGTCAAGTTCGACGATAACGGCCGTCGGGTTGGCGCGGTTCTCACCATTTCCCAGTGGCAGAACGGTGTGCCGGTAGCGGTCTTCCCTGACTCGCTGGCAGTTGCTCCGGCAATCTGGCCCAAGCGCTGATCATGACGACCGGCATCGCCCGTACGATCGAGTTCGATCATCCTGGCGGGCCGGAAGTCCTGCAGTGGCGCACTCGCCCGCTTACCGCTCCGGGAGCGGGCGAGGTGCTGATCGAACAAGATGCGATCGGCGTCAATTACATCGATATCCAACATCGCAGCGGTCGGTATCCGCTCGCTGCGTATCCGTCCAGCTTGGGTATCGAGGCCTCCGGCCATGTGCTGGCGGTCGGTGAAGGCGTTCAGGACTTTTCAGTAGGCGACCGCGTTGCCTACATCCACCTTCCCATCGGCGCCTACACCACGCATCGGATCCTGCCCGCGGGGCGAGTTGTACCGGTTCCAGAGGGTGTCCCGCTCGACTGGGCGGGCGTCACGCTGAACCGCGCACTCACCGCGCAGTATCTGGTCAACGACTCGTTTGCGGTTGCCGCCCAGCACGTCGTGCTGGTGCACGCCGCAGCAGGCGGTGTCGGTCAGCTCCTTGCACAATGGGCGTCCCATAAAGGTGCCCGTGTCATCGGCACAGTGGGCTCAGCCGACAAACGCGAGCTTGCCTTGGCAGCGGGCTGCCACGAAGTCCTCATCAATACTTCTCCAGACTGGGTAAGCAGCTGTCGCGAGCTCACTGGCGGCGAAGGCGTTCATGCGGTGTATGACGGCATTGGCGGCGCGATGTTCGAGCAGTCACTGCTTGCCTTGCGCCCTAACGGGGTGCTGGCCAGCTACGGTACGCCCGCAGGCCCCATCCCACCGTTTGATATTTTCCGGCTGAACCAGCTGGGGTCGTTACACGTTACCAGCCCGTCTATCTTTACCTTCAACAAGACCACCGCTGCGCTGCGCGAACGGTCGGCAGACGTGTTTGCTCAGGCTCTGGCCGGAGTACTTCGCACCGATGCCCCCCGGCTCTATGCGTTCGACCAGGCGCGCGAGGCGCATGCCGATCTGGCGGCCCGTCGCACCACGGGCTCGATCGGGCTATCCACCCGCTAAGGCACGGCAAGTCTCCCTGCGAACCTCGCAGGGAGATGCTTGCGTAGCGTGCGATCAGCCCAGCATGTAATCCAGCTCGGGCATCAGGTAACGCTTGAGCCCAGGCCAATCTTCGATCATCGGGAAGTGTCCCATGCCCTTCATCAGGCTGTAGCGGGATCCCTTGATGGAAGCTGCTACCGCTTCTGACATCGCCGGGGTTGCAGAGTAGTCGTACTCGCCTGTCAGCAGTGACACTTTGCAGAGGCTGGTATCAATCGTCTTGATGGCCTCGCGTCCATCCCAGTCAAAGCTGTAGAAATGCACGTCGCCCGCGTACACGCCCGGACCGCTCTGCGAGTAGTACCACCAGTTTTCGCGGCGATTGATTTCGGGCGTGGTGGGCGCACACAGGCCCATGGTGTAGCTGGCGCACAGCTCGCCACCATGCACGGCTGGGTGATGCAGAAAGTCGTTGTAACGCCCCGGTGCAAAGGCAGCCGATTCCAGGCCAACGATGCCGCGCAGTTCACGCTGATAGTCAACGGCCATTTTCAGCACGATCGCGCCGCCCATTGAGCAGCCCATGATGACGGGACGCTCGAGGCCAAGCCCTTTCCAGAATGCGCGAATCATGTCGGCATAGAGTTGCGAGGTCAGCTGGTACTTGCGCAACCACCACTGGTCTGGCGGGTTCGAGCGGCCGTGATAGGGCAGATCAAAGGCCAGCACACGGAACTTGCTCGTGACGTCTGAGTCATTGAGCATATGGCGCCACTGACGGGAGTCAGCGCCAGCGGTGTGCAGGCAAATTAGCGGAACGCCCTGGCCCGCTTCCTCGAAAAAGATCCGATGCGCTTCACCCTGGATATCGACGGTGACATAGCGCCCGCTGATCGGTTCAATGCGGTTCATGCGGCTTCCTTTCGCATCAGGTTCATCATCCGCTGCAGCGCGCGGCCGTTCTGCATCGCAACCAGGCCGTCACCTTCAAGCACAAACTCTGGAACGCGCATCAACATGGCAAAAAAATCGTTGTAAAGCGGTGGTGGGGTGGCGCTGACAAACTTCGCCCAGGTATCCATTGGCGCGCGAAAACCGAAAGCGGGCCGCGAATCAAAGCGGGGGGCGAAGTTGATCTGGCTGATCTGGCCCTTCTCTACAGTGAGCACCCGGCGGGTATCGCCCACAGTGATCGAAAAGCGTGTGGTGAACCAGTTACCGATCACGGATAACTCGCGATCGGCATTGACGCGGGCCTGGTAGGCCTTGAACCAGTCTTCATCAGGAAAAGCGGACATGGTGAGATCCTTGAAACAAGGTTGAGGTGCAGCCCGGATCAGGCTGCGATCGGATCGGCATCGAGCCTCACCGCAACGCCCCGCAGTGCTTCCGACGGGGGCGGATAGCGCTTCATGACCAACGGGTCATGCCCAGGAATTACGTGAGCAGGGGAACTGGCCAGCGAATACACGCGGCGATACGCCTCATGCATGTCAGCCTGGTTATAAATGAGCGGAAACGGCCGGTCGGTTTCGATGTTGGCGTAGAAGTGTGAAGCATCGCTTGCCAGGACCACCCAGCCGCGACGCGTGTGCACCCGAACCACCTGCAGGCCCATCGTGTGGCCCCCCACTCGGTGCAGGGTCAGGCCCGGAGCAATTTCCTCATCCCCGTCATGAAAACAGACGCGGTCCTCAAACACCCGGTCGACCATCGCCTTGACATCGTTCACATCGAACGGAAAGCGCATGGGCTTGAAACACATGCAACGCCCGGTTGCGAACTGCATCTCGCGATCCTGCAGGTGATAGCGCGCGCGCTTGAACAGCTGCGCGTTACCAGCATGGTCGTAATGCATGTGGGAGATGATTACATCGCTAACCGATTCGGGGTCGATTCCGAGCAGCGATAAGCCCTGCCCTGGACAGCGAATAAACTCGCGGCCCCGCTGCCGAGCGACCTCGGCGGAGAAGCCCGTATCGAGCACCCAGGTTCGACCGTTGCCGCGAATCGCCCACACAAAGTAATCGAGTGGCATGGGCACATCGTGGCTGTCGCCGCCGACAAAATTGTCGCGCGAGCTGCGATCGTGGTGCGCGTACTTGATCGCATAGATCTCGTACTGAGGGGTTGTCATTCGGAAATCTCCTGCTTGGAAAGTCAAAGGCGATGGCGGGTCAGAGCATCCCGGACTCGTTAAACCGCCGGATCAGTTCATCTTTCTTTACCTTGCCCGTAATGGTGAGGGGTAAATCCCGCTCTTCCACCACCATGAGATGTCGAGGACGCTTGTATCGGGCGAGCGCCTTGGCGCAGGTGGCCTGCACAGCCGCGAGTTCAATGACCGCGCCGGTTTTGGGCACCAGCACGGCGCCAAAGACTTCTTCCAATTCGGGATCGGGCAGCGGCACGCAATAGGCCGCCATGACCCCCGGGTGACTGGTGAGCACCTGCTCGACTTCGACCGGGGACACGTTCATGCCGCCCGTTTTGATCATCTCTTTGATGCGGCCTCGGAAGAACAGATGACCGGTGGGCCCGAATAGCCCGAGGTCGCCTGTTCGGAAATAACCACGGCTATCGAATACCTCGCGGGTGCGCTCAGGATCTTTGTAGTACTCCTTCAACACGTGCCCTTTAACCCGTATTTCTCCAATGTCCCCCTGAGCGCACTCTTGCTCGGTTGCACAGTCGACCACGCGGATATCGAATCCATCCAGGGGCTTACCGATGCTGCTCAGTCTCAGCTCGAGATCATCGCTTGCGTCGGTAACGCTACAGTTGCCGTAGGTTTCGGTCAGGCCGTAGATATTGCAAATCTCGGTGAGCCCTTCGTCGACCAGCCTGCGAATCTGATCGGGAGTACCAATCGTCGCGCCGCCCCGCATTGATTTGAAGCGCTCACGCCGATAGCCCGGCGTGCTGAGCAACGCCTCCGCCATGTTTGGCGTACCGTAAAACATGGTGCAACGCTCTCGCTCGATTATTTCGAGCGCCACTTCAGGGTCAAAACTTTCCTGAAGCACGATGCATCCGCCATGGGTGACCAGATTAAAGAGCGCATTTTCGCAACCCAGCCCCCAGAACAGCGATACAGCCAACCAGAGCCGGTCGTGGTGGGTAACGTGCTGGCGTTGACCGATCTCCCACATGTTCTCAATCAGCCCGCGGTGCTGCACCACAACCCCTTTGGGCAGCGCCGTCGAACCCGAGGTGTACAGAATGTAGGCGGGATCGTCAGGCGCAACGGCTACTCGCGCAGCGTTCAACCGTGCGAGCGCGCCTGCATCGGGATCGCGTTGCGCATCACTCCAGCGCAATTCGCCTGGCTGCGGATCGGCCCCCACTGCGAGCACACGCTCAAGCAGAGGCAATCGCCCCTCTGATCGGAGTTCGCTGATCATGGCGCGATAGTCGTTCCGAAGAAAGCGACCGGTGGTGATCAGTAACCGCGTATCCGAATGCTCGAGCACATAGCCAAGTTCACGCGCCGTGACCCAGGTGTTCACCCCCACCATCACCGCGCCAATCGAGGTAATCGCGAAGTCAGCAACGATCCACTCGGGAAGGTTACCCATCAGCACGCCAACCTTGTCGCCTTTGCGCACCCCCTGCTCGAGCAGAAATGAAGCAACCTGGGTAACTGCCTTCTCAAGATCGCGATAGGTCAGCCGCTGCCCCGAGCCAACCACCGCTTCGCGGTCAGGATAGCGCTGCGCCAGCTCGGTCACCAGCTCGGGGATGGTACGGCTTTTAGGGGCGAGTTCGGCTGCGGCGGGCTTTTGCATGATGAGGATCTGACAAGGCCCCAATCGGGCGCGCGGCAAGTATAGGCAAACATCGCCCAGACGAGCCATAACGAGATCACTTTCGATCCAGGCGCTTCTCAATTGTCAGATCCGGTGCGATCCTTCGTCCCGATCGCAGCCGACCGGAGGGGTCGGCCGAGTACTTCGGAGACTGCAATGAATCTGGGATTTATCGGGCTGGGAGCGATGGGCGTTCCCATGGCGGAGCGTCTTCTCGATGCGGGTCATTCGCTTATCGTTTACGACGTCAACCCCGCTGGCATCCAGGCCTTGGCCTCTCGCGGCGTTAAGGTGGCGAAAACGGTGCGCGAGGTGGGCGACGAGGTCGACACAGTGTTGTTGTCGCTCCCCACACCGAAAATCGTCAATGAGGTGTGCCTGTCAGATAGCGGACTTGCGCACGGGCGAGCGGTGCGAACCGTCGTAGACCTGTCGACCACTGGCACCTCCATGGCACGCACGGTACAAGCCGCGCTCGCCACGCGTGGCATCGAGTTCATCGACTCGCCGGTGTCCGGCGGACGTAATGGCGCCATCAAGGGAACCTTGGCGGTGATGGTCTCGGGCCCCCGTGCAAGCTTTGACCGGCTCAATGACGTACTTCGCCATATTGGAAAGCTGTTCTATATCGGCGCCGAGCCCGGCATGGCTCAGACGATGAAGCTTGCCAACAACCTGGTATCGGCGGCGTCCATGGCGATTACCTCGGAAGCTGTGGCAATGGGCGTCAAGGCGGGCCTTGACCCGAAGGTGATGATCGATGTGATCAACTCGGGCAGCGGCATGAACACCGCCAGCCGCGACAAGTTCCCCAAGGCAATCCTGCCGAGAACCTTTGACTTTGGCTTTGCGACCGCGCTCATGTACAAGGATGTCGACCTGTGCATGCAGGAAGCGAAAGCGCTCGATGCGCAGATGCCCGTGGCCGACGCCGTGCACGAGATCTGGCGGCAGACCAATGAGGTTTATGGTGGGCCCCACGACTTCACCCGGATCGCTCAGTTTGTCGAAGAGCGCATGGGTATCGTGATCGAGCCCCCGGCAAAGTAATCCCTGCAGTGGCCGGCCGCGCTGTCACGGCTGGCCGCCGCAGGGCGAGCGATCAGAGCTCGCGGGTTTCGAAGGTACCGGGCAGAATCAACTCGATCATTTCGCAATCATCGGAGTAATTCAGAACCGTGTGCGGAATTGAATTGGGTTGAATCCAGCAGGCCCCCTCTTCGAAACGTTCGCGCCTGCCGTTGTACTCGCCTTCCATCCAGCCCTTGAGCATGTAAAGAAACTGGAATTGAACGCCGTGGATGTGGCGTATTGAAACCACTTTCGGATCGCAGGGCCCATGCAGACGGATGACGTGGGCCTGCACGACGCCCCCCGTTGCCTTGCTGATTCCCAGATCTCGGTACGAGGCATAGGAACGTAAGCCCTTCCGGAACTGCTGGCCCTTGTCGCTGGCATGAGCCGCCATGAATTTCTGTGGCTTCCAGCGCGTTACCGAAGGCACCTTGAGCGTGGGCAGTGCGGCAGCTGATTTCTTGCCAGCTGGCTTCTTGGCCGCGGGAGCAGC
>CAZORB010000042.1:13746-28394 GCA_964581825.1 uncultured Bordetella sp.
GCGGCAGGCTTCTTGGCAGCGGGCATGGACAGCTCTCCTTGTCGAATCAGACAGATCCCAGCGGCCTGAGCTCGATCAGGTCTGGGCAAAGATTGGGGGTCGCTTCAAGCGCATACACCACCGCGCCCGCCACCTCTTCGGAGGTGAGCGGCGAAAAGCGACGGGCCTGCATGGCCGCAGTGACCGCAGGATGATCACTGCCTTCACGAATGTTGGTGTCGACCATGCCGGGTGCGACCTCGGTCACTTTGACGCCATAGCTTTGAAGCTCAAGCCGGAACGATCGCGCAAAAGCCGATAACGCATGCTTGGTGGCGCAATAGCCCGACGCCAGCCTGTACACCTCGCGCGCGGCAATCGAGCTCATGAATACGATGTGACCCTGTTGTCGCGCCACCATGTGACGGGCAACGCGGCGGGTGAGCCGAACCGCAGCCAGCACGTTGGTCTGGAACATCCAGGCGATGTCATCGTCTGACAGGTCCATCAGCGGGGCATAGCGAAGCACCCCAGCGTTATTGATGAACACATCTGAACGCGCAAAGTCTGCATCGACTCGATCGAGATAAGACGCGTCATTCAGGTCACCCGCGAGTATCTCGATTGAGCCCGCGGGCGCTTCGCTTGCCAACGACTGCAGCGCGTCCACGCGCCGCCCCATGGCCAGCACGGTATTGCCGCGCTGGGCCAGCATCAGCGCGCAGGCTCTGCCGATTCCGGCAGACGCGCCCGAAATCAAAACCGTTCTTTTTTGCGGTGAGGCGGTCATGGCAATGTCCTTGTGTCTCAGCCTTTGACGTATTGCGCATCGGTGACCGGCTCTTTCCAGTCGGTTTTACCGATAGAGATCGCCAGATGCATCATGAAGCTGTTGGGGTCAGCGCCATGCCAATGGCGTTCGCCCGGTCCAATCCATACCACGTCTCCGGTGCGGATACGCTGCGGCTCATGCCCCTCTTCGCAGACCCAGCCGCTGCCGCCGACCACATGCAGCACCTGCCCCACTTCGTGCTGGTGCCAGTGCGTGCGGGCGCCCGGCGAAAAGAAGACGTTATTGATTTGCACGCCCTGCGTGAAAGGCATGACGGGATCGCCCCAGACGCCGCCGGTAAAGGTACCGCCACGCATTTCCGAACTGGCGCCATCCTGGCGCGCATGCATCACCTTCATAAGCTTCTCCTGAAAAAAGTTGTGGAAAACTGGTTTACTCGTTCACCCGTACGCCGCCGCTCGCATCGCCAATCGCGTCAACCACTCGGTTGCTGATCTGGTCGCCATAGCCCAATGCCGTGCCAAGACCGAAGCTTGCCAGAGGCCCAGCCGAATTGAGCGATGCGATGCCGAGTTCACTCGCCATCTCGGTGTATAGAACGATGTCTTTGGTCATCAACTTGCCAGTGAGCCCGCCTTCAAGATAGTTGCCGCGGATGATGTGCGGGAACCGGTTGAGGCTTGCGAAATTCACACCGCTGCTGCTGTTGATCACGTCAAGCAACTGCTGCAGATCGAGGCCCGCCTTACGTCCAGCGACCATGACCTCGGCGGTAGCCGCCAGCGTGACCGCATTCAGGAAGTTATTGAGCAGCTTGGTGGCGTGGCCATTGCCCGAGGCACCCATGTGAACAACCTTGGCCGCGATATGCCTGAAGACTGGCTCGAGTTGCTGGTCGATACCGGAGGGTCCTCCGATCATCAGCGTGAGCGTACCCTTCTCGGCCGCAGCGGCTCCACCTGAGATGCCGGCATCAACAAATATCGCCCCCTGGTCGGCGAACCTGGCGGCCAGCCTGCGGGTGGAACTCGGCGCGGCGGTAGACAGATCAACAATGGTCTGGCCTTTGCGCGCATTGGCAAGCAACCCTGTTTCGCCCTCCACCACGGCTTCCACTGCGTGGCTATCGGGAAGCGACAACAGAACCAGGTCGCACGTCTGCGCAATCTGCGCGAGCGAACTGGCAGCCGTGGCGCCACAGCTCGCGACCACCTCAGGCCGCTTGTCCAGGCCCAGCACCGGCAACCCCGCTGCAACCAACCGACGGGTCATTCGCCCCCCCATGTTGCCGAGGCCCACAAATCCAATCGGCTGACCTGCCATTGATGCCCCCCTGAAACAGACGCTGTTGATGTCGGTCGACATCGTAGCGGAAGCGCTGGGGCGAGGCGAACACCGTCTCATCGCCCTGCAATGCAACGACTCAGACGTTCCGTTCCTCGCACACCCGCGAATCGCGGGTTCATCACTTCAGCGACACTGGCTGGCGTGGCGATAAAAACGAATAAATCGTTGGCCAATCAACACTGAGTAACGCTGCAGAGCTCAACCGCGAGCTCGCTCAAGCAAGGAGACACGCATGAAGAGCCTTTCCGTTGCCATGGTAGCCGTGGCGCTCATGGGCGCCGCACCGATATCGATCTGCTCGGCGCAGACGAGCAGCGATAAACCTATTTCTTTAATCGTGCCCTTCAGTCCGGGCGGTGGCACCGATATCCTGTCGCGCATGCTGGCGCCCAAGCTCGCAGAGAAACTCGGCACCAGCGTAGTAGTCGAAAACCGCCCCGGCGCGGCTGGCTCGATTGCCGCGCAGGCGGTTGCGCGGTCGGCACCCGATGGTCGTACGCTGCTGGTCGGTTCGACGTCTGAGATCGGCGTGAACCCAAGCCTCTACCCCAAACTGCCTTACGACGTCGGGCGTGACTTTGCACCCGTCGCCGCGCTTGCCGACACGCCAATGGTGCTGGTGGTTCATCCCACATCACCCATCAAGCGGGCGCAGGATCTGGTGACGCTTGCCAAGGCCAATCCCGGCAAGTTGTTGTTCGCTTCCGCGGGCGTCGGCAGCGGCGCGCATCTGGCTGCCGAACTGTTCTTCCACGTCACTGGCACCAAGCTTTCACACGTGCCCTATAAAGGCGTGGGCCCCGCCATGGCCGAGATCATCGGCGCGCAAAAAGACATGATGATCTTCACAACCCTGCCGTCCTCAACCTCGTTCGCCAGATCAGGTCAGTTGCGTGTGGTTGCGGTGTCGAGCAAGGAACGCATGTCGATCGTTCCCGATATTCCAACCTTCATTGAATCGGGCGTGCCGGGCTATGAGGTGTACTACTGGTACGGGTTACTCGCGCCGTCTGCGACCCCGATCGATATCCGCCGCCGCATTCATGCTGCGGTCAACGAAATTCTCAATCAGCCCGACACGCTTGCCAGCCTGGCGCGACAAGGCCTTCAGCCGAACGTTCGTACCGCGGAAGAATTCGATGCCTTCATCAAAGCCGATATGGCGCGCTGGGCGGTGGTCGTCAAGGCGGCCGATATCAAGCCTGATCAATAAGCACCCGACCGCACGACCTGCTTCCGCTTCATGGCCAGCACTGTTTCATCCGCCGAAACCGGCGCACTGATCTACTGGTTCGATATCCGTCCCGAGATCGTTCAGGATTGGCTGGACTGGTATCTGCGCGACCATATGCCAAGTCGAGTCGGCAGCACCTTTACGACCGGTCGCTGTTTCGAGGCAATCGACGCACCGAGCAGCCACATGGTGTTGTTCGAAACAAGCTCGCCCGAGGCACTGCTTGCGCCCGACTACCTCAAACTGCTCGGCACCGTATCGGACGACGATCGCAAGCGCCGGGGCTGGTATGCAAATACCGTTCGTATGACCGCTCGGGTACGCACAAGGCTGGGCGCAGGCGTGGGCAGCGTTTTGTCAGTGGTCCGGTTTGATGGATCGCTTCCCACCCTATCGTCCACGCTAATGAGCGACATCGCAGGCATCCCGGGGGTGGGCTCCGTATGGCTCGCTGAGCATGACCCCTCCATCCGCGCGAACATGGACTCGGTTCGAGTGACCGGTCATCAGGATCTTTCTGCAGCGGGGGCACTGATGACCGAGGCGGCCATCGATTCAGATGCCAGGCGGGCTGTGTCGGCCTTCAACGCCCACTTCGCCCGCGCAGGCGCGGCAACGCCAGCCGCAGTCAACATTGGCCGCTATCGTCTGATGTACTGCATGACCGCCTGAGCCGCTGGCAGGAGCCGGCAGCCCAGGGGCGCTCAGTCAACCTTGGTGCCGGTTAGCTGAATCACCCGAGCCCATTTCTCCATTTCAGCTCGGACAAAGCTTGCAAATTCCTGGGGCGATGAACTGGTGGCCTCAACGCCAATGTTGCTCATGGCCGTCCGGTATCCGGGATCGCGTGCTGCCTTCACCAGTTCCGCATTGATGCGGTCGACAATTGCTGCAGGCGTACCGGCGGCCACGAACAGTCCCGTCCAGCTATCCACCTGATAGCCGGGCACCCCAGCCTCGGAGAAGGTGGGCAACTCTGGCGCGGTGGCCCACCGGCGGCTTCCCGAGTTGGCGATGGCCCTCACCTTGCCGGTTTTGGCGAGGGTCATCGCGTTGGTGATTGTTTCGATCATGACGGATACATTGCCGGCAAGCAGATCCGCGGACGCTGCGCCACCGCCCTTGTAGGGCACGTGAAGCATGTCGATCTGCGCAGTGGTTTTGAGCAGCTCAGTGGCCAGATGCGAAATTGATCCGTTACCCGCTGAGGCATAGCTGAGCTTGCCCGGATTAGCCTTGGCATAACGGATCAGATCTTCCAGCGACTGAATGGGCAGCGAAGCGTTCACAATAAGAACGCTTGGGTTGAGCGCAAGGATGGAAACCGGCTGCAGGTCGCGCACGGGGTCTACCGGCAGGTTCTTGAAGAGAACCGGCGCAACGCTGTTGGTGCCGATTGTTCCGTAAAGCAGTGTGTGGCCATCGGCGGGTGCCGACACTACGGCCTGCATCGCAGGCCCGCCGCCGCCGCCCGGGCGGTTCTCCACCACTACCTGAGCACCCAACTGCTCGGCGAGTTGTTTGCCCAATCCGCGGGCCATGATGTCAGACGATCCCCCCACTGCGAAGGGCACGATGATGCGGATGGGTTTAGTGGGGTACGACTGCGCGTGCACGGCTTGCGCAATCCCCCCCGCGACTACGGTGGCGGCGATCAAATTGAGGATGGTTCTGCGACTCATGCTGTCTCCCCTGTTGTCGTGTGCTCGCTAAAGCGTTCAAGCTGTGTGTAAAAGTCGTCAACGCGCTGTTGAGCGGTTGCGCGCATGGCGGTCAGAATCTTCGCATGCTCGCCTGGATCGGTCTGCGCACCACTCACCCCCACCTGGCGCGAGACGTCCTGAACGAATCGGCACGCCGGCACGCGCGTTACGCTGAAGTGTTCAAGTGCTGACTCGACGGACACCCCGGACCCCAGCATGCGCCCCAGCACCACAGCGTCTTGCACCGCCATGGCACCGCCCTGGCCCATGAACGGCGTGCTGGCGTGCGCCGCATCGCCAATCAACAGAACGCGCCCCAAATGCCAAGGCCCTGGCATCAGGACCTCTTCGACTGCGGTATACAGCAGCTCAGATTGCGAGTTGAGCGAATCAAGAAACTGCGCGGCAGGGCCCCGAAACACACTGAAACGTGACCGCATCAGCGCTGGCCAATCTTCTCGCGCATACCAGGCTCCATCCGGCTCAGGAACCGTTCCAAACAGATAGAGCTGCTGCGCCGAGATCGGCATGATGCCCAGACGCAAGCCGGGTGCCATCATCATGATTTTGTCGACCAGTTCGGGAGGGCGCTCATGGACGCTGCGCCACACGCCAAACCCACTGTACCGTGGCTCGACCTGAGGCCAGAGCAGCTTACGCACCTGTGACCGAATACCATCGGCACCCAGCAGCAGATCACAGCGAATCTCGCGGCCATCTGACAAAGTTGCCAGCGCTGATTCAGGCGCATGCTCAATTCGATCGACAGTGCAGCCCAGCACAATCTCAATATCGAGCTTTGCCAGATGCGCCGACAGCACTCGGTGCATATCGGCGCGCCGGATTCCTAAAATCGGCACAAGCCGATGGCCCTCGAAATGCCCTGGATAAAAGGTTTCAAGCAATGGTGAGCCGTCGGCATTAAGGTAAACATTGCGGCCATCTTCGATCGCAAACCCGGTGGCAACCATGTCGTCCATGACACCGAGCGTCCTAAACTGCGCGAGGCCATTGCTATAGACAAAAATTCCGGAACTTTGGAATTGCCAGGCGGTCTGTTTCTCTACCAGGGTCACTGCCCAACCGGCGCGTGCCAGCGCGATCGCAGCACAACAGCCTGCAATGCCAGCGCCCACAACCAATACGTGTTGCTTCAAGCGTTCTGCTCCCAGTCACTCGGGCTCGATCTGCGCTGACAGCGAGTCGCGAACCTTCTTCAGAAGAAGCTTCAGCAGTACCGCTTCGGCCTGCGTCAGGTCGCGCACCATCAGGTCGTTCACAGTTTGGGCGACCTGCATCAGCGTAGGTTCAATCGCCCGGCCCTCGGGAGTCAGATGGATTCGCACCTTGCGGCGATCGACTTCATCTCGCGTGCGAGTAACGAGTCCATCACCCTCAAGCGCCCGAACCATTTCAAGCACCGAGGTTTCCATCAGGCCCAGCCGCTGCGCAAGTTCGCGATGCGTGATGCCTTCGCGCTCCCATAAGGCCCTCAGCACAAACCAGCCACCCCGCCGAATGCCATGGGCGGCAATCCGCGCAAACAGCACCCGCTTCGATGCGCGTTCGGCTTCGGCAATGAGAAAGCCCAGGCTCTCATCGAGTCGGGCGCTCGCCTGGCGGCTGCGAGACTTGCCAGCCTTTGACGAGACGCGGCCCGCTGATAAATTCATAGGAACCCGTGCATAAAAATTGCGCAGTATTGTTTTCTTAGCAGCGAAGTATAGTTGCGAAACATCTGAATAACACCTAGGATCCAAAGTAATTTCTGGAGATCACAAATGTTCACCAGCACCGTCGGCGCGCCTATCGCAGCCCGAACCCCTGACCAGCCCACACGCCGGTACACCAGCATCACGGTCACGCCTGCATCGCCGCATATCGGCGCTGAAATTACCGACATTGACCTGACCCGTGAACTCTCGGTGCAGCAGATCGCCGAGGTGAAAGACGCATTCGTTCAGTATCAGGTGCTGTTTTTCCGAGAGCAAAAAATCAGCTTTGAGGATCACATCCGTTTCGCAAGTCTGTTCGGAACGCTGGGTCGGCACGTCGGCGCGCAAACCATCAGCAAGCCCACCGACCACCCACTGGTCCGAAAGTTCCACTACGACGAAAACTCGCAGCGAATTTCGGGCGAAAGCTGGCACAGCGACCAATCGTGCGCACCGGTTCCGCCGCTTGGCAGCATGCTCTACAACCACACGGTACCGCCCGACGGCGGTGGCGACACCATGTTTGCCAGCACCTACGCCGCTTACGACGCGCTCTCCGACCGCATGAAGACATTTCTCTCGGGGCTCACCGCCACCCACGACGGCGCTCGCGTATTCGGGCCTGGAACGCCGAAGTCATCGCATCCTGTCATCATCCGACACCCCGAAAGCGGGCGGCGCGGCATCTTCGTCAATTGGGATTTCACCAGCCACATCAATGAACTCCCCCGCAGCGAAAGCGACGCACTCCTGAAATTTCTCTATCGCCATATCGGCCGTGACGAATGGGCGTGCCGCTTCCGGTGGCGCCCGCACTCGATTGCATTCTGGGATAACCGCTGCGCGCAACACAAAGCGCTTTGGGACTACTGGCCCAACGTGCGCTCGGGGTATCGGGTGCAAATAGAGGGCAGTGCGCCCCCTATTGCTGGATAAGCCGCCGGCGGCCTCGAATCATCGACGACCAGAGGCTTATTTGCCCTGAAGCCCGGTTGCTTTAATCAGACCCGCAACGCTCGCGGCATCTTTTTCCAGTAAGCGCCGGAAACCATCGGGCCCGCGATCGGCCATTGAGGGAATTTCCGACGCAAACTGCTTCTCAACCCGCTCTACATATTCCGGGCTATCCATGACCTGTGACACGGCCGCCGCGAGACGATCGAGCGCGGCGCGAGGCGTCCCTTTGGGGGCGACCAGTCCATTCCAGATCCGCAGATCGAACTGGGGGAGCCCGGCTTCGGCAAAGGTTGGCACGTCGGGCATTCTCGCCAGGCGCTGCGGCGCTGAGACCGCGATCGCGCGAGCTCGCTTGTCGGCATGCAGCGGCATCAGCGTGACGGTCTGGTCGATGATGCCTTCGATCGTTCCAGCGATCACATCGATCAGCGCCGGGCCGGTTCCCCGATACTGAACCAGCGTTCCCTGAACATTGGCGAGGCTGAGGAAATGCGCCTGTGCCAGATGCGCTGTCGTGCCGGGTCCGCCCGAGCCCAGGTTGACCTTGCCAGGGTTCTGACGCATATGCGCAAGCATTGACTTGAGGTCGTTGAAGCCGCTTGCGTTACTCACTGCCAGCACCATGGGCACTGTGGCAACCGATGCCACGGGCGCTAGATCGTTTAAGGGGTCAAAGCCGCCCTGCGGATGCAGGTGTGGAATGACCAGCAGGCCCATGTTGCTGAAGTTCAGGGTGTGGCCGTCAGGCTCGGAGCGCTTCAGACGCTGAAATCCAACCAGCCCCCCAGCACCCGCCAGGTTTTCGACCACGACGGGTTGTTTGAGGATGGGCGAAATGCCCTGTGCGATCTGGCGCGCCAGCGCGTCAAGCGTACCGCCGGGGGCAACCCCCACAATGATCGTGATCTGGCGGGTGGGAAAGCTTTGGCTTTGAGCCGCCGACAAAGCGGGCAGCGCCGCAGCCAGCAAAGCCGCGAAAAGTGTGCGAATCACAGGGGTCCCCTCTACTGGTTTTTCTCGTAGACGGGATCGTAGCCGCTGCCAAGGATTACGCGTTAACAGATTTCGGAATCAGCTCGGCGCGTGCAGCATGCCAACGGGCCATGGCCTGGCGGTGAACTTCAACCGCACCCGGGTCATAGTCAGCGCCAGGCGCCGGATCGAGATCGAAATGTCCGTAGCGGTCCTCACCGCGCACAAGGGTCGCTGAGAGCCGCTGCCGCGCAGAGCACCGGCAGCGCGTCGGAATGTAGCTGATGCCCAGTCCGATGCGCCGATCATTGGACCTGTTCGGCATTGAGTGATGAAACAGGTGAGTGTGATGCAGCGAAAACTCGCCGGGTTTCAACAGCAGCAGATCCACGCTTTCAGTATCTTCAACCGCAATCGTCTGGCCGGTGGCAAACAGGTTGTCGACACGCTTGAGCTGATCGTGCGGAACCTGACCGCGATGATGACTGCCTGGCACCACCTGTACACAACCGCTTTCCATGCTGCTGGGCGATAGCGCAACCCAGGCCGTGATGTGGTCGGCAGGGCTCAAGCCAAAATAGGTGGAGTCCTGATGCCAGCTGACGAAGGCATCAGTATTGGGCTCCTTGATCCAGAGCGTTAAGTGGTAAACGAGAATATCCGGGCCGATCAGGTCTTCTACCGCGTCGAGAATGCATGGATCGCGAACAATGTCATCGACCCATTTCAGGTACAGATACATCTTGCGTCGCTGATCGGGCGCTAGGCCATACTCGCGCTCGCCGCTCTCAAGCAACCTGCGAAACCGCTGGGCTTGTGCAGCATCAAATGCCCGCAGAGGGCTCAGGTAACCCTGGCCCTGGTAAAAGCGGACCTGCTCGGCGGTAAGCTGCTTCATGATGCCCTGGCGTTGGCTTTGCCCGCTTCTATAATACTTTGATGACAGATCCGAAAACGCTTCATCAGCGCGTTGTCCTGGTTACCGGTGCCGCAGGAGACCTTGGCTACGCCATTGCCATGCGATGCCGCGCTGCGGGCGCGCGAGTCGCCGTGCTCGACCACGCCGGCGACGCGCTTCACGCACGATACCCCGACAGCGCCGATCTGCTCCGAATCGAGTGCGACATCTCGGATCGCGACCAGAGCCGTGTGGCAGTCGAGCGCACGGTAGCCCACTTCGGTACGCTCAATGCACTGGTGAACAACGCTGCGGTATCTACGCAGCGACGTCGTGTCGCCGATATTCCGCTTGACGACTGGGACCGCGCCATCAACGTCAACCTGACCGGTTCATGGCTGATGTCCCGCTGGGCCATCCCGCATCTGATCGCTGCCGGGGGTGGTGTCATCCTGAACATCGCCTCGCAGCTGGGTCATGTTACGGCCCGCGCTGGGGCCGCCTACAGTGCAAGCAAAGCCGCTCTGCACTCGCTTACTCGAACCCTCGCCGTCGACTATGCCGCTGACAACATTCGCGCGGTGAGCCTTTCCCCTGGCGCAGTCATGACCAGCCGGCTGACCGACCGCTATGGTAATGAGGAAGCAGTCAACGCGGCGCTCGCGCCGCTCCATCCCCTGGGACGAATTGGGCTCCCTCATGAAATCGCGGAAGCAGCGCTCTTTTTACTGAGCGACGGCGCCTCATTCATTACAGGCTCGGATTTACTCGCAGATGGTGGATACACGGCCGTATAGGTCGGAGTTCTCATGCTCAAAATTGGTTACAAAGCCTCCGCCGAACAATTCACACCGAATCAGCTGCTCGAATTCACCTGCCTCGCCGAAGAGCTGGGGTTCGATTCAGTTTTCATCAGCGACCACTTTCAACCGTGGCGACACACGGGCGGCCATGCGCCCTACTCATTCGCCTGGATGGGCGCTGCGGGCGCGCGCACCCGCCGTATCGTCATCGGTACCAGCGTTGTAACGCCCACCTTTCGCTACCATCCCTCAATCGTCGCGCAAGCCATCGGCACATTGGGTGCCATGTTCCCCGGCCGGATCATTCTTGGCGTCGGCACGGGTGAATCCTTGAACGAAGTGCCTGCCATCGGCATCAAATGGCCTGCATTCAAGGAGCGCTTCGGACGTTTGCGCGAATCGATCGTGTTGATGCGCAAACTTTGGACTGAGGAACTGGTGAGCTTCGAAGGTGAATACTTTCGAACCGAGCGCGCCACCATCTACGATCGGCCAGAACAGCCGGTGCCCTCGCCGGCGAGATCGGCGACGGGTTTATCTGTACCAGCGGCAAAGCGCCGGAACTCTATCGGGAAACTCTGCTGCCCAACGTGGCCTCAGGTCTGCAAACCTCGCAGCGTGCATCGGACGCAATCGACCGGATGATCGAGGTGAAGGTGTCGTTTGATACCGACCTCGCTCGCGCGCGCGAGGACACGCGCTTCTGGGCTGCACTGGCATTGTCTCCGGAAGAAAAAATGAGTACCGACAATCCGGTGGAAATGGAAAAGCTTGCCGACGCCTTGCCCCTCGAGCGCACGGTCAAGCGCTGGATCGTTTCCACCGATCCTGACGAACAGGTCGAGAGAATCCGACCGTATGTCGAGTTGGGTTTTCGCCATCTGGTGTTCCATGCACCTGGCCCGGATCAGGCCCGATTTCTGCGGCTATACGCCGAGCAGGTACTTCCTAGGCTGCGGGCTGAATTCGGCTGAATCGAGCATGAACCCAGCAGGTCGGGTACAGGCACCACGCCAGATGACATTGACGGCTCTGACTGGGCTGCCAGCTGTGAGGGCCGGCGACGACCTCGGTGAGATGATTGCTCAAGCCGTGCAGCGCATGGCTTGCGCAGTCGTAGCAGGCGATGTATTCGTGATCGCGCAGAAGATCATCTCGAAAGTAGAGAACCGCTGGGTAAGGCTTAGCGAAGTAAAGGCCTCAGCGCGGGCGCATGAACTTGCAAAGATCTCTGGCAAGGATCCCCGCGTCGTCGAGTTGATTTTGTCCGAATCGAATGCGGTGGTGCGCTGCGTACCTGGTGTGCTCATCGTTGAGCATCGCCTTGGACTGGTCATGGCTAACGCTGGCATTGACGCATCGAATGTCGACTTACCAGAGGAACAGGAAGCCGTGTTGCTGTTACCGGTAAACCCCGACCATAGTGCTACCTCGCTCAGGCGGGCGCTTGAACAGCGATTTGGCTGTGCCTTGGGCGTCATCATCAATGACAGTTTTGGGCGCGCCTGGCGACTCGGAACCATTGGTACTGCGATCGGTGCCGCGGGCGTGCCAGGGCTAGAAGATCTTCGCGGGCGGCCTGACCGCACAGGGCGAACGCTTCGCCATAGCGAAGTGGGGCTGGCCGACGAGCTGGCAGCAGCGGCATCGCTCTTGATGGGGCAGGCGGCAGAAGGATTGCCAGTCGTTCACGCCACCGGCCTTCCGTTTACGCTTCGCGAAGGGTCTGCGCAGGAACTCATCCGACCCGTTAAGGCTGATCTTTTTCGCTGACCGAAGCAGTCAACCCACCCATCCGTTTTTTACCTTCGATCCATGTTGACGCCTTCCGATCCTGATCTCCGAGTGCTCGCCCACGAGTGGCCACTTCAGCGCCTGATGACCGAGGCTGCGCGACTCCGCGATCTTGGACACGGCGATCGAATATCCTACTCGCGCAAGGTGTTTATTCCGCTCACGCGCCTCTGCCGCGACGTTTGCCACTACTGCACGTTCTCGACAACGCCCAAACAGATTCCGGCGCCTTATTTGTCTCCGGAGCAGGTGCTTGATATTGCGAGGGCGGGTGCCCGTGCCGGGTGTCACGAGGCTTTGTTTACACTGGGTGACCAGCCCGAGGATCGGTGGCCTGAAGCGCGCGCAGCGCTTGATGCGATGGGTTACCGCAGCACGATCGATTATCTGGCGGCTATGGCAGATCTGGTGTTACGCGAAACGGGCTTGTTGCCGCATGCGAACCCCGGTGTCATGACCCGTGATCAGCTCGCCCAACTTCGAAAGGTGTGCGCCTCCCAGGGCCTCATGCTCGAGACCAGTGCGGAGCGGCTGTCGCAAAAAGGGGGCCCCCATCACGGCTCCCCCGACAAATGGCCGCAGGCTAGGCTTGCCACGCTGCGCGCCGCAGGCGAGCTCGCGATTCCGTTTACGACCGGTATCCTGATCGGTATCGGCGAAACCCGTGATGAACGACTCGACTCGCTGCTCGCACTGCGAGACCTGCATCGCCGGTACGGCCACATTCAGGAAATCATCATCCAGAATTTCCGGGCCAAGCCGACAACGCTGATGGCAGCCGCCAACGAGCCGGCTCACGACGAGCTCGCCTGGACGATTGCACTTGCACGGGTGGCGTTCGGGCCCGAGATGAACATCCAGGCGCCGCCTAATTTGAGCGCGCGCGACTATCCCCAACTCATCGATGCAGGGCTCAACGACTGGGGAGGGATCTCGCCTGTCACACCCGACCACGTTAACCCGGAGGCCCCGTGGCCAGCGATCGAGGCGCTTCGCGCGCGTACGGCTCTGGCGGGCAAGATCCTGGTAGAGCGGCTACCCAGTTACCCCCGCTATGCCCTGAATGCCTTGCGCTGGCACGACGCACGGATCGCACCCGAGGTGGTACGACGAATCGACGCGCAGGGCTATGCCCGTGGAAAGGAATGGATAGCCGGCCACCCAAGCGCACTGCCCGTGGAAGCCGCTCCAGCCAGACGTTCGCAATCAAGATCGATAGACACGCTTCTGGCGCGTGCGCAGGCAGGCGATCGGCTGGATGAATCGATGATCATCCGACTGTTTGAGGCGCGCGCTGACGCGTTCACGACAGTTTGCGCAGCCGCAGACCAGCTGCGTGCGAACGTAAGCGGCGATACGGTTCGCTATGTGGTCAACCGAAATATCAACTACACCAATGTCTGCCAGTACGCCTGTAGCTTCTGCGCGTTTTCTAAGGGTCGCCAGAACGCAGATCTGCGCGGCAGCCCCTACAACCTCGATGACACTGAGCTTGGCCGTCGGGCTCATGAAGCCTGGGAACGGGGCGCGACCGAGCTTTGCATGCAGGGTGGGATCCATCCTTCCTATACCGGCCACACGTATCTGCATATCCTGGAGGTGGTCAAGGAGGCGGCTCCCAATATTCATGTGCACGCGTTTTCGCCGCTTGAGGTTCACCACGGCGCCCAAACGCTGGGGCTATCCATCGAAGCCTATCTGACGAGGCTCCAACGGGCCGGCCTCGGATCGCTGCCGGGCACTGCAGCGGAAATTCTCGATGACGAAGCTCGCGTAATCCTTTGCCCAGACAAGCTCAACACAGCACAGTGGCTCGCCATCATGGAGACCGCGCATCGGGTTGGTCTACGCTCCACCGCAACCATCATGTTTGGGCACGTCGATCAACTGTCGCAATGGGCAAAACATCTGTTGCGTATTCGCGATCTGCAGGCGCGCACCGGCGGCTTCACCGAGTTCGTACCGCTGCCCTTCATCCACATGGAGGCGCCGCTGTACCGAAAAGGTCTGGCACGGCCGGGCCCCACCTGGCGTGAGGCGCTTCTGATGCATGCAGTGGCTAGGCTGGTGCTGCATCCGCTCATCCCCAATATCCAAGCCTCATGGGTGAAACTGGGTCCCGAGGGTGCGCGGGCTGCGCTTGCGGCAGGCGCGAACGATCTCGGCGGCACACTCACCAACGAAACCATTTCCCGGGCAGCGGGCACTGTTCATGGTCAGGAGTTTGCGCCAGCCCAGATGGATGCACTCATCCATAGCCTGCAACGCAGCCCCGTGCAGCGCACGACGCTATATCAGCCGCCACCCGAGGCGCAGCGGCTTCGCTCCTATCGCGCCGCGCCCGCTGCACCGGTGGTTCTCACCCCGCTCAAACGGCGTACTGGGTCGGCCGAAAAAAGCGTCGTCTGACGGAGCCCCTGAAGCCCATGATCATTGCAATTTCCGGAGGCGTC
>CAZORB010000043.1:0-12059 GCA_964581825.1 uncultured Bordetella sp.
GAGGTCTACGGCATGAGCACCGATGCCGAGTTTGACCCCGAGCGCTCCAACCTGGTCTATGGCCCGATCAATAAGCCGCGCTGGATCTATGCCTGCAGCAAGCAGCTGATGGATCGCGTCATTCATGCCTATGGGCAGGAGCAGGGTCTTACCTACACGCTGTTTCGGCCCTTCAACTGGATTGGTCCGGGCCTGGATTCGCTGTTCGAAAGCAAGGAGGGCAGCTCGCGGGTGGTGACCCAGTTTCTCGGACAGATCGTTCGGGGCGAGCCGATTCAGCTGGTTGATGGTGGTGCGCAGCGGCGTGCGTTCGCCGACGTCTCGGATGGGGTGGACGCCCTGATGCGGATCATCGAGAACCGGAACGGCGCGGCCAGCGGCCGGATTTTTAATGTGGGCAACCCCGCCAATGACTATTCGGTACGCGAGCTTGCGCAGATGATGCTCGATATCGCGGCAGACTATCCGGAGTATGCGCAGTGGGCGCGCCGCACGACGCTGATCGATACCTCGTCGGGCTCGTTCTACGGAGCCGGTTACCAGGACGTACAGACTCGCCGGCCCAAGATCGATGACACTATCGAGGCGCTGGGCTGGGCACCCCAGGTAGGCATGGAGGCGTCGCTGCGCCGCATTTTCGAGTACTACCGCGGCAAGGTCGTGGAGGCGCGCGCGCTTCTCGATGTCGCCAGCTGAGCCTAGAGCATCGCGTGGCCCGAATCGCACTCAAGGTGGATGTCGATACGCTTCGCGGCACCCTTGAAGGCGTACCGCGACTCCTCGACATGCTGGCGCGGCGCGATGTGCGCGCCACCTTTCTGTTTAGCGTAGGCCCCGATCACACCGGCTGGGCGCTTCGTCGCGTATTCCGGCGCGGGTTTCTGTCGAAGGTGTCGCGCACCTCGGTGGTTCGCCACTATGGGCTTCGCACGCTTGCCTATGGGGTGCTCCTGCCCGGTCCCGACATTGGGAGGCGAGCGGCGGATCCCATGCGCGCCTGCCGCGACCTGGGGCATGAGTGTGGTTTGCACGCCTGGGATCACGTTTACTGGCAGGACCATGTTCGCACGCGCGACGAGCGCTGGACGCGTGCGCAGATGCAGCGTGGCTATGCGCGTTTTACCGAGGTCTTTGGTCGCCCGCCCGATACCCACGGTGCAGCGGGCTGGCAGGCCAATGCGCATGCGTTTGCGCAGATCGATGACTGGGGCATGACGCATGCGTCCGACGGTCGCGGATCAGCGCCTTACCGGCTTCAGATCAACGGTCGTGTGTGTTCGCATATCCAGCTGCCGACCACCTTGCCCACCTTTGATGAGTTGATCGGCGTGGACGGTGTGGATGAGCAGAACGTGGACCGGGCACTGCTGTCGCACACCACACAGGACGTTGACCAGGTGTTCACGCTGCACGCGGAGCTGGAGGGGTCGCTTCTTGCGCCCGCATTTGAGCGACTGATCGATGGCTGGCGCGCGCAGGGCCATCAGCTGACCACGGTCGCCGCAATCGCAGCGACCCTTGACCCGGCGGCGCTTGCCGTCAGGTCGCTTGCCTGGGCGAGCGTTCCCGGTCGCAGTGGCGAGCTGATCGTTGAGCCAGTGGCCTAGCGCGCAGTCGTTACGACCGCCCCAGAGGAAATCTTTCATGGCCAAAGATGTTGCAACGCTTGAGGACAGTAATCGGTCGGCCAACGCCACCATCCATCAGGTCTCGGACCCCTCACGCCGGCGGGTGCTGATGGCAAGCGCGGTCACCGGACTGTTTTCGCAGCTTGCGGGGGGTTGCGCAACGCTGTCTGGCGCGAGTGCCGGGATGGGTGCCCGCGGACGGCCGGGCTTTACGCCGATTGCCCCGGGCGCGGGCGACCGTCTGGTGGTGCCGGAAGGGTATGTGGCGCAGGTCATCGCAGCCTGGGGTGAGCCGGTTGGCGTAGCGGGCCGCATGCCCGCCTTTCGCGCCGATGCCTCGAACAGCGCTGAAGAGCAGTCGGTGCAGATGGGCATGCACCATGACGGATTGCATTTTTTTCCGTTGAGCGGTCGGTCCGATCGGGGCCTGCTCGCGATGAATCACGAGTACACCGATGACGGCCTGTTGCATCCCGACGGCACGGCCAACTGGTCGGCTGAAAAGGTAAGAAAGAGCCAGGCTGCGCACGGGCTGTCGGTAATCGAGGTGGCGCGTGCGGCCGATGGCAGTTGGACGATTGTGCGGCCCTCCCGCTATGCCCGGCGCGTCACCATGAGCACGCCGCACGCGCTGGGTGGCCCGGCCGCGGGCCATCCCTTGATGCGCACCGCCGCCGATCCGGAGGGACGTCAGGTGCTGGGCACGCTCAACAACTGCGCAGCCGGCATGACGCCATGGGGCACGTATCTGTCAGGCGAGGAAAATTTCGCGGGCTACTTTGATGCGGGTCGACAGTTGTCTGAACATCATCGG
This sequence comes from uncultured Bordetella sp., assembly GCA_964581825.1. Taxonomy (GTDB): domain Bacteria; phylum Pseudomonadota; class Gammaproteobacteria; order Burkholderiales; family Burkholderiaceae_E; genus SYIM01. The sequence goes on from CAZORB010000043.1 coordinate 2,443, forward strand.
CGCTGGGGCCTGCGCGAGAAAAGCGGTTACCGGTGGGCAGAGTTTGATGAGCGCTTCAACGCGCAGAAGCATCCGAACGAGCCGAACCGGTTTGGATGGATCGTTGAGCTCGATCCCATGGACCCGAGCGCGATGCCCATCAAGCGCACTGCGCTTGGCCGAGCCGCGCATGAGGGCGCCTGGGTGGCTGTTACTCGAGACCAGCGCGCGGTGGTGTACTCGGGTGAGGATGCGCGCTTCGAGTACCTGTACCGGTTTGTCAGTCGCGACCCCATCCGTCCGGCTCGGCCCGGCCAGACCGCTGCCCAGGCCAATCGTGAGCTGCTCGATCACGGCACGCTGTATGTGGCGCGCTTTGATGCTGATGGTACAGGCCGCTGGATTGCGCTCACCCATGGCACCGGCCCGCTGACTGCGGCGCAGGGGTTTGCCGATCAGGCCGAGGTGCTGGTTAAGGCGCGACAGGCTTCGGATGCGGTGGGTGCCACGCGAATGGACCGGCCGGAGTGGATCGCGATTGATCCGATCGAGCGCTGGGTCTGCTGCACGCTCACCAACAACAGTGCTCGGGGTACGCCGGGCCAGCCAGGGTCCGATGCGGCCAATCCACGCGCGCGCAACGTGATGGGTCAGATCATTCGCTGGCGCGAGGCAGGCGACTTCGATGGTGAGCGTTTTGAGTGGGAACATCTGGTGCTGGCCGGTGATCCGGCCAATGAACGCGAGGATGCGCGCGGCAATATCCGGGGAGATCTGTTTGCCTGCCCTGACGGCATCGCGTTCGGGCCGATGGGAATCCTGTGGGTGCAGACCGATGTATCGGCCACCCAGATGCACCGCGGCGAGTTCGCTCGAATCGGCAGCAACCAGATGCTGGCGTTCGATGCGCAAGAAGGCCGGTTTCTGCGCTTCCTGACAGGCCCGGTCAACTGCGAGGTCACGGGCGCTGCGTTCACCCCAGACGGCCGCACGCTGTTTGTCAACATTCAGCATCCGGGCGAGTCGCCGGGCGAACGAAGCGATCCCCGCGCGCCGCGACGCTTTTCAAACTGGCCAGATTTCTCGCCCGATGGCCGGCCGCGGTCGGCAACGGTGGTGATCGCCAGACGCGATGGCGGCGTGATCGGAACCTGATGAAGCGCCTTCAGAGCCGCGTGCGCAGCGACCAGATCTCCGGAAACAGCACGGTATCGAGCATGCGGCGCAGATAGCCCACGCCCGCTGTGCCGCCAGTGCCGCGCTTGAAGCCGATCACGCGCTCGACCGTGGTCAGATGCCGGAATCGCCAGAGACGAAAGGCGTCCTCAACGTCGGCGAGTTCTTCACCCAGCTGATAGAGATCCCAATACGCTTCGGGGTCTCGGTACACCACCAGCCAGGCGGCCTCCACCTCGGGGCTTGCGCGATAGGGCTCGCGCCAGTCGCGCTCGCAATGCGAGGCGGGTACGGCCAGCCCGCGCCGGGCAAGGAGCCGCAGGCTTTCGTCGTAGAGCGAGGGTGCGCGCTGTGCAGCCGATACGGTCTCATGCAGATCTGGCCGGTGCTCATGCACCCGAACCATCGCTGCGCTCTTGTTGCCCATCGCGAATTCAATGCAGCGGTACTGCCAGCTCTGAAAGCCGCTTGACTGCGCAAGGTAGGGTCGAACCGCGGAATACTCGGGAGGGGTCATCGTAGCGAGCACATCCCACGCATGCACCATCTGCTCCATGATCCGCGAGACGCGCGCGAGCATCTTGAAGGCGGGCGGCAGGCGATCGGTGCGAAGATGGCCGATAGCCGCATGAAGCTCATGCAGCATCAGCTTCATCCAGAGCTCACTGGTCTGATGCTGGATGATGAACAGCATCTCGTTGTGATCGGGCGACAGCGGCGACTGCGCGGTCAGGATCGCATCGAGCTTCAGATAGTCGGTGTAGGTCATGCCCGGCGGCGCACCGGGAATGGGTGCCTCCTGATCCGGGTCGTGCTCGGAGGCGGCGGGTGGCGAGGTCGGGGGCTGCGGCTCAGTGCCGTGGCCAAAAGGGCAACCGCTCATCGACAGGCTCCTGATAGTTCGGAATCAGAACACGATACCAAGCCGTGCGCCCAGGACGCGAGACGAACCGGTATTGCGCAGGCCGCCCGGTTGACTGATCCACTGGGCAAGCGGCATCAGTGAAAGCGCGGGCATCACCTCGATCCGATGATTGAGTTCCAGCACGCGCTCGGTGGCGGCCGCGATCCCGCCCTGCGCCGCAATGGCCTCCCGGCGCGGGTTGCCCAGCCGATGGACGGCAACCATCACAGCGCTGGTATCCGTGGCGCGTCCCGGCACCCAGCCCGCCAGCCGAAATCCGGCGTTCAGCGATTCGCGGATCGGCGAGGCGCGCGCGTCGGAGCCGGACAGCCGGGCAAAGCCCGCGAGCATGCCCGAGCCATCGGGCCGCGCGATGAGTGTCTGCTCTCGCAGCAGATACCAGCCGGCGTTGCGGGCGCGAACGGGCTCGCCTGAGGCCTCGCGCTGACTCAGATGCGGATCGCGGCGTGAGTAGGTCCAGAGGCCCAGTGCGGTCTTGTCAAAACGCTCGCGCGCATCGCGCAGCGGCGTGGCCTCAAGCGGCGTAAACCCGGCCTCGATCATCAGATGCAGGCCCGGTGCTCGCGGAAACGACAGACCGCTTGTTCGCACAAAGTTCGTGTCTTCGAGAGGACGGTCGAGAAGGGCGGCCATCAGATATCGGCTGCGATCGGAGGACTGCTCGCGCAGGCGCGCGCCAAAGCCCGCATGGTTGTAGATGGCGGCGCCCAGCGTTGTGGCGTAGTCGCCTTGTGGGCCGTTGGTCGGATGGATGAAGCTCGCCGCGGATTCGAGCAGAAAGAACTCGTCTTCCAATGGAAACAGGCCGACCCGCAGCGCGCGCCCTGCCTCAGCCGCTTCGCGCTCCACCCATAATCGATAGAGCTTGGTGCCGCTGCGCACTGTCTCGATGTTGGTGACGCCGGTTGTGGCACCGACCCGGTCGGCGTTGATACGGTCAAGCGCGTGGTTGATCAGATGGACTTCGGCTGACCATCCAGGCAGGTCTGCGAGCCGCGCCAGATCGAGCCCGGCTCGGATCTCGGTCAGTAAGGCGGGCGCCGCGCCCCGCGCACGGCCGCCGTGCGTGTTGGTGAGCGCGTCCAGCGTGGAGGAGGCCTGCAACGCGATACCGTGCCGGGGCAGATCACGAAGCAGCGTGCCGGTGAACAGGCCCGGCGTGAGCTCGTCGGGGCTCAGGCGCTCGGCGGCGGTTACCTGCGAGCCGAAGAGCGCGATGGTCAGCCCCCAGGCTGCGAGTTGCGCGCGCCGCCGGGGCGCGGTTATTACATTCACGAGGCTTTGCATGATGAGTGCGAGCAGTGATCGAACTGTAGCGGAGGATCGGGCGCGAAGGTGACAGGATGATGAGGATGCGGTCCGGCGCTGTGACAGCGGGTGTCGCGACGGGTACAGTGCACGCCGTCTGTGACCAAGGCCGCCCATGACCTCCAACCCCCGTCCGCTGTCGCGCATGGCGATCGTCATGCTGTTTGGGCTCACGATTTTTGTGAGCGCGTTTCTGCTGTTTCAGGTTCAGCCGATGGTGAGCAAGGCGATCCTGCCCTGGTTTGGCGGGGGGCCGGCGGTGTGGACGGCAGCGATGCTGTTTTTCCAGAGCGTACTGTTCGGTGGCTATCTGTACGCGCATGGCCTGGCCTCGATTCGCTCGCCGAGGCTCCAGGCAGCGATTCATCTGCTGCTGCTTGCGATTGCGGCAGTGTTTGCCCGCTGGGTGATTCCCGAGGCGTCGTTACGACCCACAGGCGATGAGGCGCCGGTCGGGAGAATTCTCTGGATCCTCGCGGCGAGTGTCGGTCTGCCGTATTTCTGCCTGGCAAGCACCGGACCGCTGCTGCAGCACTGGTTTGCGCGGGGCGGTGCGAGCGGACCCGTTTACCGCTTGTATGCGCTCTCGAATGTCGGCTCACTGCTTGCGCTCTTGTCGTTTCCATATCTGTTTGAGCCCTGGCTCGATCTGCCCACGATAGGCGCCGGATGGGCGTGGGGGTTCTGGGTGTTCGCGGCAGCCTGCGCGGTGATTGCCCTGATGCAGGTGCGCATGGGGCAGGCAGCAAGCGTTTCTGCGGTAGCGCCCGCGGGCGGGGCGCCGCAGTCCCACTCCCGAATCGGCTGGCGCGAGCGCGCGGGTTGGGTGCTGCTGCCGGCGCTCGCCTCGATGCTCTTCATTGCCACCACCGATCATGCGAGCCATGACATCGCACCTGAACCGCGGCTCTGGATTCTGACGCTGTCGCTCTACCTCTTGTCGTTCATCGTCAGTTTCGATCATCCCCGCTGGTATCGGCCGATCTGGGTGGCGGGTGCCGCGCTGGCGGTGGTGCTCTTCATGTCAGGCCGACACGCGATTCCTGAACTGTTTGGCGGGTATTGGGGATATGGACTGACCGAGCTTCGCTGGCTGCATGGGGCGATGCTGTTTCTGGTCTGCTTTGTGTGTCATGGCGAGTTGTATCGACGCCGCCCCGCGGATACCTCACAGCTCACGGCGTATTACCTATGGATGTCGTTTGGCGGGGCCTGTGGCGGGCTGTTTGTGGCCTTGATCGCGACCCATGCGTTCAATGACTTTTACGAATGGTCGATTGGCCTCGCGGCGGCTGCGGCGCTGTGCGTGCTGGTGATTGATCGCGAACGTAAAAACCGTCAGTCGGCGAGCGCGCCGAGGCCTGCGTTCGCCTGGCTGGCCGTGGCGGTATGCGCTGGTCTCGCGTTCTGGTGGGACAACCCACTGCGCGCGCGCCTATCGCATATGGCCGGTGCGGTGGAGACCACCTTGGATCAGTCGCGCAACTTCTACGGCGTGGTGGTGGTGCGCGAGCGGCGCTTTCCCGCCGAGCCCGCGCGTGATCATCGCGTGTTCTACAGCGGCCAGATCACGCACGGCATTCAATACCTGTCGCCCGAGTTGTCACGCACGCCGGTGACCTACTACGGCGTGGAAAGCGGGGTCGGCGAGACGCTGGGTTATCTCATGGCGAATCGCCCGTCACTCGATGTGGCGCTGGTCGGGCTGGGCGTAGGAACGCTTGCGCTCTATGCGCGGCCGACTGATCGCTACGATGTGTTTGAGATCAACCCGGAAGTGGAACGGGTGGCGCGACAGTGGTTTACCAACCTGCCGGAATCACGCGCTGCGCAACTGCAGGTGATTGTGGGCGATGCACGACTGAAGTTTGAACAGCTGCCCGCCGATCGCCGCTACGACATCATCGTGCTCGATGCCTTCAGTGGCGGATCGGTGCCGGTGCATCTGCTAACGCGTGAAGCATTCAAGGCGTATGCCCAGCACCTGAAACCAGATGGCTTTCTCGCGGTGCACATTACTAACGCTTATCTGAACCTGTATCCGGTTGTCATGCGGCAGGCTGAGGCGCTTGGCATGCAGGTTCGGAGCCGCTTTCAGGAAAAGGACCCGGCGCGGTTCATCCGCGAGAACCACTACATGATCCTTACGCGAAACACCGACTATCTGCGCGCGTTTCCATCGGTTAACCGACCCCTGCGTGATGCTCAGGGCCGCGTGATCGGTACGCGTTCGCTCGACCTCCCGGGGGTGGGCCTCTGGACCGATCACTTCAGCAGCATCACGCCGCTTGAGTGGCGGGACTGACAGGACGGGCAAGACGGGCGTTTGCGCGCGGCCTCGGCTTGCCGTCGGTACGCGCAATGAAATCGTGCCCTTTCGCTTACAGGGGGGTGGGCTACACTGGTCCGGCCCTGAACCCAGACCCGGATCACGCTCATGACAGACCGAACAGGCGCCACGCGGGCGCTACGGATCGCCGCCGATGTGGGCGGCACCTTTACCGACGTCGCGGTGTTCGACGAATCCGGCCGCCGGCTGCTGCTCGGTAAGGCGCTCACCACACCGTCGCGCATCATCGACGGCATTGGCGCGGGCCTTTCCCGGGCGGGTGCGCGTTTCGATCAGGCGAACCTGTTCCTGCATGGCGCCACCATTGCGATCAACACGCTGCTCGAGCGAAGTGGCGCTCGCACGGCGCTCGTCACCACCCGCGGATTTCGCGACATTTATGAAATCGGCCGGGTCAACCGCCCAGAGGCCTACAACCTGTTCTTCAGAAAGCACGTTCCGCTGGTGGAGCGCGCGCTTCGTTTTGAAGTCGATGAGCGGATTAACGCCTCCGGTGAGGTACTTGCCGAATTGTCGGAGGAGCGGCTTGAGCGAATCGCCAAGGCGCTTGAGGCCGAGTCGATCGAAGCGGTGGCGATTCTTTTTCTGCACAGCTACCGCAATCCCGCGCATGAGCTGGCCGCCAAGCGGTTTTTCGAGGCGCGCCTGCCGGGCCGTTACATCACCGCCTCGCACGAACTGTCGCAGGAGTATCGCGAATTCGAGCGCACCTCCACGGTCGCGGCGAACGCGTATATCGGTCCGCGTGTCAGTCACTATCTGCAGGGCATCGAGTCGCATCTGGCCACCGAGCGCTTCCCCGGCACCTTCCTGGTCGTCCAGTCGACCGGTGGACTCTATGACGTGTCGCAGGCGCAGCAGGAATGCATCCGGATGCTGGAGTCTGGCCCCGCTGCGGGCGTGATCGGCACCCGAATGCTCTGCGCAAGCGTGGGCATCGATCGCGCCATTGCGTTCGACATGGGCGGTACCACCGCGAAGTCAGGCGTGATCCTGGATGGCGAGGTGCTGATGACTTCGAATTCGATGATTGGTGGCTACACCGAAGGTCTTCCGGTGCAGATCCCGATGATCGATATCCAGGAAGTGGGAACTGGTGGCGGCAGTATCGCGCGGCTGGGGCCGGCGGGGTCGCTGCGCGTGGGGCCGCAGAGCGCAGGCTCGGTGCCCGGACCCGTGTGCTATGCGCTAGGGGGCACAGAGCCCACCGTGACTGACGCGAACCTGGTGCTCGGGCGCCTGTCGGCCGAGCGCTTTCTGGGTGGCGATATGCGGCTTGACCCGAGCGCTGCGCGCGAGGCGATTGCGCGGTCGATTGCCGAGCCGCTAGCAATCAGCATTGAACAGGCAGCCGAGGGCATTGTGCGCATTGCGGCCGCCACGATGTCGTCGGTGGTCAAACGCGTCACCACCGAGCGCGGGCTGGATGCGCGCGACTTTCCGATGGTCGCCTTCGGTGGTGCAGGCCCGCTTCACGCCACGCTGGTGGCACGCGAACTGCATATCGGTACGGTCATTATTCCGCCCGCGCCGGGCCATTTCTCAGCGTTCGGCATGCTGGTGGCGGACCTGCGGCGCGATTTCGTACGCACGCTGTTCGTACCACTTGCAAGCATCGATTTCGATGCGCTCGAGCGCGTGTTTCGCGAGATGGAGTCGGAAGGCGAGCGCGATGTTGCGGGGGTGGCTGGTGATCATGGTACGCCCGTGGCAAGCCGCGCGCTCGATATGCGCTATGTGGGCCAGGAACACGCAGTGACGGTTGAGATCGCGCGCGAAGCCTTTACCAACCGCGATGCGCGCGCGATCAAGGCGGCGTTTGACCGCGTGCACACGCAGCGCTACGGCTACTGCTCGGAAACCGAGCAGGCTGAAATCGTAAGCGTACGCGCCTCGGTGACGGGAGCGCTCGCCAAGCCGGAACTGCCGCTTCTGCCCGCAGGCGATGAGACACCACCAGCGGAGGCCTCATCGGGGTCGCGACCGGTGTACTTCTCCTCGCGCGGTGGCTGGGTGGATGCGCCCACCTGGCGGCGCGATCGTCTGCTCGCGGGTAATCGGGTCGTCGGCCCCGCGCTCATCGAAGAATATGCCTCCACCACCGTGCTCGCCCCTGGCGATCGGATGGAAGTGGACCGCTTCGGCAACCTCGTGATCGAGATCGAACATGACTGATGCACACACGCACCGGGCTGACCCGGTTACTACCGAGATTCTTCGCAACGGCCTGGTTGCCACCACGGAAGAGATGAAGGCCAACCTGATGCGCACGGCCTACAACATGATCATTTACGAAGCGCTCGACTTCACGGTGGGGCTCTTTGATCGCGACGGCAACACGATCTCGGTGGGCATCGGGCTGCCGACCTTCATCCGCGGCATGTCGAACACGGTGAAGGGCATGATCACGCACTTCGGTCGCGAGGGCATGGACGAGGGCGATGTGCTGCTCACCAATGATGCCTACACAACGGGCAGCCACCTCAATCACATGACCTTCGTTGTGCCGGTGTTCTGGCGCGGCGAGATCGTCGCGTTCTCCGCCTGCATGGCGCACTGGATTGATGTGGGCGGCCCGCTCGATGGCATGACGCTCGACATCTACTCCGAGGGCCTGCAGATGCCCATGGTGAAGGCCTGGCGCAAGGGCGAGGAGAACCGCGATGTGTTCGACATCATTCGCCTGAATGTGCGCGTGCCTGAGCGGGCGATGGGCGATCTGCGTGCACAGATCGCTGCGGTTCGCACCGGCGAGCGGCGGGTCATCGAGATGCTCAACAAATACGGTCGCGATGAATTCGACGGCGCGATCCAGGCGATTTATCGGCAGAGCGAGGCGGTGAGTCGCGAGCAGATCCGCGCGATTCCCGATGGCGTCTATACCGCCGAGTCATTCATGGATGATGACGGCGTCGATCTCGGTAAGCCGATTCCGGTGCGGGTCACGGTCACCGTGAAGGGCGATGAGATGACCGTCGATCTTTCCAACGTGGGCGAGCAGGTGCGGGGCTTTTTCAACTCGGGTCGGCCGGCGGGTCTGTCGGCTGCACAGGTAGCGCTCAAGTGCATCGTCGCGCCGCTTGAGATGCCGATCAACGATGGCTGCTTTGTGCCGCTCACGGTGATCCTGCCCGAAGGCAAGTTCGTCAATGCCACGCGCCCCGCGCCCATGCGGATGTGGATGACCTATCCGATGACGGTCATCGACACCATCTTCAAAGCGCTTGCACCGGCGATTCCCACGCGGGTGGCGGCCGCCCACCATGCCGATCTGGTGGTGGCCAACATCAACGGCCGGCATCCCGCGAACCGCAAGCTGTTCCTGTATCTGGGCGGCCTGATTGGCGGCGGCTGGGGCGCCAAGCACAACGAGGATGGCATGTGCGCAACCATCGCCATCAACGATGGCGACACGCATAACGGCCCGTCCGAGCAGGTCGAGGCCAAGTATCCGTTCATCATCGAGCGCTATGGGTTGCGCCAGGATTCGGGCGGCGCGGGTAAGCACCGCGGCGGGCTCGGCGCCGAGCAGGTGGTGCGGGTGCTTTCCGACACGATGTTCAACTCGCAGATTGAGCGCGTTGAGAACCGCCCCTGGGGGCTGTTTGGCGGGTTGTCCGCGCACGGCAATCAGGTGGCGATTCATCGCGGCGGTCAGCCTGAAACCGTATACGCCACAGGCAAGGTGTTTTCGCAGCTGCTCAAGCCAGGCGATGCCTATGTGCTTCGGTCGGGCGGGGGCGGTGGTTTCGGCAAGCCCACCGATCGGCGGCGCGAGCAGGTCGAAGACGATGTGCGCCAGGGCTATGTGTCGATCGAGGCCGCGCGCGAGCAGTATGGTGTGGTGATCGATCCGGTGTCGATGAAAGCCGATGCGGC
>CAZORB010000043.1:12159-23525 GCA_964581825.1 uncultured Bordetella sp.
CCCTCGGCTTTGATGCGTTCGATAAAGTCGGGGCTGGTGTCGACCGTGAACTGATCGCGGGTTCGAACGTAGCGGTCGGCGAACATGCGTCCAATCGGAAAATAGTTCGCCATGTTCACACGCAGCGTGGCAGGGTCGATCACGCCATCGCGCACATGCAGCCAGTGAATGTGGCCGATGGCAAGCAGCCGGCGCCGGCCGATCTCGAGTTTTTGGAAGAGCGTGCACTCGAGCGCCACCGGCGCGTCGCCCAGCCGCGGCGGTCTGATGACCGTGCTGGGACACAGCGAGAGTCCCAGTACCTCCGGTTCGCTGACTTCTGGCGGATACGCAGTGCTGCAGGCATGCATCCGATCGGCGAGAGCCTCATCGACCAGATTCACAACAAATTCGCCGGTGTCGACGATGTTGCGTGCGCTGTCCTTCAGCGTGCCGTCGGGCCGGCACTCGAGGCTCACGATCAGAATGGGCGGATCGTCGCCCATCAGGTTAAAGAAGCTGTAGGGCGCGGCATTGACGACGCCGGCGGGGCTTTGCGTGGACAGGAGCGCGATGGGCCGTGGCAGCACCAGGCTGGACAGTAGCTTGTAGCAGAGCCCGGTATCCAGGGCGGAAAGGTCAAAGTGCATCGGTGAGAGCTCCAGATCGAGGGGGTGGCGGTGCCGCTACCGCGCAGGGTCGTCGGTGGGTGATTTAAGCGGTCGGCTCAAAGCGCCCCAGGGTACGGTTCTTACGCACCGCGTCCCAGGGGTAGAGGCAGGCGTTCATCGCGACCCAGACACCCGGGGGCTGCGTGCGCGCGCAGGCCAGTGCAAAGCCAAGGTTGAACAAGGCGTCCGAGCCGTCGATTTCAGCCGGCACCATGGCGCCGGTAAGCACAATCGTTGCGTCGAGCTTCGCGCGGCCCAGCACCGCGGCGGTATCGACCATCGTGTCGGTGCCGTGAATGATGACCATGCGAGGCTCGGGGCTTGCGCGACAGGCGGCCAGAATCGACTGGCGGTGGGCGTCGGTCATGTCCAGGCTGTCGAGTGCCATCAGCGCCTGTACCGCCGGCGGTTCGGCCAGGCGGGCGCGAGCAAGGAGCGCTGGCAGGTGGCTGTCGGCAAAGACGAGTTGCCCGGTCAGCGGATCGTAGTGCTTGTCGAAGGTTCCGCCGGTGGTAATGATTCGAAGCGACATGGTCGGTAGCGAGCGGTTGTGGAAGCCGTAAGTGGCGGGCGCGCGTTCAGGGAAGGCGACAGACGGTGCGTGGCTAGCCAGTCTGCATGGCGCTCGCGCGTTCGATCAGGTGCTGCCAGCTGTCGTCGTCGTGCGGCCAGGCACGTTCAGGCAGCTGATTCAGATGACGCAGCAGCGTTGCGGCCAGCCAGGCAGGTGGTTGGCCCAGTGCGCTGGGCGGGTCGCGCCAGAGCCGTCGCACCAGGTTGGCACTCACGCCAAGCCGCGCGGCCAGCGCATCGATGATCTGCCGGTCCTGTCCTGCATCAATCGCGCGACGCAACCACCCAGTGTGCTCAATGCCATGCAGACAGGCCTGGCGCTCGATGGTGGGCCGCAGGTCATAGCTGGGGCCGGCGGGCGCGCGATCGGGCAGCGTTCCGTCGCCGTCGGCTGCAAGCGACCCATGCGCGATGCGCGCGTGCGCTTCGAGCGGCATGAGCGTTTCCGCCAGAAAGTTCACCAGCGTGGGCAGGCGGCTGATCAGGTGCGCGCGCGCGGCGGCGTGGCGGGGCGCGAGAACCAGCCAGTTGTAGGCACCCAGGTGTTTACCGGCACCGGTTCGCGCAAGCAGCGCAAGCGCCGCAGGGTCGAGTGCGTCTTCGATGATGGCGGCGATTCGGGCATCGACCTGCGCCTCACGCTGGTCGACCGAGCGCAGCACCCGTCCGTAGAAGGCGGGATCGATCGTGCCATCGCGAAGCGCCGCGCGTAGCCGTTCGATGAAATCCGGGTAACGATCGTCGTGACCAAACAGTCGCGTGGCGGGGCTGGCTTCCAGGCGATGTTCGCGGTCGAGATGGCGTACCCAGTCGGCGCGGCGGCGCTCGAGCGTGGTGAGCATGTCGCCCGCGAGCGCTTCAAACAGCAGGTCAAGAAGCGGGGCGGAGGCATCGCTCGTGGCCGGCTCGGGGTCGCTGCGCGCGGTCTCCGGTGGCAAATTGCGTGGGCTGCGCTGCGCTGCGGGTGCGCTGATGGATCGCTCGTTGCGGGCCAGCAGGTCGACCACCAGCTGCAAGGTGCGATTGCTGAGGAGCGCGCGGAAATCGTAGACCAGCTGGTCGCGGTCGATGCCGATGAATCGAATACCCAGACCCCAGGTTCGGGTGAGCTGCGCGAACACGGGATGGGTCATGAGCGACAGCCTCGAACCCAGTGGCAGCATCAGCATCAGGAGCCGCCAGTCGGAGGAGGGTGAGCGAAAGACGAGCGCACGGGGGCTTGCCCCATACGTGGCGGCCAGGTGGGCGAGTTCGGGACCGCTGTGGCTTGCGTCGCACAATGCCTCATCGACCGGGTGGGGGTCGATGAACAGGGCGGTGGCGTGTCTCAACCGGTACGCTTGGCGAACACAAGCAGGCTTGCGCCCGCAAACAGAACCGCGCCGGACATGACTACGCGCCCGACCGAGTCGCGCCAGAGCGCTTCAAGGGCGAATGCGAGACCCGCAAGCAAAAGAATGCGAGCGGTGCCCGCGGTGCGCTGCGCGGGGCTGGCTTGTCGTTGAACCATGATCATGAAACGCAATCTACCCGAACATCGGCTGGCTGCAAACCCAAGGGTTGTCGGCCCGATACAGTGTCTCAGAACGGCAACTGACGCGGGCTGCGGTGGTCAAGCCGATGTCGATCCAACACAGTAATGGCCCGATCGCCTGCTGTCAGCGCCACCAGATCGCCGGCGGCGAGCGACCCTGCCTGGACGACCGCGCAGTAAAACCCGGTGTAGCCCGACTGAACCATCATCTTGGCGGCCATCGACAGGCCCAGTTTCGCGTTGAGCTTGAAACAGGGATCACGGGGGCGCGTCACGCGCAGGCGCACGCTGCCAATGGCGAGCAGATCACCCACCCAGACCTGCGATTCGGTGAGTCCCTCGACGGTCAGGTTCTCACCCAGCGCGCCGGCCTCAGGTAACGGCGGGCGCCCGTGCTGCTGCGCGAGCGACTGCCAGAACCGGTAATGCTCGGCCGGATAGACATAGACCGCCTGCAGCGGCGGCCCATGAATGCGGCGCTCGACCGACTCGTCACCATCCAGGCCGCGTTCGGTTACCGCGCAGGGCTCAGGGTTGGCGAGCGTGCTGACCGGGCGCTTATTGATGGCGCTTTCGGTGGCAAAGCGCTCGCTGCCATTGCCTGCGAAGAGCGGCGCCGCGCGGCCAACGCTCGCAGCGATCAGCCGCGCCATTGCGTAACAAGCGACAGCCCAGGCAGCGCGATGCCCTCGATCTGCGTGCGCCAGCGGCCGGGTTCGCCAAGCGGCTGCGCATCGGTCAGCGTGCCCGTGGTGATCATGTCGCCGATCCCGAGTGCCGTGCCGCGCTGACCGAGTTCGCGCGCGAGTCGGCCGAGCGACGCGAGCGGGCTGCCGAGCACCACACTGCCGCGGCCGGACCAGCTCTCGCCGCCCTCGCGGGTCATGGTGAGCGTGAAGGTTTCGAGCGCGCCGATGAGCGCCGCCGGGCTCGCCCCCAGCTGATCGGGTCGCAGGCGGGGGCCCACGATCAGTGCGGCATGCATGGCCTGCGCCGCGTGGCTTTCCATGGGCAGCGACTGCCAGTTGGGATATGGGGTGTGGACGATTTCGAATCCATGCGCGATCCAGGCGCAGGCCTCCAGCAGCGCCTCGGGCGTCTCAGCGCGCGGCGGTCGGGCAAGCCCCACGACGATTTCTGGCTCGATGCGGGGCGCGGACAAACCGTTCAGAAAGAACACCGCCTGGGTGGAGTCGAGCAGCGTGACGGTGCGGTCGTAGAGTCGGCCCCAGATCGGCCGGTCGATACCCAGCCGCGGCCAGGCCGAGGTGTTGGTGAGGCCCACCTTCCATCCGATCGGACGATCACCGCGCGCTTCACGCAGCGCGACGATGTCGCGCGCCATGCGTTCGCCCGCAGCCCAGTCGGAGAGGGGCTGGGTATCCTCGCGACGAATGGTCTGGCCTGCGTCCATCGTCGACAGCAGCAACTCGGGTGTCAGTGGTTTCATCGGAGTATTCGGGATTATCGCCCCGGGCCAGGCCCGAAGTGTAAAATTGAAGGTTTTCGTTTCCGGAATAGGATTTCCAGGATGCGGATTCTGCCGGGAATACCGGCAAAACGCACCGGAGCCCGGTCTGACCGCAAGACCAACAGACGCATACAACAGACGCATACAACAGTTACACAGGCTGGTAGGCGATCGCACCGTGTGGGACACAGGGCGCGGGGCGTCTTCCGGAAGCATCGCCAGGAGAATGTGAGGATGAACGCATCGAACGCGAACGCGGTTGCCGCGATGAATTCGGTCTGGAATGCCACCACCGTGGCAGCGCCCGACTACGTCCGCCACCGTGGGGTGATCGAGTGGGTGGCATCGATTGCTGCGCTCGCCCAGCCCGATCGCGTGGTCTGGTGCGATGGTTCTGATGACGAATACAAACGACTGTGCGATCAGATGGTGGCTGCCGGCACGCTGCGCCCGCTCAATCCCGCCAAGCGTCCAGGCTCGTTTCTCGCCTGGTCGGATCCGTCTGACGTGGCGCGCGTCGAAGACCGCACGTTTGTGTGCCCGGCGCGTCGCGAAGACGCTGGCCCGACCAACAACTGGGTGGACCCGGTTGAGATGCGCGCCACCATGCGCGGTCTGTTTACCGGCGCGATGCGTGGCCGCACGCTGTACGTTGTGCCGTTTTCAATGGGTCCAATGGGCAGCCCGATTGCGCATCTGGGCATCGAGCTTACCGACAGCCCCTATGTGGTGGTCAGCATGCGCACCATGACCCGGATGGGGCGGCGCGTGTATGAGCTGCTTGGCGAGTCGGGCGCCTATGTGCCTTGCGTGCACACGGTCGGCGCGCCGCTTGCAGCCGGACAGGCCGATGTCGCCTGGCCCTGCAATCCCACCAAATACATTGTTCACTACCCCGAGACCCGCGAAATCTGGTCGTTTGGATCGGGCTATGGCGGCAACGCGCTATTGGGCAAGAAATGCTTTGCGCTACGCATTGCCTCCACGATGGGGCACCAGGATGTGGCGGCAGATGGCGAAGGTTGGCTTGCCGAGCACATGCTGATTCTGGGCGTCACCAGCCCCCAGGGCCGCAAATATCATGTGGCGGCGGCATTTCCGTCGGCCTGCGGAAAAACCAATTTCGCGATGCTGATTCCGCCCGAGGGATTCAACGGCTGGCGGGTCACCACCATTGGCGATGACATCGCCTGGATCAAGCCCTCAGCCGACGGTCGGCTGCGTGCGATCAATCCCGAGGCGGGCTATTTCGGTGTCGCCCCGGGCACCAATGTGCGAACCAATCCCAACTGTATGGCCACGCTTGGCGCGAACACGATCTTTACCAACGTGGCGCTCACCGATGACGGCGACGTCTGGTGGGAAGGCATGACCGACACGCCGCCCGAGCATCTGATCGACTGGCAGGGCCGCGACTGGACGCCGGCTGACGGCAAGGCTGGTCGCAAGGCCGCGCACCCCAACGCCCGCTTCACGGTGGCTGCCACGCAGAATCCCGCAATCGATCCGGCCTGGGACAGTGTTGAGGGGGTGCCGATCGATGCCTTCATTTTCGGTGGCCGTCGCTCAAGCACGGTGCCGCTCGTCACCGAGGCGCGCAACTGGGTCGAGGGCGTCTACATGGCCGCCACAATGGGCTCGGAAACCACCGCTGCGGCAATGGGCCAGCAGGGCGTCGTGCGGCGCGATCCCTTTGCCATGCTGCCGTTCTGCGGCTACAACATGGCCGACTATTTCCGCCATTGGCTCGAACTGGGGACGAAGCTCTCGGCGCGCGGCGCGGTGTTGCCGCGCATCTACTGCGTCAACTGGTTCCGTACCGATGAGAACGGCCGGTTTGTGTGGCCTGGCTTTGGCGAGAACATGCGTGTTCTGCGCTGGATCGTCGAGCGCGTCGAGGGTCAGGCGCAGGGCGGCGAGCACGTGTTTGGCATCAGCCCGCGTTACAACGATCTGCATTGGGCGGGGCTCGCCTTCCCTGAAGACCGATTCGCGCGAATCACCTCAATCGATCTAGCCGCCTGGCGCGAAGAGTTCCGCCTGCACGGCGAGTTGTTTGATTCGCTTGCGCAGCGCATGCCGGCCGAGTTGCTGGAGGTCAAGCGCGCGCTCGAGCAGAAGCTCGCGGCGTAGCGGTTAAAGAGGGCCCGCCCGGCACGCCGGGCCCGCGCGGCGCGTCATCGGCTGACGTGGGTCAAAGGGCGAGCGGGCGCACGCGCACCGAGCGCAGCGCATGCCCGTACAGTGGTCAGCTCTCTGACTCGCTGCCGGTTGTGATGTCTGTTGCCACGTTCCCTGAGTTGGTTCGCAGCGGGTTGGGTCCGCTCTGTCCTGCGTGCGGGGCCTGCTTGGGCCGTGCCGACCCGCTGCCGCCCTGCGCGTCTTCGGTTGGCGAGGCTGAGCGCACCCACCCCGCGCCAGTTTTCTCTGTGCGTCTTCGCGCCGGACAGGTGCTCTACCAGGCAGGCCAGCTGGGCGATGCGGTGTTCGCATTGCACGGCGGTCTGGTGAAAGAGTCGCTGGAGGCTCACGATGGCGAGCGCGTGGTCCGGCTGATCGGCGCCTCGGGCGTGACGGGGCTTGCTGCGCTGCTGGGTGAGCCGCATCGACATTCAGCTCGCGTGGTCGGCGATGGCATGGCGTGCCGAATTCCTGTGACGCGGCTGCGCGAGCGGCTTGGACATGAACCAGCGAGCGCGCTCACGCTGCTCGCGCACTGGCAGGGCGCGCTCGATGATGTCGATCGCGTGATCGCGGCGTTTGGCTGTGGGTCCGCCCGCGCGCGGCTTGCGCGCTACATCTTGTTTCTGTTGGAGGCGCTGGGCGAACAAGCGCGGCTGCGCAGACAGGAGGCGGCCGAGCTGATTGGGGTGACGCCGGTGAGCGTGACGCGATTGATCGGTGAGTTCAAGCGCGATGGTCTGGTACGGGAAGAAGGACTGCGGCTGCAGGGATGTGATCGGCAGCGGCTGTTGGCGCTGGCTGCAAATGCGCGCATGCCTGGGGCGCGACCGCCGCGTCGGCTATAAGCGGCCGCTTGCGCTCAGCGCATCCGCCTGTGCGATAGCAGCGATCAGGCTTGCCGGGTCGGCGAGACCCCGCCCGTCGGGGCCGGGTCGTCCTGCCAGGTCGAATGCGGTGCCGTGATCGGGGCTGGTGCGCACGAACGGTAGCCCGATCGTGATGTTCACCCCCTGGTCCAGACCAAGATACTTGATGGGGATCAGACCCTGGTCGTGATACATCGCAATGACCGCATCAAATTCGGCCAGACCGCGTGCGCGCATGAACACCGTATCCGGCGCGAAGGGGCCGCGCGCATCGATGCCCTGCGCCCGGGCCTCGGCGATTGCGGGCGCAATGATGTCGATTTCTTCGCGTCCGAAGAGACCTGCTTCGCCTGCGTGCGGATTGAGGCCGGCTACCGCGATGCGGGGTGCTGATAGTCCGGCCGCACGAAGCGCGCGATCGGCAATCTGAAGCGTGCGAACGATTGAAGGCGCGGTAAGGCTGCGCACCGCCTCGGATAGCGCGACATGGATGGACACCAGCACCACGCGGAGCTCTGCGTTGGCAAGCATCATCCTGACCTCAACGCCGCCCGCCAGCTCCGCAAGCAGCTCGGTGTGCCCGGGGTAATGGTGGCCGGCCGCCTGCATGGCCTCTTTTGAGATCGGGGCGGTGACCACCGCGCGCACCGCGCCTGCCTGCGCGAGGCGGGTCGCATGCACGATGGAGCGCCAGGCCGCATCACCCGCGCGGGGGTCAACCTGACCGTGGCGCAGATCGGCGGGAACACTCGCTGCACGCTCGATGCGCGGGGGCGCGGGCAGTTGGAGCCGCATGGCTTCGGCTGCGAGCCACTGCGGATCGCCGACCGCGACCAGTGCTTGGGGGTTGGGCGCTTTTGCGATGGCTTTCAGAAGGATCTCGGGCCCGATGCCGCAGGGATCGCCCATCGTGATGGCGATGGGCGCGGTCGAGGTAGGCGTGTGAACCATGGCGGGGGCGTCGCGTCAGTGCGGCGCAGCGGCTCGGCCCGCGGCCTCGAGGACCGCGTCGAGCAGCACCTGAGCGCCTGCGGCAAGGTGCTCGGGCTCCGCGTTTTCGATTTCGTTGTGGCTGATTCCGCCCTCGCAGGGGACAAAGATCATGGCGGCAGGACAGGTTTTACCGACATACACCGCATCATGGCCGGCGCCGCTCGCGATTCTGCGTACCGACTGTCCGGCCGTGCGCGCCAGCGCTTCGATACGGCTCACCCAGTGTGGGTCAAAGTGGCAGGGCTCGAAATGAACCACTTCAGTGAGGTGCGCTTCGAGCCGCTCGTCGGCTGCGATGCGGCTGATGCAGGCGCGGATGTCGTCGACCATGGCCGTGAGCGTGTCGGCCTGGGCGTTACGCAGGTCAATCGTGAGTCGTACGCGGCCGGGGATGACGTTCCGTGAGTTGGGCGACACCAGCAACTGGCCCACGGTACCCCGCGCGTTGTGAGGATAGTGGGCTGCGATACGGCGCACTTCAGTGATGACCCGTGCGGCGCCGACCAGCGCATCGCGCCGCATGGCAAGCGGGGTGGGGCCCGCGTGGGCGTCCTGGCCAACCAGCTCGAGATCGAACCAACGTTGGCCCAGTGCGCCCTCCACCGCGCCGATCGTGATGTTCTCGGCTTCGAGGATAGGGCCCTGTTCGATATGGGGTTCGAAAAAGGCGGCAAAGCGCGGGGCGGTATCGGATCCGGCATAGCCAATTTGCGCGAGCGCCTCGGCGACAGAGACGCCCTCGAGGTCGGTGCGCGCGAGGCAGTGCTCGAGACTGAACGCGCCCGCGTAGACGCCCGAGCCCATCATCACCGGCGTAAATCGGCTGCCTTCTTCGTTGGTCCAGATCGCAACCGCGATTGGTCGGTCGGTGGTGATCGCCGCGTCATTGAGCGCGCGAATGACCTCCAGCCCGGCGAGTACGCCGTAGTTGCCATCAAACTTGCCGCCGGAGGGTTGCGTATCGATATGGCTGCCGATGCCAACCGGGTCAGAGTCGCGCGCCCCGGGGCGGATCGCAAAGATGTTGCCAATTGCATCGACCAGAACGCGGCAGCCGGCGTGCTCCAACCAGGCGCGCACCAGGTCCCGCCCCTGGCGGTCGAGGTCGGTCAGCGCCAGCCGCTTCACGCCACCCAATTCGGTGGCGCCGATTGCAGCGAGCTCCATGAGGCTTTGCCAGAGTCGATCGGCATTGATTCGGGGCGGTGCTTGGGTGGCGTTCATTGCGGGGGCTCCTCGAAGGCTTGAGCGTGGGGCCGGTTATAGGGGTGATCGACGGGTGGTGCCACGGGCCGGTGGCGCAGCGCGGCCGGCGTTGGACGGCGGTAGGTTGGCTGCGCGAGGCGCTCGCCCGACCGCACCGAGTCGCTCTGACAGGTCGGCGGCCAGCGCGCGGATTGCGGTCAGAATTTCAAGGCGCCGGGGTTCGCCCGTGCCCGCCTTGATAAGGCTGACCGCCACGGCGGCGATGGCCGGGCCCGGTGCTGCGGAAAACACCGGCGCGCCAAAGCACTGCATGCCTTCAGCCATTTCTTCGTCATCGACCGCATGGCCGCTCGTGCGGGCAAGGGCGAGCTGGCGCATCAGTGCCGCGACGTTGGGGACGCTGTGTCGAGTGGGTTTAGGTAGATTGCGTTCCCCAGCGAAGAGGGCGCGCACCTCATGCTCGTCCATCGTCGACAGGATCGCCTTGCCGCTCGAGGTGCAGCTTGCCGGGAAACGGCCGCCCACCCGAAAGTTCACAGCGAGCGCGCGGGTGCCGGGACGGCAGCCCAGGTAGAGCACATCGCGTCCCTCGAGCACTGCGAGCATCACGGTTTCGGTGGCCAGCGGACCCGCGCGACTGGCGAGCTCATGAAAGACGCTTGCGACATCGGAATGTCGCGACCAGGCGCCAGCCCATTGCAGCGGCCGCGGCCCGAGCGAGAATTCACCCGCGTCGTCGCGCCGAACCAGATCGAGCTCGACCAGCGTGGAGAGCAGGCCATGCACGCTGCTTTTGGGTGCGCCGATTTCGCGTGCGAGCTGGGCGAGACCGGCCGGACGTCGGGAGCGCGCAAGCGCATCGAGCAGTCGCACGGCGCGCTCGACCGCAGGCACCAGGCGCGCGGGCTGCGTGGCCGACGGGCGGGCGGCCGGTCGGCTGGGTGCTCGGGTTGACAGCGTGGAGGCGGCCATTTAAGGTTTCGAGGTCCGTTCGTGTAAATGAACGATCGTTCAGCCTATTGAACATCAAACCCAAGGAATCCGCAAGTGGGCAGCCCCGAAAGCATCCTCTCTCAGACCCTGGTGGGTCATTGGATCGGCGGCCAGCCGGTCGCTCCCAGTCCAGCCAGCCGTCGTGCACCGGTTTACAACCCTGCCACCGGCGCGGTGGCGCGCGAGGTAGGTTTTGCCTCGGCAGGTGATGTCGATGCCGCCGTGCAGGCCGCGGCGGCCGCTGCGCCTGCCTGGGCCGCCACGCCGGCGCTGCGGCGTGCGCGCGTGATGTTTCGCTTCAAAGAAATCGCCGAGCGCCGCGCCGACGAGCTCGCCGCGGCCATCACCGCCGAGCACGGCAAGGTGTTCTCGGACGCGCAGGGCGAGGTGGTGCGCGGTCTCGAAGTGGTGGAGTTCGCCTGTGGCATTCCGCAGCTTCTGAAAGGTGAATACAGCGAGCAGGTGGGAACCGGCATCGATATGTATTCGATCCGGCAGCCGCTTGGCGTCTGCGCGGGCATCACGCCGTTTAACTTTCCGGCGATGGTTCCGATGTGGATGTTCCCCGTGGCGATCGCCTGCGGCAACACCTTTGTGTTGAAGCCTTCCGAGCGCGACCCTTCCGCCTCGCTGCTTATGGCAGCGTGGTTGAAAGAGGCCGGTCTGCCCGATGGCGTCTTCAATGTCGTTCAGGGTGACAAGGTGGCGGTTGATGCGCTCCTTGAGCATCCGCTGGTGAGCGCGGTCAGTTTCGTGGGCTCGACCCCGATTGCGCGCTACATCCATGACACGGCCGCCGCTCACGGCAAACGTGTTCAGGCGCTCGGCGGCGCCAAGAATCACATGGTTGTAATGCCCGATGCCGATCTCGAGCAGGCGGTCGATGCGCTGATCGG
>CAZORB010000043.1:23625-27880 GCA_964581825.1 uncultured Bordetella sp.
GAGATGAAGATTTATCGCGAAGAAATCTTTGGGCCGGTGTTGTCGATTGTGCGCGTTGCCAACTTCGATCAGGCGCTCGCGCTGGTTGATTCACACGAGTTTGGTAACGGCTGCGCCATCTTCACCCGCGAGGGCGACTCCGCGCGCGAATTCGCGGCTCGGGTCAAGGTAGGTATGGTGGGCATCAATGTGCCGATTCCGGTGCCGCTGGCCTTCCATTCGTTTGGCGGCTGGAAGGCATCGCTCTTTGGCGATCATCACATGCATGGGCCCGAGGGGGTGCGGTTTTATACCCGCGCCAAGGCGGTCACTCAGCGCTGGCCGGCAGGCATTCGCGCCGGCGCCGAGTTTGTCATGCCCACCATGAAGTAATCAGTCGCAACGATCGCGCACTTAAATCAGGCAAAGCAAAGCAACAGGGAGGGCCGCAATGGGGCTCGCATTGAAGGATGGGGCGCTGCTGCGCACCGAGGGCTATATCGAGGGTGCATGGACGGCCGCTGACAGTGGGGCGCGGTTTGCGGTCACCAACCCGGCCAACGGCGCCGAGCTGGCGCGCGTGGCCGACATGGGTGCGGCAGAGACCCAGCGGGCGATTGCTGCGGCTGAGCGCGCGCTGCCGGCCTGGCGTGCACGCACGGCGAAGGATCGCGCGGCCATCCTTCGCCGCTGGTTCGACCTGATTATTGCCAACACCGAAGACCTCGCGGCGCTGATGACTGCCGAGCAGGGCAAGCCGCTATCGGAGTCGCGTGGCGAGGTCGCCTACGGCGCCTCGTTCATCGAGTGGTTCGCGGAAGAGGGTAAGCGCGCCTATGGTGAGATCGTTCCCACCTACGCGGCCGACCGCAGGGTGCTGGTGATGCGGCAGCCCATTGGTGTGTGCGCGGCAATCACGCCGTGGAATTTTCCGATTGCGATGATCACGCGCAAGGTGGCGCCCGCGTTTGCAGCCGGTTGCACGGTGGTGGCAAAGCCAGCTGAGGCGACGCCGCTGTCGGCGCTTGCACTGGCTGAGCTGGCTGAACGCGCGGGGTTGCCGCCGGGGGTCTTCAATATTGTTACGGGCGATGCCGCGCGGGCGCCTGAGATTGGTCTTGCGCTCTGCGAAAGCCCGGTGGTGCGAAAGGTGTCGTTCACCGGATCGACCGAGGTGGGTCGGATTCTGCTGCGGCAGTCGGCCAATACGGTCAAGAAGCTGTCGCTCGAGCTGGGCGGCAATGCGCCGTTCATCGTGTTTGATGACGCCGATCTCGATGCGGCGGTGGAGGGCGCAATTGCCTCGAAGTATCGCAACGCAGGCCAGACTTGTGTCTGTGCGAACCGCCTCTACGTGCAGGAGGGTGTCTACGATGAGTTCGCCAAGCGCCTGGCCGCACGCGTTGCGCAGTTCAAGGTCGGGCCAGGCGACGAGCCGGGCGTCACGATTGGCCCGCTGATCGAGCCCGCGGCGATTGCAAAGGTGGAAGAGCATGTGGCCGATGCGCTCGCCAAGGGCGCGAGCGTGCTGACGGGCGGCCGCCGGCATGCGCTGGGCGGGCTGTTTTTCGAGCCCACGATCCTCGCCAATGTGACGCAATCCATGAAGGTGGCGCGGGAAGAAACCTTTGGGCCGGTTGCACCGCTCTTTCGCTTCCAAACCGAGGACGAGGTCATCGAGATGGCGAATGCCACCGAGTTTGGTCTGGCGGCCTATTTCTTCTCGCGCGATCTGGGCCGGGTATTTCGCGTAGCCGAGGCGCTCGAGAGCGGTATGGTCTGCGTGAACAGCGGCCTGCTATCGACCGAAGTCGCGCCGTTTGGTGGTGTCAAGCAGTCGGGGCTCGGTCGCGAGGGGTCGCGGCACGGCATCGACGAATATCTCGAGATCAAGTATCTGTGTCTGGCCGGCATTCGCTGATGAGGGTGTCTCAGCGGCGCGTGTATTCAGGCGGGAGCCCAAGATGAGAATCAAGGCGGCGGTGTTGCGGAGCATGGGTCTGCCGATGCCCTATGCGCAAAGTCAGCCCATCTCCATTGAAGAGGTCGAGCTGGCGCCGCCCGGGCGCGGTGAGGTGTTGCTGCGCATCCATGCGGCGGGCCTCTGTCACTCCGATCTCTCGGCGATCAATGGTGATCGGCCGTGGCCAATGCCGATCGTCATCGGTCACGAAGCTGCAGCCGAGGTCGTCGAATTGGGCGAGGGGGTCACTGACCTTGCGGTGGGTGATCACGTGGTGCTCATTTTTCGGCCCAATTGCGGGTCGTGCGCCAGCTGCTCGATCGGGCGGCCTGCGCTCTGCGGTCCTGGAGGCGAGTCAAACGCAGCGGGGTCGTTGCTGGGTGGATATCGGCGCCTGTCGGCAGTGGGGCATTCAGGCATCGACGGGCGCGCAGATGGGCCGCTTCATCATCACCTGGGCTGTGCGGCGTTCGCCGAATACGCCACGGTGTCGCGTCGCTCGGTGGTGCGTATCGATCCCACGCTGCCCTGGGACGAAGCGGCGCTCTTTGGCTGTGCGGTCATCACGGGTGCGGGCGCGGTATTCAACACCGCAAAAATGGAAGCGGGGTCGCGGGTGGCGGTGGTGGGCCTGGGCGGAGTCGGGTTCTCGTCGCTGCTGGCGGCGGTCGCCGGTGGCGCGCGCCAGGTGGTGGCGGTTGACATGCTCGACTCGAAGCTCGCGCTTGCCCGGTCGCTTGGTGCGACGGTGTGCGTGAATGCATCGGAGCCCGATGCGCTTGAAAAGATCCGCGAGGCAACCAGTGGGGGGGTTGATTACGCATTCGAGATGGCTGGCAACGTGGCGGCGCTCGAGCTGGCCTATCGGATCACCGCACGGGGCGGCACCACGGTCACGGCGGGGTTGCCCAACCCAGCGGCGCGCTGGTCACTCCAGGCAGTGTCCTTGATCGCCGAGGAGCGCACGCTGAAGGGCAGCTATGTGGGCTCGTCGGTTCCGTCGCGCGATGTGCCGCGCTTCATTGCGATGTACCGGCAGGGGTTGTTGCCAGTCGACCGCCTGCTGTCGGAGAGAATCCGCCTGGATGACATCAACCCGGCGCTTGACCGGCTCGCGCGGGGCGAGTCGATTCGCCAGGTGATGATGATGGGCTGAGGTTCAATGAGCGCTGCATCGGAGTCATACGATTACGTGATTGTGGGGGCCGGAACCGCCGGCTGCCTGCTTGCCAACCGCTTGTCGGCAGACCCGGCGGTGTCGGTTCTGCTGCTCGAGGCGGGCGGGCGGGACGACTATCTCTGGATTCATATCCCAGTCGGCTATCTCTACTGCATCGGCAATCCCCGCACCGACTGGATGTTCAACACCGAGGCTGACCCGGGGCTGGCTGGCAGGGCGATTCGCTATCCCCGGGGCCGGGTGCTGGGTGGCTGCTCGTCGATCAACGGCATGATTTACATGCGCGGCCAGCGGGCCGACTACGACGGTTGGGCGGCGCTTGGCAATCCGGGCTGGGCCTGGGAGGACGTGCTGCCCTGGTTTCTGCGCCATGAGGACTATCACCGGCGAGATAACGGCTCAACCGATTCACTGCACGGCCATGGGGGCGAATGGCGCGTGGAAGGGCAGCGCCTCAGCTGGACGATCCTCGATGCATTTCGCCGGGCGGCGGCCGAGGCGGGCATTCCGCCTACCGAGGACTTTAATCGTGGCGATAACTTCGGGTGCGGCTACTTCGAGGTCAATCAGCGGCGAGGCGTCCGGTGGAATGCCTCAAAGGCTTTTCTGCGTCCGGTTGAGCAGCGCCCCAATCTGCGCGTGGTCTGCGACGCAAGCGCCGATCGGCTAGTTCGGGCTGATGACGGTTCCGGACGAGTGATCGGTGTCGACTGTAGGCTGGGAGCGGGCTCTGGCGTAAGCAAGCGCTTCCTAGCGTCCCGCGAAGTGGTGTTGGCAGCGGGCGCGATAGGCTCGGTACAGATCCTGCAGCGATCCGGAATCGGGCCTGCGCCCGTGCTCGAGCGGGCCGGTGTGCCGGTTGTTACCGACCTCAAGGGCGTGGGAGAAAATCTGCAGGATCACCTGCAGCTTCGAATGATTTACAAGGTGCAGGGCGTACCCACGTTGAACGAACAGGCCAACAGCGTGTGGGGCAAGGTCCGGATGGGGCTCGAATACCTCGTGAGTCGCTCTGGGCCGATGTCGATGTCGCCGAGTCAGCTGGGCGCCTTTGCGCCGTCCGATCCACGGCATGACCGCGCGAATGTCGAGTATCACGTCCAGCCCTTGTCGCTGGATCGTTTTGGCGAGCC